>NZ_JAHPXO010000014.1:0-118030 GCF_019041495.1 Parabacteroides sp. MSK.9.14
CTCTTTTTTCATCTTTGTTGACTTTTATGAAGTCAACCTATTTCAGGACGAGACAGAAAGTCATAGTCTTTGTTTTGCAATATAAGCATAGATTAATCAATTAGTTGGTATGTTTTGTTTCCATACATCCGGGTGTCCGGAGCAGAAACATCCGGGTGTAACCGCCCCATACACCCGGATGTTGAAAGGTGCAAGATGGGGGTGTCTGTGATCATTTCTGCTTGTTTTCCGTACTTTTCTTGCTTGTTTTGAAGAAAAAGCATCATAAGGGAGCCAAAACACTCCGGTGTGGATGCATATAGGTGTACTTAGTATAATTTAAAGAATAATGGAACTTCCGGGAGATGGTAATCAGGGATATTTATGTAAATTTGCCCGGAAATAAAAGAGTTTATGGAAGTAAAGATCATAAATAAGTCACACCATCCGCTGCCGGGATACGCGACTCCGCTGTCGGCAGGAATGGACATTCGTGCAAATCTGACGGAACCGGTAGTGTTGAAACCCCTTGAACGGAAACTGATACCGACCGGATTATATATCGCGTTGCCGGAAGGCTATGAGGCACAGATGCGCCCCCGTAGCGGCCTGGCATTGAAGCATGGCATCACATTGCTGAACACGCCGGGTACTATCGATGCGGACTATCGCGGCGAGATCGGCATAATCCTGATAAACCTCTCTTCCGAATCGTTTACCATCAATGACGGGGAGCGTATTTGTCAGATGGTGATCACGGCTCACAGCCAGGTCGTCTGGCAGCCGGTGGAAGTGCTGGACGACACCGAACGGGGAGCCGGCGGTTTCGGCCACACGGGGAGATAATTAAAAATTAAGAATTAAGAATTAAAAAATATGGGAGGGATGCTAAAGTCTCTGATCTCGATATCTTTTCTATTATTCCTGATCGGGAGTCCGCAATCGTTGAGGGCACAGGATCAGGAGGCGAAGGTGGAAATATCGTCGAAGCCGAATAAAGTGAGTGCCGGGGATCAGCGGAAGTTCGATTACTTCTTCTATGAAGGGCTGAACCTGAAGGCAGCCGGGAAATTCGATGCCGCTTATGATGCCTTTAACCATTGTCTGGCGATCGATTCGACCGCCTCGGCCGTCTTATACGAACTTTCTTCGTTTTATGCCCAGCTGAATCGTCCGGAAAAGTCGCTGGAGATGTTGCGGCGTGCGGTGGCTTACAGTTCCGATAATTTTACCTACCGGCTGGCGTTGGCGACAATGAGCCGCAACCTCGGTATGTTCGGCGAGGCGTCGGACGAGTATGAGAAGCTTGTAAAAGATTATCCCGGAAAACCGGAGTTGAACTATTACCTGGCGGATGCGCTTACGCAGGAAGGTGAAATCGGGAAGGCGATCGATGCTTATGACGCCCTCGAATCGTCCATAGGCATGAGCGAGGCGCTTTCCATGCAGAAATATAAATTGTATAATGCGTTGGAGCAGAACGATAACGCGTTCAAAGAGGTGGAAAAGCTTGCCGCCAAATTCCCGATGGAATCCCGCTATCAGATCATTTTGGGGGATCTCCACTTGGAAAAGAATGATACGGTCAAAGCGTTGAAATATTATCAGAAAGCACACGAAATCGATCCGGAAAGTCCCTATTACATTGTCTCTATGGCGAACTATTATGAAGTCGTCGGTAATAAAGACGCCGCCGAGACGCAGATACGCAATGCATTAGTGAACGAGAAATTGGATGTCGAGACGAAAGTCGGTATCCTGTCCCGTTATATTCTCAAACTGCAGCAGACGAAGAAGGGGACCGAGAGTGCGAATGCCCTTTTCCAGACATTACTGGAACAGCATCCGGAAGATACCGATCTGAAACAGATGTACGGCAGTCTGCTGGTTGCGCAGGGGAAGACTGATGAGGCCCGTTTCCAGTTTCAGCTGATTACCGAGATGGAACCTTCGAATGCTGCTGCCTGGCAACAACTCTTGAATCTGGCGTTGAAGTCGGAAGACATTCCCGAAGTGATCCGTATCTGTACCCGTTGCCAGGAGCTTTTCCCCGATGCACCGGAGTATTACTTTTATCTTGGGATCGCTTATTTCCAGCAGGAAAAGTATCAGGATGCACTGGATACATACAAAGCCGGCCTGGAGATTATCCCGGAGACGAACGTCGGGTTGAAGTCTGATTTTTACGGACAGATAGGCGATATCTACTATCAGATCAAGAATATGCCGGAAGCCTATAAAGCGTATGATGAAGCGTTGAAGTACAACGACAAGAACGTGGTCGTCCTCAATAATTACGCCTATTTCCTCTCGCTGGAAAAGAAAGATCTGAAAAAGGCGGAACGGATGAGTGCATTGGCAGTCAAACTGGAACCGAACAATTCGACATATCTCGATACGTATGCCTGGATATTCTTTGTACAGGGAAACTATACGCTTGCCAAGATATACATAGAGAGCGCGCTTGCCAACGATACGACCAAAAGCTCCGAGCTGGTAGACCATTACGGCGATATCCTCTTCATGAGCGGCGATAAGGAAAAGGCGCTTGAACAATGGAAGAAAGCGAAGGAGATGGGAAAAGAAAGCGATGTGCTGGATCGCAAGATCGCAGAGGGAACCTATATAGAAGAGGAGGTCAAGAATGAATAAGATAAGCCTTGCCTTTGCGCTGGTCTTTTTTATCGCCCTGTCGTTCACAGGTTGTAAATCGACCAAGAAAGTCGGTACGGTCGAAGCGGGCGGGGCGAAAGCGCATAACGAGTTCTTTACGCTTATGCAGGAGCAGGCGTTCAAGTATGAAACCCTGACTGCACGCCTGAACGTGGACTTGAACTTGCCGGGCAACAATATGAGTTCGCGTGTGGATCTGAAGATGGTAAAAGACAGTGCTTTCCAGTTGTCCGTGCAACCCTTTTTAGGTATCGAGGTTTTCCGCGCCGAGATCAGTGTGGACAGCGTAAAGGTGATCGACCGTATGAACAAGCGCTATGTGGCTGACAATTATGCCAACCTGAAAGGGCAGACACCGATCGAGTTCAATTTTTATAATCTGCAGGCACTTTTCACCAACCGTCTGTTCCTTCCCGGACAGCAGGGGATCAGCCCGAAGCTGTACAACCGCTTTAAGCTGAAGCAGGACGGGCCCGCAGCCGAAATACAGGTAAAAGACGTGATGGGGTTGCTGTACACCTTTATGGCGGACGGGGAGGAGAAGATTCTCTCAACCTGTATTTCCGAACCTTCGGACCGTTACGCCTTGCAATGGGATTATGCTGATTTTCGCTTGGCAGACGGACAGCCTTTCCCGATGAGAATGGATGTGCAGGTGATGAAGGATGGCGCTTCGCAAGGAGGAGTCACGTTGCATTTCTCCCGCATGCAGACGGATGTCCCGGTGAAAATGGATTTTTCCATTCCTGCCAAATATAAACGTATCACGTTGTCTCAGATCATCAAATCGTTGAGTAGTAATAAAATGTAAGATGAGATACTTCTGGCTCGTCATATTCGTGCTGTCGGTCGGTTCTGTTTCCGCACAGAACTCGGCAAGAGTACGCGAACTCGAAAAGCAGCGTAAAGCCGCACTTGCCGAGATCGAGATGACCAGCCAGCTATTGGACGAGACGCGGCAGACGGCGCGTAACTCGCTGAACCGGCTGAACCTGCTCTCCAAACAGATCCTTTCTCGTAAACAGGTCATCAGCCTCCTGAACCAGGAGATCGGGGAAATAGACAAGCAGATAGCCGCTTCCCGCCGGAACATTTCCCAATTGGAAAAAGAGTTGGGGAATAAGCGGCAGAATTACGGGAAATCGGTTCAAAGCATATACAAACGCCGCAGTTCGCAGGATAAGTTGTTGTTTATCCTTTCCGCCGACAATTTTGCCCAGTCCCTTCGCCGTATGCGTTACCTTCGCGAGTATGCCGACTGGCAGAAGAAGCAGGCTTCCGAAATTATCGGTAAGCAGAAGGAAATTGTCGGCAAGCAGAAAGAACTGGAAAAGACACGTGCCGAGAAGAACGCCTTATTGGGTGCGCGGGAGGATGAAAGCCGTAAGCTCCAGACCGAGGAATCGAGCCAGAAAGAGGAGGTGCAGCAGTTAAACAAGAAACAAAAGCAGTTGCAGGCCGACCTGAAAAAGAAGAAGAAGCAGGCTGATGCTTTGAACCGCCAGATCGAAAAGCAGATAGCCGAAGAAATCGCCCGCGCCGAAGCCGAAGCCAAAGCTGCCCGCGAACGGGCGGCCCGTGCTGAAAGGAACCGTTTGGCACGTGAAAAGGCGGCTGCTTCAGGAAAGAAAGTCCCTGAAACAAAACCGGAGACGGAGCCGGTCCGCGAAGAACGTGTCGCCGACACCAAAGGCGGGTATGCCATGACAAAGGCCGAGAAGCGCTTATCCGATGATTTTGCAAGCAATAAGGGGCGTTTGCCTTATCCTGTGTCCGGCCGCCATACGATTGTCGCTGCCTTCGGCGAACAGCAGCACCAGGAATTGAAGTATGTCCGTACGAATAACAGCGGTATAGACATCCAGACCGCTCCGGGTACGGATGCCCGCGCCGTGTTCAATGGTGAGGTGACGCGTGTGTTCGTTGTTCCGGGATATAACAATTCGGTCATTGTCCGCCATGGTAACTATTTGACGGTATATAGCAACTTGAGCCAGGTCTATGTGAAGGCAGGCGATAAGGTGAGTACCCGCCAGGCGATCGGAAAGATCTTTACCGATACAGAGGACGGCAATGCCACGATCCTTCATTTCCAGCTTTGGAAAGAAAAGACGAAACTGAATCCGGCTCCGTGGCTGGATTGACGAAAAGGCGCATTGAGGCTGACCGGGGGCGCGTCACGACGGATGTAGCAGGTGTGTCAGGGCTGATCGTCGTCATGTGTCAACCGGAGTTTCCGGAGTGCGAACCTCACATCCTCTTTATTGATCAGAAAGTCCTTTGGGCGAGTTCCTGTTTTCCTGCAGAAAATAATCATGGAGAATGCCAGCATGGTGCTGAATGCGATACTGGAACTGATGGCCGATCCGAACACTCCGTAGTGCGGGATCAGCAGGTAGCCCGAAACAAGCAGGCTTATCAAACCGACAAAAGAACTGCCCGTGCTGTAACGTATTTTGCCGCTTCCGGTAAAATATTGGCATAGTATGCTGTTGCAGGCCAGTGCTATGATTCCGGCCGACAACCCTGTTATGACGTTGTGCATCCCTACGAACTCGGCGCTGAACAGATAATCCGTATAGATCCATTCCGGTATCAGAAGAATGCAGCCGGTCGCAAGTGTGATGGCACAAAAAGTTAGTTTGAAGAACCGGAGCGTGATTTGTTTTTGCTCGCCGGGTTTATGTGTCCGGGCAACGCGGCTGTATGTGATAAAGCCGATGCTGCGATTGATATGCCAGACGCTCTCGGAAATCTTGGTTCCCGCATCCAGCAGTCCGACGCTTCCCAACCCGGCAAACCGTTGGATCAGGAAATAGTTGAGGCGGGTAGTCAGGATCTCGGCAATATTGTCCGCACTTCCCCAAAGCCCGTAAGCAAACATCTCTTTCAAAAGAGCGTATTGGGAGCGTCCCTTCCGGGGATCTGCCTCTTTTTTGTTCAGAAACGGCAGGAGTAGGAAAAGGCTGACGAGAAACGCGATACCGTTTGTGAAATACATTCCCCACAGGTAAGCGGTTACGTTCCGTATCTTCAATCCGTAATAAAGGAATAATAAGACAAAAAATAGTAATCCTCCTTGCAAGACAAAGGTCAGGTTGAACCCGAAAATCTGATTCTTTCCCAACAGGAAACGGGAGTTTGCGGCAACGAGGGAGGTCAGAATGGAAAGAATATAAATATCAAGGGCGTGCCCTTCGGGAAGTACTCCGAGGATGGCCATGCTGCCGCAAGCGATGCCAGCTCCGGCGGGTGTCCAGCAGTAAGAGGGTAAAAATACGGCTTGCATGGAATAGCGGTTCATGAAATAGACGATCGTATTTCCCGCCAATATTCCGCAGAACATGGTGGCGATTCCTACTATCGCCAGAATCAGCCCGACCAGTCCGACTCCTTCGACACCCAATACCTTGGCATTGATAAAGATCAGTGCCAAGTTCAGGATGGCGATTAGGTAACGTGTGCCGATGGTTGTGAAGAGGTCCCTCATATTAATTGAAAGTTTGAAGAAAGAGAGGATGCGGTAGAATGATCTTGCTCTTTTTCAATTGTCAATCGTCAATTGGTCGAGCAGCTTGATATACATATCGATTGCTTCCCGTATCTCCATCAGGCCGATATATTCGTCGGCGGCATGGGAACGGGCGGAATTTCCCGGTCCGATCTTCACGGAAGGGAAGTGCATGAGGGCCTGGTCGCTCAAAGTAGGCGAACCGAAAGGCTCTTTTCCCATCATGACGGCACGGCGTACGAACGGATGTTGCAAATCTGTACGGGTGGAGTTGAGGCGGAAGCTGCGGGCCTTTATTTCGCAGCCGACCTGCGATTTGATCAGTTCGAACAGTTTTTCGTTGGGATAGAATTCGTTTGTCCGGATATCGACGGTGAATTCGCAGCGGTCCGGAACGACATTGTGCTGTGTCCCGGCGTGGATAATCGTGACGCTCATTTTCACCGGTCCGAGGAAATCGCTTTTTTCCGGGAACTGATAGGTGTTGAACCATTCGATGTCTTTCATCGCAAGCGTGATCGCATTGATCCCCTCGTTCCGGGCGGCATGTCCTGCCTTGCCGGTGCTGACACAGTCCAGGACCATCAACCCTTTTTCGGCTACGGCCGGTTGCATGCCGGTCGGTTCGCCGACAACGGCGAATGCGATAGGGGGAAGGTCGGCAAGAGCGCTTTCCAGCCCGTTCTTGCCGGAAACTTCTTCTTCGCATGAAGCCAGGAAGATCAGGTTGTAGGGTTGTTCCTTCCCTGATAACACCCTGAATGCTTCATAAAGAGAGACTACGCTCGCGCCGGCATCATTGCTGCCAAGGCCGTACAGACGCTCGTCTTCCGTCTCCTCCGGATTGAACGGATCTTTCGTCCAGCCCGAAGCCGGTTTGACAGTGTCGATATGGGAGTTGAGCAGCAGGGTAGGCTTGTCCAGATCAAAACCGGGAGCGATCAGCCACAGATTATTCCCTTTGCGGTTCACCTTATACCCGGCTTTTTCCCAGCTCTGCTTGAGAAAATCAGCCGTTTCTCCCTCCTCCCTGCTGAAAGAAGGACGTGAAATCATCCCTTTTAATAGGTCTATTGCGTCGTAGTACATGATTATGTTTTATTCCGTTAATATTCTATCCACCGTCTCCCTGTCTTTTTTCAGTTGGTCGATCAGTTGGTCGAGGGTGTCGAATTTGATGTCGCCTCGTACGTGTTGTATGAACGTGACTGTTATTTCGTTATTGTAGATGTTGCCTGAGAAGTTGAGGATGTTTACTTCCAGCGTGATGTTGTCCCCGTTGTCCAGGGTCGGGCGGTTACCGATGTACAGCATTCCCTTGTAGCGCAGTCCGTTCAGATATACCCGAACGGCATATACGCCGATACCCGGAATGATCTTGAAAGGCTCGTCCACTTGGATATTGGCGGTCGGGAAACCTAATTTCCGGCCGACCTTATAACCGCTGACGATGCTTCCCTTCAGCCCGTAAGGATAAGTCAGCAGATGAGCCGCCTCCTCCACCCGGCATTCCGCAAGGAGTTTCCGTATTTCGGAAGAACTGACGGCCGCCTCTCCTTCGCTGTATTGCGAAGCTTTGATAACCCGCATGTCGCAAGCCTCGCCATACGTTACATACTGCTCGAAGCCATCCTCGCGGTTATGCCCGAAACGGTGGTCGTAGCCGATCAGCAACGTGTCCACATGCAACCGGTCTGCCAATACGGTAGTGATAAACTCTTTTGCCGTCAGGCGGGATAGTTCGAGGGTGAAGTCCAGCACGATACAATAGTCGATCCCGGTGGAAGCCAAATGTTTCAATTTCTCTTCGAACGAATTGAGCAACTTCGGCTGATAGTCGGCATGCAGGACAGCACGGGGATGTTCGGGAAACGTGATGACGGCGGAAGGCAATCCAGCGGCTTCGGCCACCTGCTTCAGTTCGTGAATCAGAAAACGATGTCCCAGATGAACTCCATCGAAAAAGCCGATAGTGGCTACCTGCCTTTTCCCTTTCAATGTCTCCGTGTCTCTTACAACTATCATCTTTGCAGTCTTAAGTGCTTATAATTATATCTACAAAAGTACATAAAAACTGCGAGTAATAATAATACGGAAATAAATCGTACATTTGGAAAGTGATTTGAACGAAAAACATTTGTATTAAGTTTATATGAAAAAAACATGTATCTCCCTATGCCTGATCGTCTTTGCCGTACTTCAGGCATACGCTGCATCTTCCTGGAAAGAGACAAGAACGGTCGTCTTTACTCCCGCAGGAAGTGAAAAAACACATCTGCTCCAACCCGATCAGAGTATCTCCGAAACCGTTACGTTCGGACAGTCCGGAATCCCGACGCGAAAATTTTTGCGTGTGATCGGAGGGGTGAAGATGCCTGCTCCTTTCCAGAACAGAGGTGAAGAAATGTTCCGCCGGTCCGAGTTTTATATTGACGACAACTTGGATTCGGTGATCCGTAAAAAGGACTGTTATTCGCTTTATTTCAAAGGCGAAGACGATAATTTCGAGCGCCATGCCTATTACCGCATTTCCGGTAAGTTGCTGAAACCGGGTGAACTGACGGTAACGCTGCCGGTCGTGAAGAAACAGGGTTTGACTGTTTCCGGGAATGGTGATTTCGGAGTCGAGATCGAATTGTTCTACCGGAAACCGGGACGGGCGGCTGACGATATCTATGACAAGCCGGATTCCGTGCTTTACATGCCGGTCCCGGAAGGTACGGGAAAATATCAGACGGTGTCTGAGACATTCACATTGCCGGAAAATGTGGCTTGTGCTTTCCTGCGTATCGGCGGGACGCATTTCAACGGCGAATGTTGGGTGGAAGCTCCGCGCCTGATACAAAACAAGAAAGCGGTTTGCTCCATACCGTTCACCAAGTTTGCCCAAAAACCGGACAACTACAACTACTGGATCGGCTGTAACCTCTCAACCCGCAGCTGGCCGATGTGGAAGCTCGAATTTAACGGGGAGACGCTTTTCGAAGGAAACATCTTCGACCGCGCTTCTAATGTGGCGGACTTCTATATCCCGCTTCCGTCTTCCTTGCATGGCAGTGGAGAGATGAAGCTGACGCTCCGGAAAGAGCCGCATCGCGCTGCTTATCCGTATGAACTGCGCGGTCTGGAGATCATCGAAGAGACCGCACGCGATTTTGAAGTCGTTTCCGTTCCTGAATATGTTGCCAAAAACGCCTCTTTCGGTATATTGGTAGAAACGAACAGGCCGAATGTCAGTCTCAAAGTGAAGGCAAACGGTGCTGCCACTCCCGCTGAGCAGGAGTGCCTGTTTGAAACCCCCGGCCTACATGTCGTGGAAATGCGTACAGGCGAGGCTGGTCACGCCATCCCGCTGGTGTTTGACGACGGTAGCCGTACGGAACAGGCGCAAATCCGCCAGGTGATCGACAAGGAGGCAGAGCTGATCTATCTTTCGTCCGGTGACGAAATTTATATCGACAAGCAATATACGCCGTATGATTATTTCTTCAAATGGTATGTTTCCAACCGGATCGGTAACTGGTATCAGTTCCGTCCTTCCTACCAGTGGAGCGGTTTCCGAGTAGCTGATCCTGCCGTCATCGGCCATTACACCCGATTGCTGGACCAGTTGAAGATCCCGTACGCCTGGCAAGTCGAAGGACGTACGCTGGCAGGCAGCCGGATCAATCCTTCTTTGGAAACATTGGCAACCCCGATGTTCCGTGGCAAGCAGGCGCATGAGAATGACGGCGGCTACTATTACTGGCAGCATTTCCAGTACCAGGGAGTATTCTCCGATATGGCGGCACGCAACCGTCCTTATGGCGGAATCTTTGCCAAACATCGTCCGATTTATACCGACCACGGCGTCTTTATCCATTATGATCCGGAAGGGGTGACGGACATGGCCGACGGCGCCCGCAAGCTCGTTGCCAATTTCCGCTATTCCAAAGGTCCGAGCACGCGCCATACGGGACCGTCCACGCTGTTCCGCTATCTGTATCAAGCCGGTTACGACTGGCTGGGAGCCGAACAGATGTACGGACCGGAAGAAATCATACTCTCTTCCCTGCGTGGTGCATCCCGCGCCTACAGCCGTCCGCTTTACGGGACGCTTCATGCCATGCAATGGGGCTCAGGGCCGTTTACCGATCCGAAACACTCCCTGCGCCTGTATATGTCGCTGGCCGTTGCTTATATGCACGGTTCTTCCCATATGAATACGGAAGAGGCCTTGTGGACGGACGAATATATGAACGACCGTTATTCCGTTTCCGGCAAGGAACACTTGTTTGCCCAACATCAGATGCTCGATTTCGTGGAAACGCATTCCCGCCGTGGCGACTTGAGAAGCAATGTTGCCGTGATCCAGGGGCGTAACGACGCCTGGAAGTCGTTCGGTCGTGGCAGCCTGTGGTCGCAGAAGGGTGATAAATGGAAGTTCAATAAGGCATGCGAGAGTTTCGATCTGCTGAATGTCTTCTATCCGGACAATATCGTGGATGGCTGCGGGCCGGAAGGTTGGTTTACTTCCACCCCTTACGGTACGGTTGACTTGCTTCCTGTCGAAGCGCCGCAAGACGTGATGGACCGGTATAAGGCGATGATCTTCCTCGGATGGAACAGTTACGACGCGAATGACTTCCTGCGTATCCGCGATTTTGTATTCAAGGGCGGAACGCTTTTGCTCACGGCGGCCCATCTGAACGAAGAGTTGCAGCCCGACCAGCCGGTCCGTTTCCCTGCCGACGATGCGGTTATCCGTGAGATGTTGGGAGAAAATTACCGGCAACTGACCACTAAGACGGAGATCGCCTGCGGTTCGGGAAAAATCATCTATTTCCCCCAGAAAGCCTATCCCGCCGAAATGATGTTGAAAGCTGATTATGTGGAAGCCATGAAAGAAATTGCTGCCAAGGCTGCCGGTGAGGAAACCTGCCAAGGCTGGATGGAGGCGGCTCCTTCAGTCGGTTTCACGGTTTGGGATCATTCGGACCGTCGTACGATCTATCTGTTGAATACCGATTGGGCGAGCGACCAAGACCAGCGTCCGGCCACCTTTATCTATAAAGGTAAAAAGTTTCCGGTTGTTGTGCGCCGTTATCATATTGAAACCATCCATTGCGCTGACGGCTTGGCTGTCATGCCGGCTTCCAATACGACGGATATCTTGTCTGTCTGCAAGAGAGAGAACGGCTGGGTGATCAAGGTCCAGACTACCGGAAACGATGTAGTTCAATGTATGAATGCCGTCACCGGAAAGGTCGAACCGATAAAATTCGATGAACCGGGTGTACATGAAGTGTTTGTTAATGAATAATTAGATTTTTTTTCTATATTTGCAAATATGGGGAATGCATCTTTGGACATAGATCAATACCGGCATATTTATACGGAGTATGCCCCGATGTTGATGCGCTTTGCGGAGAAGTTCGTTTCCGGTTTCTTTGCCGAAGATATTGTCCACGATGTATTCCTGAAGTTGTGGGACAAGCAGGTGTTCCGCCTTCCGGAGAATGACCTGAAACGGGTGCTTTATGTCTCCGTCCGAAATGCCTGCCTGGATTGTCTCCGCCGCATGAATATGGAGCAGGAGATCATCGATCATCGCGCCCTTCAGTTAAAATTGGAAGAGCTTGACTTCTTTGAGGCATCCGACGAACTTTTCATGCGAAAGGATTTGCTCGATCTGCTGATGAAAAAGGTTGCCGAACTGCCTGAAAGAAGCCAGCAAATCTTCCGTATGTCCTATCTCGAAGGTCTGAAAGCGGCCGAAATAGCAGAACGTCTGGATCTCTCTGTCCGTACGGTCGAGAACCAGCTTTATCGTTCCCTCCTTTATCTGCGTAAGAACTGTTCGAATCTGTTCCTACTGATATTTCTTTTATAAAGAATTTGCGCGTTGGCTTCACCCTGTCTTGCTATACGTTGAAAATCAATGTGTAAAAAAGTGAAGGCAAGCATCTGGACTGCCTTCACCTTAAAGATCTGCTTTCACTCATTGGAGTGACGAATTTGACCAAAGCCATCTTAATTCATGAGACGAAAGAATCAAAACAATCTCTTAAGTGAAAAAATAAAGGAATTATAGAAGCTTTTTAATGTCCTAATATACAAAAAATTAAGGCCTGTATTATAGCTCCTTGTATTTTTTGCCTAGTGTCAAAAGCCTTTTCGACCTTAGTCAAAAAGGTATTCGACGTAGGTCAAAAGCTCTATGACTTTATAGTCTGACGATAAAAGTATGGCAGTTGCCACTCTATGATACTTTTCGTCCCCCCAACTCATTTACTGGTTTGTCTGTTTTTTTACTTTTATAGACCACCTATAACAGGATTTTTTAATACACAGTCAACCCAAATTAGGACGAGACACACATGGTGAAGGCAATTCCCGGATTATGACGAAAAAAATTGTTTTTCTTGTGAGTATTTTTTCTTTCCCGTTCGTTGTGTATATGTAAGAACCAAGTTAACCATGTGTCGACTTTGTATCTACATCTAATAATTAAGTGAAAATGGAAAACGAACATTCGGAATTAATCATCGGGTATTTGCAAGGACGGCTGCAAGGTCGGTCTTTGGACGATTTTTATGCCTGGGTGAATGAAAGTGCAGACAACAAAAAATTGTTTTTCGAGACCAAAGCACTTTATGAAGCCTGCGCTCCTTCCCGTGGTGCTTCTGAAATACACGATAGTTGGCTTCGCCTTCTCGATAAGAGAAAGTCCCGCCAGCGTAAAAGATATTCCTTATTGACCCGCATAAGTACTTATGCGGCTGTGGCAATGTTTGCCGCAGCCATTACTTCTACTGTGTTTATCTTTTCTTCGAGGGAATATGACGACCGGATTACCAGTTATGTCGGTGGAGACGGGCTTGAAGCGGATGTTGTTGTGTTGCCGGACGGAACCCGCGTCAGTCTCGGAACCCGGACTTCTTTCTCTTATGATTCCCGTTATGGTAAGTCCGAACGTATCGTGCAACTGGAAGGAGAAGCCTATTTTGAAGTAGCCAAAGATAAAGATAAGCCATTTATTGTCAAGACCAAAGAACAATCTATCGAAGCGCTCGGGACGAAGTTCAACGTTTCCGCTTATCCGACCGATTCGCTCCTGACTACGACACTGCTGGAAGGTTCTGTCCTGCTGACCACGCAGAACCTGTTACATCCTATGGTCTTAAAGCCGAACGAACAGTTTGTCTATAACAAAAGAACGCGATCAGCCCTCCTGCAACAGGTCGACGCCAACCGGTTTGTTTCGTGGACGACCGGATATTATTATTTCCCCGAACAAAGTCTTGAAGCTATTCTGTACCGGTTGAGCCATGTTTACGGCGTGCAGTTCACTGTTAAGTCGGAAGCACTGAAGCGCCGGACATTTACCGGGACTTTCTATCGGGGGCAGAGTATCAAGGATATCATGGAGATTATCCATCTGTCAATCCCGGTCCGGTATAAGATCGACGATCATCACGTGACAATATCAGAAATCTAAATAAAAACAAATTGCTAATCTTAGTAGGAAATATGAACACCAGTTAGTCTTAAACCAAAAAGAAGAGAAAATCTTGCCGGATCTTCTCTTCTGAAAGTGTGAACAATTAAACTCCCATTGCCGTGGGATCATGTTTAATCTTAAAAACATTCAAAAGTATGAATAATCAACGTATAGTTGTTTCTCTTAACCTGAAAAGAACTATAAAAATCATGAAATTAACCGTGTTAATGTTGGCTGTTTGTCTGTCAAGCGTGGTTGCTTCCACCTATGCGCAAACTGCTACTCTAAATGTTTCAGCTAAGAATGAAACTTTAGAAAAAGTGTTGAAACAGATCGAAAAGCAGTCCGAGTTCCTGTTTTTCTATAATCTGGAAGAGATCAACAAGAACGAAAAGATCTCTATCAATGAAAAGAATGCTAATATTCAGACTGTGTTGGATGCTATTGCAGCTAAAACAGGTTTGAAATACACTATCAAGGATCGTCACATTGTCCTGACTTCCGAGGCAGCTCCGGCTTCTACCGCCACCACGCAGCAGAATCGTAAGGTGACCGGTACTGTAAGCGATGCATTTGGCCCTGTCGCCGGTGCAAACGTTATCCAGAAAGGTACGACTAACGGTACTACTACCGACATGGATGGAAACTTTTCCATCGAAGTTCCGGCTAACGCGACTTTGCAGATTTCCTTTATCGGATACATCCCTCAGGACATTGTTGTGAAGAACCAGAATGTGATCAACGTTCTGTTGAAAGAAGATACACAGGCTTTGGAAGAAGTGATTGTTGTCGGTTACGGTACGATGAAGAAGAAGGATATGACAGGTGCAGTTGCATCTGTCAAGATGGATGATACTCCTGTGGCAACAGTGTCTACAGTTAGTCATGCTTTGGCTGGTAAGGCTGCCGGTTTGCAGGTCAGCACGATTAGTGCCCAGCCGGGTGGACAATCAACTTTCCGTATTCGCGGTGCCGCTTCTTCTGATAAGGCGGGGAATGACCCGTTGATCATTATTGATGGTTTTCCTGTGAATTCTCCGGGTTCATTGGATAGTGGTAATCAATATTCAGGAGGTAATAAAGATAATATCCTGGCTTCTATCAATCCAAACGATATTGAATCTATTGAAGTGCTGAAAGATGCAAGTTCGACAGCTATTTATGGTGCTCGTGCCGGTAACGGTGTGATCATCGTGACGACAAAACGAGGTAAGAGCGGGGCGGCTAAGGTACAGTATTCCGGATCGGCTTCTGTACAGCAGATAGCCAAATCTTACGAGATGTTGGACGCTTCCGGTTTTATGCGGGCAACAAACGATTATACTCGTGAACAATGGATGCGTACGAACGGTGTTGGCATTTATGGAGGAAAAGAGGCGACAGACCCTTCCCTGCCGGCTTTGACATTGCCTTATACAGATGCTCAGATTGCCAATCCGGCTAATAATACGAATTGGTTTGATGAAATATCCCGTTTAGGTTTTCAGACTTCTCATAACTTATCTATAACAGGAGGTAACGATAATACGAAGTACTTGGTTTCTGGAAACTATTTTAATCAGGATGGTGTGATTAAAAATAATGGAATGACAAGATACTCTCTTCGTGCCAATTTGGACCAGAAGTTGAGCAAATATGTAAAGATGGGGATTAATTTGACGGCGACACGTAATGAATATGACAACGTGCCTTTAGGTAGTGGCCAGAATGAGAATGCCGGAATTTTGGTTTCTGCGGCTCAGTTTAATCCGGCTTTGCCCATTCGGGATGAGAATGGCAATTATTCGATGAACTCCGATGCTTCTTTCTTGCCGAATCCTGTTTCATTGCTGGACATTACAGATAAGACGACTCAAGAGCGTTTATTGGCAAATGCATTTTTTGAAGTTCGCCCGATAGATGGCTTATTGTTGAAGGCAAATTTCGGTATCGACCGTAACTATCAAAAACTGAAACAATATTTGCCAACGACAACGCTTTATGGACAACGTGAGAATGGTGCGGCCTCTATTGCGCAGGGTGATAATTCCGACTACTTGATGGAATTGACTGCTAATTATACGAAACAGGTAGGCGACCATAACTTCAACGCTTTGGTTGGTCATTCTTATCAGTTGTTTACATATGAAATGTTTTCAGGAAAAAGCAATGACTTCATTACAGACGGTTTCTTGTATAACAACTTGGGCGCGGGTAATGCAAAACGTCCGACTGTAGGATCGAGTGCAACCAAATCTCGTATGGCTTCTTTCTTCGGTCGTTTGAACTATACGTTTAAAGACCGTTATCTGCTGACAGCGACATTGCGTGCCGATGGTTCTTCAAATTTTGCTTCGGGTGAACGTTGGGGATTCTTCCCTTCAGTTGCTGCCGGATGGCGGTTTACGGAAGAAGAGTTCTTGGCTCCTTTGAGAAATGTATTGTCTAATGGTAAATTACGTTTGAGCTATGGTGAAACAGGTAACTCCAACGTAGGAGATAAAGCTTATAGCTATTATAAAGTAGGTAACAATAATATCTTTGGCAATTCCATGATCAATGGTGTCTATTTGAGTCAACTCGGAAACAATGTTTTGACTTGGGAAACAGCCCGTGAATGGAACGTTGGTTTGGATTTAGGTTTCTTGGATGGACGTGTCAATGTAACTGCTGAATATTATCATAAAGTCGTTTCCGATTTGTTGAATGAACAGACTTTGCTGTCTTATAACGAGGTGAATAAAATCATTGCGAACGTGGGTAAGACTCAGAGTCAGGGTTTTGAATTGACGATCAATACGACTAATATCCGTAATAAGGATTTTGAATGGACATCAGACTTGACATTCTCTCTCTATCGTGACAAGTGGAAAGAACGTGATCCGAAATGGAAACCGAATGCTTATGATGAGTATAACGGATGGATGCGTTACTATTCCGGTTATTTGTCAGATGGTTTGGTTCAAGTAGGTGAAACGATCGACCATATGCCCGGTGCATTACCCGGACAGGTGAAGATCAAAGATATTGACGGATATGTTTATGAATCCGATGGTTCCATTAAAGTTGATAAGCATGGCATTCCGATGAAGACCGGAAAGCCTGATGGTAAGTTGGATGATGCAGATAAAGTGATTTACGGATCTGCTGACCCTGGATATTTATTTGGGTTTAATAATACTTTGCGTTGGAAAAACTTTGATCTCAATGTTTATTTCTATGGACAGTTTGATAAGCTTTCTGCCGGAAGTTATAAGAAACAATGGTTGAGTAATAACGTTAATGACTTGCGCCGTGGTTATAATCAGCCTACTTCAATATCGGATCTTTGGTCCTCCAGCAATCCGAACGGTACGTTACCCGGATATTTCCAGACTGAAAGTGCCTATGGGGTCGGTGACTATTATTATGAAAAGACTTGGTTCATCCGTTGTCGTAACATTACTTTAGGTTATAATATTCCTATTAAGACCAGCAAACATATTCTGTCTAACGTACGTGTGTATTTCGACGTGAACAATCCGTTTACAATCACTCCGTATACAGGTCTTGACCCGGAAACTGACATTTCAAGTTCAGAAAGTGCTCCATCTCAGTTGCAATGGGCTTACCCGAATGTTCGTACTTACAGCTTCGGTTTGGATATTACATTCTAATAGTATAAACAGTTAAAAATAAAGATAAAGTCATGAAGAAATTATTATATACAGTAATGTGCTGTTGCGCATTGGCCTCATGTACTAATTTGGATTCGGAAAGATATGATGCGATCAATCCGGATTTTTTCCCGACGAATGAAAAGGATGCGGAGGCGCTTGTTGTGGGAGGTGTTTATGCTCCTTTCCGTAGTGCGGAATATAGCGGTGTATTCAGTACGGCTCACAGTTTCCAGGTTATTGGTGATATGTCAACCGATATTGCTGTTTGTTGTTGGGTGAATGATAGCTGGATTCCGCTGACAACTCATAACTGGACTCCGAATCATTCTTATACGACTCTCAATTATACGGATTATGCCAAATATTTGGGTACAATGACATTGACATTGGATCGTATCTCAAATGTAGAAATGAGTGACGAGAAGAAGGCTTTACTGATGGCTGAAACTCATTTAGGCCGTGGTTGGCTGGCATTTTTATTGTATGATTTCTATGGGCCTATTCCAATTCCGACACTGGAAGATTTGAAGAATCCGTTGGATGAAGTAATTGAGCCGCGTGCGACTCAAGAAGAGATGACAAATTTCATTGAAACGGAATTGACTGAATCATTGAAAGGCTTGCCTACCCGTACGACACAGTTCGGACGCTTTGATAAAGGTTTGGCGTATACGATTCTAATGAAGTATTACATGCATGAGAAGAATTGGGCGAAAGCGGAAGAATGCGGCCGTGAATTGTTGAAAGCCGAATACGGTTATGGATTGATGGACAGATATGCAGATATCTTTACGCTTGAAAATGAAGGGAACAAGGAAATTATCTTTGCTTGTACGGAAGAAAGAGGTACAAATCTTCAGTTGTGGCATGACCATGCTTTACCGGGAAACTACCCGACTAAGAATGCTTCTATCCAGAAATGGGATGGTTATAAAGTCCCTTGGCCTTTCTACCGTACTTTTGAGGAAGGTGATGACCGTCTGTCTGTTTTGGTTGGCGAATATGTAGGTACTGATGGTGTATTGTTTAATGAAGAGTCTGATATCGCCAAACATGGTAACCTTTATTCTGGAGCTGTACCTGTAAAATATGGTGAAGACCCCGAATCTACAGGAGACGGCAGCCAGATCGACTTGGTTGTTTACCGTTACGCAGACGTCCTGACTTTGCTTTCTGAAGCAATTGTTCGTAAGGGAAATGCCGTAACTTCCGAAGCACTGGATCTGTTGAATCAAGTTCGTGTACGTGCCAAGCTGAATCCATATACAATGGGTGATGTAAAAGGAGTAGACGATTTCTTGCAGAAAGTATTGGATGAAAGAGGGCATGAGCTTTGGTTCGAAGGTGTCCGCCGTTCCGACCTGATCCGTCACGGACAGTTTATCCAGAATGCAAGAGACCGTGGTTGTACGACGACTAAAGATGAGTTTGTTTTATTCCCGCTGCCTCAAGCTGTAATCAACGAAGGTAAGGGCAAAATCGTTCAGAATCCAGGTTATTGATCCGATTCTTTTAGAGTCTATATTTAAATTGAGAAAGGGCCGCTTCATTTGCGGCCTTTTTTCTCTCCGTTAACAAATAAATATCATGAGCAATAAATATCTATTCAGTACACTTCTTGCCTGTTTCCTTTTGCAGGTCGGCTTACAGAACATACAGGCGCAGGATTATCCCGCCAGCCCGTTGGAGAAAGAGGGTTACCGTTTGATTTTTCACGATGAGTTTGAAGGGAAAGAGATCGACCGGACGAAATGGATTCCTGAGTATCTGCCTTCTTGGCCGAAAGACCGGACTGTCTGTACACCGACGTATGAGATGAAAGACGGGGTGGTCCGGTTGACGATCGACCGGGATTCAAAAAATGAGTTTGATAAGGGAATGTATATATCAGGTTTTATGAGTGCCAGCCGCACCGGTATGCATCACTATGATCCGAAAAGGAAAGCCCTTCATTCGATCAAGACGGAAGCTACACAAATAAACCAGTATGGCTATTATGAAATGCGTGCCAAGATGCAAGCTGGGGGCGGGGTGCATTGTGCCTGGTGGTTGATCGGGTTTGAAGATGATCCGAACCAAAGTTGCGAGATCGATATCTTTGAAATATTGGGGACTGATGTCAATCGTATCTGGTCTACCGTACACAGCTGGAAAGACTCGACGATCCAGTATCACACGGAACATCCTTGGTTCGCTAATAAGAAATTGGCGGAAGAGTTTCATGTATATGGCTTCGACTGGACACCGGAAGGTGTGACTGTGTATGTGGATGGCATACAGGTGATGACGCATAAGGCGACGATCACTTATCCGCTGGTTCAGATTATCTCTTTCTATGACAATCGGAAAGCGAAGAACGGCTGGACAGGGACTTACGATCCTTCCGTCCCGTATCCGAAGAGTTTCGATATCGACTATATCCGCATGTACAAGAAGATACCCGAAGGCTGTCAGGCAGTACCGGAAAATGAGTTACGCATCACTTCTATCGAGCCGGCACGCTTGCAGGTATCCGAAGGAAAAGCTACCTTGCGCGATATTGACGGACATGTGACACGCGAGTTGTTATACACGCCTTCGTTTGTAAATGTGCATTATAACGACGGGACGGTAACACAGCAGTTTGTGGAATGGGAACCGTTGGATGATAAAGCTTTGCGCTTGGTTCAGGATGCCGGAACAGTTATCGTGAATGGGAAGATTACCGGTCTGCCGGATGGCTTGCTGAAAGGGCAGGAGGCTACATTGATTATAACAACAACTAAAAACGATTGATATGAAAAACATTGCGACCTTTATGCTGGTTTCCGCATTGATGCTTGGATTTTTCACCTCTTGCGATTCCGGGGTGCAGCATCGTACTTTCCGGGGTATTTATGCGGATGATCCGGCTGGAATGGAAGGGCTGTATAACCCCGAAAGAGGATTCCGACTTGAAGTGGCACTGGATGTAACGGAAAAGAACTATGTCTGGGCTCCCGAAGAATATCCTGATATCACTTCTTATCTGGAAGAACAGTCCGAACTCTATGCTTCCGATAGCGTATCACTGGTTCAGACCTACTTCTATTTGACGGGAGCAGTCGGAAAAGAGTTGACAGGAGAGGATTTTCGGACAATGGGTATTTTCTTTGACAAATTAAGGTCCTTAGGCAAGAAAGCGGTCCTCCGTTTTGCTTATGAAACCCAGTTTTTGGGGCGGGCGGCTACTGGTCCTACATTGGAAGACATCATTCGCCATACGGAACAGCTCAAGCCTTTCCTTGAAGAGAATAAGGATGTGATTCAGGTTGTACAGGCTGGCATGATCGGTGCTTGGGGAGAATGGCACAGTTCTTTTCATGGTCTCGAAAAGTCGGACGATACGAAACGGACTATTTTGCAACATATCTGCCGGATGACACCGGAAGGACGGGCTGTCCAGATACGGGTTCCCGAATATAAGAACCTGCTGGATACGGCTTCTAATGATTATAAACGGATTTCTTTCCATGACGACTTTATTGTGATCAAAAAGCATCAGTGGGATGGCGGAATGTCAGAAGGTACGCCTGCTTATGAGCAGATTGTGCGTGAGTCTCCTTGTTTTCCGGTCGACGGAGAATTACCTTGGGGAACCTGGAGCATGAATGAGGACCCCGATAATCCTGAAGCCGGGTGGATCATTGATGGATTGCAAACGGCACGCCGCCTGTTCCTGCAACATTTCACTTCTCTTAGCGTGATTCATAACTATAAGGAAAAGAATACGAAAGATAAGTATTCGATGATGTACTGGAAGGAAACTCCTGTTTCCACAGAATTCCTGCGGGAGAACAAGATGCCGGTGTCGGATGGGTATTTCATCAGGAAAGATGGCTCTGTAGCGGAACGGAATGTATTCGATTATATCCGGGACCATCTCGGTTACCGTATCGAGTTGCAGGAGATGACGGCTCCGGCGGTTTTGCTTGCCGGACAGGCTAATCCTGTCGAAATATCTTTGATAAACCGCGGTTTCTCGACTTTGTTTAATGAACATCCTGTCTATCTGGTCTTGATTGACGAGTCCGGTAAGGTTTGCCATGTCGCCTTGACGGATGCGAATGTGAATGACTGGCAACCGTATGAAACGGGCGACAGCTCCTGCACTCCGCTCCTGCATACGATTTCTACCGACTTGCAGATTCCGCTTGGTCTGGCAAAGGGAATGTACAGCCTCGGCCTATGGATTCCCGACGGCTCCGCCCGTTTGCAGTATGACAATCGTTTTGCGATCCGTTGTGCAAACGGCGATACGCAGTGGTGGGTGTCTCCTGACGGAAAGTATGGCGTCAATATCTTAATGAATAAAATCTCTGTCAAATGAAAATCATCCATATCCTCGGCATGTTGCTGGTTGCGCTTGTCGTAAAAGCGGCTTCCCCTATCGAAGGGTTGCTGGAACGTATCGACAAAGGTGCGTCGCGTAAATTTATGATTGAACAGGTGAAATCTCCTGTCGATTTTTTCGAACTCGACCAGAAAGGTGACAAGGTCGTGATCCGGGGTAATAATTATGTGAGTATCGCGACCGGGCTGAACTGGTATCTGAAATATCATGTCGGAATTCATCTTTCCTGGAATGGCATGCAGGCCGAATTGCCGGAGGTATTGCCGGCAGTGAAGCAGAAAGAACGTCATGAGACGGATATGAAATACCGCTATGACTTCAACTATTGTACCTTCTCTTATACGATGGCCTTTTGGGATTGGACGCGTTGGGAGAAAGAGATCGACTGGATGGCGTTGCATGGCATTAACTTGCCATTGGCGATGGTCGGGACGGATGGCGTTTGGTACAATGTGCTGAGCAAGTTAGGCTATACGAAGGAAGAAATCAACGATTTTGTAGCCGGTCCCGGTTTCCAGGCTTGGTGGTTGATGAACAACTTGGAAGGTTGGGGCGGCCCGAATCCGGATAGTTGGTATAAGCAGCAGATCGCTTTGCAGAAACGGATCGTGAAGCGGATGCGTGAATATGGTATCGAACCGGTATTCCCCGGATACTCCGGTATGGTTCCTCATAATGCAAAAGAGAAGTTAGGTTTGAATGTCTCTGATCCGGGATTATGGAACGGATATCGCCGTCCGGCATTTTTGCAACCGACAGATCCGCGTTTCGAGGAGATCGCTTCCTTATATTATAAGGAGATGAACAAGCTGTACGGCAAAGCGGACTATTACAGTATGGACCCGTTCCATGAAGGCGGAAGTGTGGCCGGCGTGGATCTGGATGCAGCTGGAAAGGCCATTATGCAGGCAATGAAGAAAAATAATCCGAAAGCTGTCTGGGTGGCTCAGGCATGGCAGGCGAACCCGCGTCCGCAGATGATCGGAAATTTGGAGGCGGGAGATCTGATCGTGTTGGATCTGTTCGCGGAAAGCCGTCCGCAGTGGGGAGATCCTGCATCTACTTGGTACCGGAAGGACGGGTTCGGACAGCATGACTGGATTTATTGTATGTTGCTGAACTATGGTGGGAACGTTGGATTACACGGGAAGCTGAAGCACGTGATCGACGAGTTCTATAAGGCGAAGGAAAGTCCGTTCGGTAAAACGCTGAAAGGAGTCGGCATGACGATGGAGGGGAGCGAAAACAACCCGGTCATGTTCGAACTGTTGACGGAACTGCCTTGGTGTCCGCAGCGTTTCGACAAGGATCAGTGGTTGAGGGAGTATACGGTTGCCCGTTACGGAAAGAGCAATCCCACGGTGCAGGACGCTTGGATACTGTTGAGCAATTCCATCTATAACTGTCCGGATGCAAATACGCAGCAGGGAACTCATGAATCTGTATTCTGTGCCCGTCCTACCGAACATCCGTATCAGGTTTCAAGCTGGTCGGAGATGAAAGACTATTATGATCCGAACGATGTGATTCGTGCTGCCGCTATGATGGTGTCTGTAGCCGATGAGTTCAAGGGAAACAATAATTTCGAGTATGATTTGGTCGATATCGTCCGCCAGGCGATCGCCGAGAAAGGACGTCTTACGGAGAAGGTTGTTGAGGCCGCTTTTGCCGCTGGCGACAAAAAGTTGTATAAGGATGCTTCCGACCGTTTCCTGCGTTTGATCCTGTTGCAGGACGAATTGCTGGCAACGCGTCCTGAATTTAAGGTTGGAACCTGGATCGCTCGTGCCCGCAGCCTCGGAGGTACTCCTGAAGAAAAGGAATTGTACGAGTGGAATGCCCGTGTACAGATTACGACTTGGGGTAACCGATTGGCGGCCGACGAAGGCGGCTTGCGCGATTATGCCCATCGCGAATGGAATGGTATCCTGAAAGATTTCTATTATATGCGCTGGAAAACCTGGTTCGATTATCAGACTCGGCTTTTGGATGGCAGAAAAACGGCGGCTATCGACTTTTATGCAATCGAGGAACGCTGGACGAAAGCAACAAATGTTTATTCGAGCGAACCGGAAGGAGATTGTATTTCGACAGTAAAACGTATATTTGTGGAAATATTCGGCAAATAACATAACAACATTGAATATATTATGACACGTAAATCAATCTGTCTCCTTTTCTTGGTTCTCTTGGCATTGCCCTGCTTTGCTGCGAGCAAGTACGAATCGAAAATAACGTCTCTCGAAGGAGAGAAATGGTGGGGCGGTGCAGTCGGCTTGGGATCGAAGATGCCTTTTGAAGGTGACTTGCGTTTGTTCGACCTCTCTGCCGAGAACCTGAACAATCAGAACGTGCCGCTTCTGCTTTCTTCGGAGGGACGGTATATTTGGAGTGACAAGCCGTTTTCTTTTCAGGTCGAGAATGGAGAGTTGCGTTTGTATTCCGATTATGAGAAGATGGAGCCGGTATTGGCGGGCCGTACGTTGAAGGATGCTTATATGGCTGCTTCTGCCAAACATTTCCCACCTTCCGGTGATTTGCCGGATCCGTTGTTCTTTTCCATGCCGCAGTATAATACCTGGATCGAACTGATGTATAACCAGAATCAGGAGGATATCCTGAAATATGCGGGTCATGTATTGGAGAATGATTTTCCGGTCGGCGTGTTCATGGTGGATGACAACTGGCAGAAATATTATGGCAATTTCGACTTTAAACCCGAACGTTTTCCTGATCCGAAAGGAATGATTGATCGTCTGCACAGACAGGGATTCAAGATCATGTTCTGGATTTGCCCGTTCGTCAGTCCGGATAGCCCGGAGTTTCGTGAGCTTCAGCAGAAAGGATTCCTGATCAAAAAAAGGGGGACGAATGAAGCGGCCATCATTCCGTGGTGGAACGGTTATAGTGCCTGCTATGACCTTAGCAATCCGGCCGCTGCCGAACATCTGAAACAACAATTGCGCGGCATGCAGGAGAAATATGGGGCGGATGGTTTCAAGTTTGATGCCGGTGATATCGGTCATTATAACGATCCGGAACTGGAGTTTTACGATAAGTCGGCTACTTCAGTGGATATGTGCCGGTATTGGGCGAAGATCGGGTTGGATTTCCCGTTTAACGAATATCGTGCCGGATGGAAGATGGGAGGTGAAGCGCTGGTTCAGCGTCTGGGTGATAAAGATTACTCTTGGAATGCGGTCGGCCTGCTGATCCCTGATATGATTGCTGCCGGTTTGCTGGGATATGCCTATGCCTGTCCGGATATGATCGGCGGAGGCCAGTTCGCCTCTTTCCTGGGAGTAGACCAGACGAAGCTCGATCAAGAGTTGATCGTGCGTTCCTGCCAGGTACATGCCTTGATGCCGATGATGCAATTCTCGGTGGCTCCTTGGCGCATCCTCGATGAAAAGCATCTGGCGATTTGCCGTGATTATGCCCGTCTGCATGAGAAGATGGGAGCATATATTCTGGAACAGGCGTATCATGCCGCAAAGACCGGTGAGCCGATCATCCGGCATATGGAATATGCGTTTCCGCACCAGGGGTTCGTTGATTGCAAGGATCAGTTCATGTTGGGTGACAGATATCTGGTTGCCCCGGTACTGACCAAGGAACACACGCGCAAAGTGATGCTGCCAGAAGGTGTATGGGTAGACGATACGGGTAAGAAGTTCAAGGGACCGAAAACGATTGAAGTGACAGCTCCTCTGGAACGCCTGCCTTGGTTCGAAAAAGTAAAATAAGCGGTTGAAAACATGGGTTTCTGATTCGCATAAACGAGAGAGGAGATATAAACGTTGTTTTCAGATTGTTTTTCTAAAATAACAGTCTGGAAACAGCGTTTTTTGTACTATCTTTATCGGCGAAAAGAGACATTATGGAAACAGCCTCGGAGATAAAAGCTTTTAATAAATTGTTTGCCGATTACCACGGATTGTTTGTGCGTTTCGCCAATACGTACCTGCAAGATGAAGCGGCAGCGGAAGATATTGCTGTTGAGGGAATCATGTATTATTGGGAAAATCGCCATTCTCTTTCTTCCGATTCGAATATTCCAGCCTATATCCTGGAAGCGATCAAACATAAATGTCTGAATTACCTTCGTCATCTTCGTGTCCGCGAAGATGTGGAACAACGTATCCAGGAGCATCAGCAACGGGTGAATAGTCTGAGGATTGCCACCCTTGAAGCCTGCGATCCTCAGGAAATTTTCAGTTCGGAGGCCGGACGGCTCGTGGATGAGGCATTGGCAATGATGTCCGACAAAACCCGCCGGATCTTTATCATGAGCCGCTATGAAAATAAAACATACCCGGAAATCGCTGCCTATTTCTCGCTTTCCGTCAAGAGTGTGGAGTTCCACATATCCAAAGCATTGAAGATATTGAAAGTGAAGTTGAAGGATTATATGACGATTGTTTTGTTCATGTGAAACAAAAGTATTTCAGAAAAAATGATATTTTTTTAGGGGATATCTCTTTTGAGGTGCTTATTATAAAAGAAATTTGAAAAACACATTATTGATTAAGTAACATGAGAAAACAGATTTACTGCCTTTTATCTTTTTTATGGATTAGCTGCCTCTCCGTATCGGCAGCCGATCGCTGGGCTATTAATTCTGCCGGTGGTATTACCTGGCAGGTGGATGAGCGGGTTCCGCATGAGGATCATATTGAAATGAGTGGGTTGAGAGTTTCGACCGTGCTTCGCTACGGAGTCGATGCAAACGGCGCCTTTATGCTGAACAGAAGTATGGTATGGCCGATGCTACGCACGATTCCGAATAATACTCATGCCAGCTTGATGCGTCGTTTTGCCTGGAACGTGACGGATATGGTCGAGGTAAACGGGCAGTCTTTGCTGAATGAGAAAGTAAAGGAGGTTACGTTGAACGGCACGATGGTCGTCCAGAGCGAATACACACTTCCCCGTAAGGGAAAACTCGGCTTGACACGTATCTTGTTTCCTTCCGTTTCGAATCCGGCTTTTTGTGAAAAATATATTTTACGGAATATAGGTGAATCTGCGATATCGGTGGAAATCCCTTCTTCACGCTCTGTTGTCGAGACAGATGCCGCGAAAGGGGTGGATGGCAGCTATAAATTAGTTTCGACTATCAACGGACAGGTGGCTCGTCAGTTGCAACCTGGTGAGGAGTTGACGTTCAGTGCGACTTTTGCCGGATACAAAAAGGATGAGCGCGAGCTATCGTTAGATATTGACCGGGAATTACAGGCCCGGCAGGATTTGATTGCCGGATTCTGGGATAACCTGGTTCTGGATACGCCCGATCCTGTCATCAATACAATGTTCGCCTTTGCAAAAATCCGTGGAGCGGAAAGTATTTACGATACGAAAGGAGGCCTTATGCATGGCCCCGGAGGCGAATCCTACTATGCTGCTATCTGGGCAAACGACCAGGCGGAATATATCAACCCTTTCTTCCCTTATTTGGGATATGAGGTCGGAAACCGTTCCGCACTGTGCTCGTATGAACATTTTGCCCGCTTCATGAATCCGGAATACAAGCCGTTGCCTAGCTCGATCATAGCGGAAGGCATTGATGTTTGGGCAGGAGCCGGTGATCGTGGCGATGCGGCGATGGTCGCTTATGGTGCTTCCCGTTATGCTTTGTCCAAAGGAGATAAGGCAGAAGCCGAAAAGTTGTGGCCATTGATCGAATGGTGCTTGGAATATTGTCGGCGCAATTTGAACGAGAGTGGTGTTGTGGCTTCCGATGCGGATGAACTGGAAAACCGTTTCCCAGCAGGGAAAGCAAATCTTTGTACCTCTTCCTTATATTATGATGCTTTGATCTCAGCAGGTTATTTAGGGAAGGATTTAGGTAAGCCGGTTGCTGCCTATGCTCGCCAGGCTACAGCCCTGAAGAAAAATATCGACCGCTATTTCGGCGGGACCGTCGAAGGATTTGATACCTATAAATATTATGAAGGAAATGATGTCCTGCGTTCTTGGATCTGCATTCCGCTCACGGTCGGGATACAGGATCGGAAAGATGCGACCATCCAGGCGTTGTTCTCTCCGCGCCTGTGGACGGAGAACGGTTTGCTGACGCAGGCCGGAAGTGAAACATTCTGGGATCGCTCCACCTTGTATGCGTTGCGTGGCGTGTATGCTTGCGGTGAGACGGAGAAGGCTACCGATTATTTGAGATTCTATTCTTCCCAGCGTCTGTTGGGTGAACATGTCCCTTATGCAATCGAGGCATGGCCGGAAGGCAACCAGCGCCATCTGTCTGCCGAAAGCGGTTTGTATTGCCGTATCATTACGGAAGGGATGTTCGGTATTCGTCCGACCGGCCTGAATTCGTTTATCTTTACTCCCCGCCTGCCGCAAGAGTGGGATCATATGAACCTGCGTAAGATTTGCGCGTTCAATCAAGTATTCGATATTGAAGTGAAGCGTCTTGGCGATCAACTGCAAGTTGCCGTTATCGCAGACGGAAAAACGATCAGCAACCGGAAAATAAAGGAAGGTGAAAATATTCGGATAAAATTTTAGGGGGTTGCTTTCGAGAGGTGCTTATATAACGTATGGACAGAAATGTATTACATCGATTTTTTGCAGGAACAGCCTCTTTTGAAGAGGAAGAGGCTGTTTGCGATTGGGTGGATGCTTCTGATAAGAATCGGGAAGAGCTGATAAGGGAGCGGAAATATTTTGATGTGCTGTTGTTGCATAAGACGAAAAATAGCAGCATGGTGCAATCCGGTCACCGTTTCAGCCTGCCTTTTGTTATCAGAGAATCGCTGAAGATCGCTGCTGCAATTTCCGTATTGCTAGTGTCTGCCCTATACATATCTAATAATGTGGGAAAATCGGCTCCTGTATTGGAGATGAACAAGATCGTCGTTCCTCCGGGGCAGCGGGCGAACCTCACCCTGTCCGACGGGACGAATGTCTGGCTGAATGCTTGTAGTGAAATGACTTATCCGGCCTCTTTTAGTGAGGATATCCGCCGTGTGTCGTTGAAAGGTGAAGCCTATTTTGATGTATCTAAAGATGTGGAACATCCATTTGTCGTACAGACAAAGAAATGTGATATAAAAGTTTTGGGGACGGAGTTTAATGTTCGGGTGAATGAGGCGGAGTCGGATTGCGAATTTTCAGCTGCCCTGCTGGAAGGTTCCATTGAGTTAACAAATAAAATGGAGCCTGGTCCTTCCATCCGGCTTGCTCCGATGCAGAAAGCGGAATGGACGGGAGGTAAAATGGTGGTGGAATCGATCCGTAACTTGGATGATTATCGTTGGAAAGAGGGATTGATTTGCTTTGAGGATATCCGTTTTGCCGATTTGATGAAACGCTTTGAGAAGACGTATGATATCCGTATTGTAATCCAAAACAAAAGTCTGCATGACTATAAATGTAGTGGTAAATGTCGTGTTTCGGACGGGGTGGATTTCATTTTGCAGGTGTTGCAACGCAGTACGCGTTTTACTTTTTCCCGCAGCGACGATAATACGATTATCTATATAAAGTAAATGTGTAACCTTAAATTAAAAACGAAAATGCCTATGGAATGAAGTGGAACACGAAAAACAATGTAAAAAGGCGATGAATGTGCGAGATTCACCGCCTTACAACTAACACATGTCTAACACAAGTATTAATCTTTAAATATCACAAAGTTATGAATAAAATACCTTTGTCGGGGTTTTGTCTCTTATTAAAATCACGACATAAACATTTATTTAGGATTATGAGAATAACCTATATGTTATTATTTGCAGCCATTTTCTGCTTGCATGCAGAGAATGCGATATCGCAAAAGATCACCCTGCAGGGTGATAATCTTTCAGTGAAAGATTATTTGAATACTATTGAAAAGCAGACGGATTATCTTTTCATTTATGATGCCGGTGTAAATGTAAATAAAAGGATATCCGTTAATATGGTCGGTAAGTCCATCAAGGAAGTTTTGGATAACCTCTCTACCCAGTTAGGACTGAATTATTCCCAAAAAGGTTCTTATATTGTCCTGTCGAGTTATAAGGCAAAGGAAACATCTGCTCCGGTTATTGCTCAGCAGAAGAAAACGATTACGGGTGTCGTTACGGACGATCTGGGTGAACCTATTATTGGCGCCAATGTGATTGAAAAAGGAACTACAAACGGCATTATCACTGATATCGATGGCAAGTTTACACTGGAAGTCGCTCCGGGTGCGGTTGTACAGGTATCCTATATCGGTTATAATACGCAGGAAGTAAAGGTAGGTAACCAGTCGACATTGGCTATCCAGTTGGTTGAAGATACCCAAGCATTGAGCGAAGTTGTTGTTGTCGGTTACGGTGTTCAGCGTAAAGTGACGACTACTGGTGCCGTTACAAAGCTGGAAGGTGATGAAATCAATAAAATGACAGTGGTAAATGCTACAAAAGCTTTGCAGGGTTTGAGTCCCGGTATCACAGTAGTCGACCGTGGTGGTGCTCCAGGTAGTGACGATCCTGAAATCTACTTGCGTGGTGTCGGTACGACTGGCAATGCCAAACCGCTGGTATTGGTGGACGGTATCGAAATGTCTTTGAGCCAGATTCCTTCTTCCGAAATCGAGAATATTTCTGTTTTGAAAGATGCCGCATCTGCTTCTATCTACGGTTCACGTGCTGCTCACGGTGTAATTCTAGTAACGACCAAACGCGGTAAGGAAGGTAAAGTGAAATTATCGTATGACGGTACTATCGGTTTCCAAGACCGGGCGGTGAGAGCCGAGCAGGTTTCCGCACGCGAATATATGACGATGGTTAATGAAGCATTAGTCAATTCCGGTGGTTCGATCAAATATTCGGAAGATGATATTCTGGCAACGGAAAGAGGCGATGATCCGTATAACCATTCTTATCTGAACTGGGCGAATGAGGTGTATAAACCTACTTATATCACACAGCATACATTAAACCTGACGGGTGGTAGTGAAGTCGGACGTTATTTGGTTTCGTTTGACTATCTAGATCAGCCTGGTTTGGTTAAAAATACGGAATATCAGCGTTATAGTTATCGTGTAAATACAGATTTGAATATTGGCAAAATGTTGAAGGTGAGTAGTGACGTAACATATCGTCACGTTGACCGCCTATGGCCGGAATCTTTAGGTAGCGTGCAGTATGATGTATGGAGCATGCAGCCCACATCGCCGGTCAGATATGAAAATGGCGATTACCGTTTGGATAAACAGAATAGAAATGCCATCTCTCTTATGGATTTGGATGTCGTAGGGGAAGACCGTTATAATATGGATGTGGTTTATGGGCAGGTAAAAGCCGATTTCGAACCGATCAAGGATTTGGTGTTTACGGGTATGGCTTCTTTGAACGGTTCCTGGGACAGAAGAAAGATCCATTATAAGAATTATAAATATTACAATGAAGCTGGTGAACTGGTTACACAACGTAATAATCCGAATAGTGTAAAAGATTCACGTAACAACAGTTACCAGATGACACTTCGTTTCCTGGCCAATTACAAAAAGCGTTTCGGCGACAACCATGATTTGGCGTTGCTCTACGGTATGGAGCAAATCTCTTACCGCAACTATTATTCAATGGCTCAGCGTAAAGATTTGATCTCTGATGCTTTACCGGACGTTTCTTTAGGTTCGGCCGGTAGTCAGTTTGCGGAAGGATATCCGACCAAGTGGGGTATCAACTCTTTCTTCGGACGTGTAAACTACGGATTTAAGGATAAGTATTTATTTGAAGCGAATATCCGTACCGATGGTTCTTCCCGTTTTGCTAAAGGCCATAAGTGGGGTGTTTTCCCGTCTTTCTCTGCTGCATGGCGTATTTCGGAAGAAGGGTTTATGAAAAATCTGGGATTTGTGGATAATCTGAAACTGAGAGCCTCCTGGGGGCAGACCGGTAACGAGCGTATCGATGCCTTCATGTATCTGCCTCAGTATAACACCTCGAATGTGGTCATGAACGGTAGCCTTGTTTCTGCTGTTTACCAGAAGAAGATGGCGAATCCGGATGTGACTTGGGAAACAGTGGAACAGACTAATATCGGTTTGGACTTTGGTTTCCTAAATAACACGATCTATGGTGAATTGGACTGGTACTCAAAAGATACGAAAGATATTTTGTTAGCACTGGGTATCCCTCATTTCATTGGTCTGGATGCTCCTGAACAAAATGCCGGAGTGGTTCGTAACTCAGGTGTAGAAGCTATGGTCGGTTTCCGTAAAACATTCGGAGAGTTTACATTCAACACTTCTTTCAACTTGGCTTATAACAAGAACGAATGGATCGACCGCGGTGGTGATGACAAGAATATCAGCGGTTATAATATTCAAACGATCGGTTCGCCTTTGAATGCTTTCTACATCTATCAGGCAGACGGTTTGATCGCGAACGAACAGGAATTGGAAGAATACCGTGCCAAATATAAATCGGACCCGCGTGGTATGTCTGATCTTCATGCCGGCGATGTGAAACTGGTCGATACGAATAACGATGGAACGATCGACCCGGACGACCGTCAGATCTTTGCCTCCAATATCCCTAAGTTCACATATGGATGGAATATCAGCGGCGAATATAAAGGTTTCGATTTGAGTTTGCTGTTCCAGGGATCAAGCGGCGCGAATCGTATGATGTATGGGGAATGGATCGAAGGACCAAGCTATGAGGCCTTCACCGGTGTACATTTCCGCGACAGATGGACGGAAGAGAACCAGAATGGAAATGCCGAAATGCCTCGTTTGGAAGCAGCCAATAACCGGAATGCATCTACCTACAACTCGTTCTTCCTGAAAAAGACAAATTATCTACGTCTGAAAAACGCCCAGTTGGGCTATACCTTCTCAAAGGGTATCACGGACAAGCTGAGAATCACAAAGCTGAGATTGTATGTTTCTGGCTCGAACCTGCTTACATTCAGTAGTTTGTATCAAGGTCTGGACCCAGAAGGAAAAAGTGATAGAATCAATGATTTTCCTCCGTTGAAAATCGTAAACTTCGGTGTAAACATTATCTTTTAATCTAAACTAATAAATAGAGCATTATGAAAATATATAAGAAATCGTTGCTGTATGGGGCGTTGGCTTTTACCCTTTGTATGGCAGGCGGTTGTAACAGTAATATTGATCTGGAACCGGAAGGTATTATTACGGCGGACGGTTATTTCAAGTCGGCAGAAGACTATGAAAAGGCGTTGACCGCCTTGTATGAGAGACTGAACGTCGAAAGTTATGATTTGTGGATGGATGGCGTGACAGATAATGGTTTGGTTACGCATAGTTGGAATAGAGGATATGACTTGGGGCGAGGCATCGGGAGTACAGCCTCTTCTTTCCCGGCTGACAAATGGGATAAGGGATATATTTCCGTCCAGCGTGCGAATAACGTAATCAACAATATTGATAAGTACCAATGGCCGGGCGGGGAAAGCGATGCTAACCGGAACCAGGTTTTGGGTGAAGCTCGTACATTGCGTGCCTATTTTTATCTGGATTTGGTTTCTATCTTCGGACATATCATGTTTTATACCGAGAATCCGGCTACAGTAGCGGAAAGTGAAAACGTTAAGCAAGTACAGGACCCGAAGGAAGTGTTCGATTTTATCCTGGATGACCTGGACAAGGCAATTGCCGGATTACCGGACAAGCCAAGCAATAAATCGAAGATCGGAAAACCGGCTGCCCGCTTGCTTCGTGCACGTGCTGCTGCTTATGCGGCCGGTTATCTGAATGATAAATCTTATTTCCAGATTACGTTGGATGAAACGGCCCAATTGGTTGCATCTGCTCCGCAGCTGGCCGATTTTGACAAGTTGTTTGTAACTGGTTGTGAAGACTTGGATGAAGTGATCCTGGTAAGACGCTATTCATTGGATGCGACGAACAGTTGGGGTAATTGGTATAATCAGTCTATCGGTGGTTATTGCGTGACAACTCCGGTGAAGGCATTAGCTGATGCATTTGAATATGTGGGCGAGAGAAATGAAACTATGCCGTATCTGAATAAAGATCCCCGTTTTTACCAGACTATCTATGCTCCGGGTATGGAAATGCGTGGCAAGTATTTTAATACGATTCCGAACAATGTGGTTGAAAAAGATGGTAAAACTTATTTTGATCCTAACAAGGATTACGGGGCTTTGCAAGACAAGGAAGTCAGCGTAGGTGATGTCTTGGCAGAAGGCGGCGGTGGCGAATGGAACAAGACGCCTACCGGCCTGTCTTGGAAAAAATATTGTCAGGAAGAAGAAACATGGACAACTTACAACTCGTTTATAATTTTCCGTTATGCGGAAGCTTATCTGTTGAGGGCGGAAGCGTTGGTGGAAACCGGAGGAAGTACGGACGAAGCCAAGTCCCTGATAAAAGTGATTCGTGACCGTGCTGGTAATACGAATGATATTGACAAGATGGTAGCCGAACGTTATAACGGTAGTCTCCGGGATCTGGTTCGCAACGAAAGACGTGTGGAACTTGCGCAGGAAGGCCTTCGTTTTGCCGATATCCGTCGCTGGAACATTTTGTTGGATGTGATGAACAAGCCGATCGAAGGTATCGAATATCGCGACTTTTCGAGCGGGACGCCTAAACATACCGTTTTGATTCCAGCGGAGCGAGATGCTTATACGGCAAAAGATTTCTGGTGGCCGATTCCGCAAGCAGAGATCGACTTGAACCCAGGTCGTATCACCCAAAACGAAGGTTGGAAATAATAACCGGTTCTGAATTATAGGGAGAAAGCGCGTCAGGACTATCCGAGGATATTCTGATGCGCTTTTTTTGTAATAACATAATGATCGTATAAAAATGAAATTATCATATTTATCTCTTATCCTTGTTTTAAGTTGTGCTTGCGGCCAGCCAGGGCAGGAGATGTATCCTGATATAGCGGATGCTGCGCGTACCTCATTTTGTGTGGCATCCGATGATACGGCCCTGGTGAAGATCTTCGATTGGGCCGTAAGTAATTCGAATTGGTATGTCGGGGAGGATTCCGATCCGGTCGGACCTTGGTATGAAGCGGCTTTGCCGAATCGCCAGGCTTTCTGCATGCGGGATGTCTCTCATCAATGTATAGGCGAGGAGCTGAACGGGCATGGCAGGCAAAATGCGAATATGATGGGTAAGTTTGTCGAGAATATTTCCGAGTCGAAGGACTATTGCAGCTATTGGGAGATAGACAGGAATAACCTGCCGGCTTCGGCTGATTATGTCTCGGATCAGGATTTCTGGTATAACCTGAATGCGAACTTCGATGTGATGAACGCTTGTTACCGTTTGTACCTCTGGACAGGAGATGAAGTCTACATCAATGATCCTCGTTTTGAAGAGTTCTTCCGTTTATCGGCCAATGAATATATCGACAGATGGCAGTTGCAGGCGGATAAGATCATGGAACGTCCGGGGGTGATGCACGAAGACGATGCACGTGTCGATCCGAAGTTCAAAACCTTCCGTGGGCTCCCTTCTTATGAGGAATCGGTTCGTGGGCTGACGGTAACCGGCGATTTGATCGCTACGATCTACCGAGGATTGAAATCGTATGCACAGATTCAACGGCTGGGAGGAAATGAAGAGGCCGCCCTCCACTATGAGTCGAAGGCGGAAGAGTATGCCCGCCTATATAATACCGGTTGGTGGAATGAAGAGACTCAAAACTATTATGCCTATAAGTTGGAGAATGAAAACCTGAAAGAAGGCGGATGTAATGTTTTTCCTCTTTGGTTCGGTATCGTAGACAAGCCGGAACGTATCAATCGTTTATTGGCGATCCTGTCGGAGAAAGAGACAAACGTGGAAAGCATGTCTTACTATCCGAAGATCTTTTATAAATACGGCAGGCAGGATATGGGCTATCATTATCTAAAGGAGCTTTATGCGAATGAACGTCGGGATTATCCCGAAGTAGCCAGCGGTGTGATCGAAGGAATTGTGTGTGGACTTGCCGGCGTAGATGCCGATGTCACGGCAAACCGTATTACCACCCTTCCGCGCTTTACGGATGCTACCCGTTGGATTTCGATAGAAAATATTCCTGTATTCTCAGGAAAAATATCTATCTTGCATCAATCTGCCGGAAGTAGTACCTTCGCGAACAAGTCCGGGAAAGAATTGATTTGGAGAGCCATGTTTCCGGGTAATGTCGCCATGATTAGCGGGATGGATGCCAAGCATACGAACGATGAACTGGGTAATCCGTTCAGTTATCTCGATATTGTTTGTAAACCGGGTGAAACGAAAACAGCTGAAGCATATAAATAGAAACTTGAAGAAGATGAAAAATTCGATTAAACTTGTTGCCTTGTTGTTAACCGCCGGATTTTATTCCGCTTGTACCCAACAACTGCCTCCTGATACCCGGAGTCGCATTTCCTTGGAGGGTAATTGGGGATTGCAACTGGATACTGCCGGTACGGGGATTGCTCCTGATTGGTTGACAAAGTCTTGTACGGATTCTCTTTTCCTGCCCGGTATTACCGATATGGGGAAAATGGGAACTTACAATACGGATATGACACTGACTACAGGCCTTTCCAGGGAATATGTGTTTGAAGGGAAAGCACTGTACACGAAGCAGATCCGTATACCGGAAGAATGGGACGGAACATCCGTCCGCTTAGTGATGGAACGCACGAAGCCTACGACGATCTGGATCGATGGAAAAGAAGTTGGGGCAAATAACGATATCTCTACGGCTCAACAATATGATCTGTCCTCTTATCTGTTTCCCGGAACCCATACCGTTGCTATTTTAGTCGATAACGGCAAGCAGGCCGTGCCAGAAAAGGTCTACGGCTCTTCACATGCTTATTCTGCTTCCACACAGACAAACTGGAATGGAATTATCGGTGATTTTTATCTGGAAAGCGCACCTCTTTGCGGGATCGATGAGATCCAGCTTTATCCGGATGTCGCGAAAAAAGTCGTGACTGCCAGAGTAACCCTTCGTAACCCGGACAAAGGGGTGGGAAAAGGTATATTGTCCTTTTATGCCGAAGCCTGGAATACGGATAAACAACATAAAACACCGGTACAGACAGTTGAAGTGGACTGGACGAAGCCGGAACAGGAGCTCGAACTTGCGCTGGGAGATAAGGCTTTGCTTTGGAGCGAATTTACACCGGCTCTATACCGTCTCTCTGTCTCACTAAAAACAGATCAATCGGTCGATACGGAGCAGGCGACTTTCGGCTTGCGCGATTTCAAAACAAAAGGACGGCAGTTCACCATGAATGGCAAGACTACGTTCCTGCGCGGAAAACATGACGCCTGTGTCTTCCCTCTGATTGCCCATACCGCAATGGATGTGGAGACCTGGCGGCACTATTTCCAGGTAGCGAAACAGTATGGTATCAACCATTATCGTTTCCACTCCTGGTGTCCTCCCGAAGCCTGTTTTGAGGCAGCCGACATCGAAGGCATTTACCTGCAACCGGAACTTCCTATTTGGGGAAATATCGATATCGATGATACCGAATTATGCGATTATCTGTTAAAAGAAGGGCGAAACCTGCATCGGGCCTATAGTAATCATGCCTCTTTTGTGATGTTCGGATTAGGAAATGAGATGTCCGGCGAGGAAGGGCTTGCCATGCTGATCCAGACCTTCAAAAAGGAGGATAACCGCCATATCTATGCTTCCGGTTCGAATAATTATTTAGGCTTTAAAGGAAAGCAGGCGGATGAAGATTATTTCACGACTTGCCGTGTCGGGCGTGAAGACGACAAGCAGTTCAACACCCATGCCCGTGCCTCTTTCTCATTTGCTGACGCTTATGACGGCGGGTATCTGAATCACACGTACCCGAATTCGGAGATGGATTTCTCGTCTGCCAATGCTTTGTGCGATGTTCCGATTATCAGCCACGAGACGGGGCAGTTCCAGGTATATCCGAATTATGAAGAGATCAAGAAATATACGGGTGTATTGAAGCCTCGCAATTTCGAAATCTTCAAGAAACGCTTGGAAGAGGCCGGTATGATCGACCAGGCGCATGACTTTATGATGGCTTCCGGTAAATGGTCGGCCCTGTTGTACCGGGCGGATATCGAGATGAACCTGCGTACGCCGGAATGGGGCGGTTTCCAGTTGCTCGATTTGCAGGATTATCCGGGACAGGGCTCAGCTTATGTCGGAATCTTGGATGCTTTTATGGAAAGTAAAGGGTTGATCGCGCCGGAAGAATGGCGGCATTTCTGTTCGGAAGTGGTTCCTCTGTTCTGCACGGAGAAGTTCTGTTGGACGAACGATGAGGCGCTCACCGGAGAGGTAGAGATCGCTAATTATTCCGAAAGTGATTTGAATGGCAAACAATTGTCTTGGACATTGACCGACAGCAAACAACAGGTCTTGGACAAGGGTGTTTTACCTTTACAGGTCAAACAAGGAGAGTTGGCAAAGGTAGGCACATTGAAACCGGCTATCGCTTCTGTCCGGAAGGCTGAAAAAGTCACGCTCGCCTTGTCGATAGACGGCACTCCTTACCGGAATGATTATTCACTTTGGATTTATCCGGCTGATAAGGAGGTTACACCATCTGAAGATATTTGTGTGACGGATGACCTGGATGCCCATCTGAAATACCTGACAGAGGGTGGCAAAGTCCTTTGGTTCCCTTCGAAAGACAAACATAAGGATCAAACGGTAGGCGGACTTTTCCAGACGGATTATTGGAATTACCGTATGTTCCGGACTATCTGCGAAAACTTGGACCGCCCAGTTTCTCCCGGTACATTGGGAATCTTGACTGATCCCGGCCACCCTGCATTGGCTGATTTCCCGACCGAGTTCCACACCAACTGGCAATGGTTCCCGATCATCAAGCAGAGCTACCCTATGATTCTGGATCGTCTGTCCGACGATTACCGGCCGATCGTGCAGGTAATCGACAATGTTGAACGCAACCATAAGTTGGGTCTGTTGTTTGAATTCAAGGTTGGGAACGGCAAACTCTTAGTTTGCATGTCTGATCTGAAAGCAGTACAGGACAAACCGGAAGCCCGGCAGTTCTACCGTAGCATTTTGGAATACATGGAATCCTCTGCTTTCGCTCCCTCTTACTCCTTATCTGCTAAGGATTTGCAAGACCTGTTTACGGCTAAGGTGAAAACGGGTGAGATGAAGAAGTTATTCAATATTTCGTCTTATAAGTAGTCCTGGTTTACTTATCTACATAGCATAAGAAAACATCGGAGTGCCTACTAATTCTGTAATCACTGACGCCGATTACAGAATTAGTAGACATTTAAAAAAGAATTATTCGGGATGAAAAAAGATTTTTTAGGGATTCTGTAAAATCAAACTCAACGCTTTTAAGTCGTCGGCCCCGATCAAATCCACCCCTTCTTTAATAAAAAGTTTCTTGAACAGTGGTGTGTCCGGTGCGCCCCACCAGCGGAACAGTTTGCCTTCCGCATGGGTTTGCCGGATATATTCTCGCACCTTTTCGAGCTTTTCAGCGGGAATCTCTCCCTGGCCTTTCCAGCCGATATATTTGGAATAATTATCGCTAATGACAGGCATTAGGACGGCCGGAATGCCCTTCCCTAAATCTTCTATCGTACCGTCCAGAAAGATAAAACGGTTGGTTTCGGCGGCAATAGCTTTGCGGGGACTTTTTCCTGACAGGTAGAACAACACGGCACTTTCTTGCAGTTTCCCGTCCTTTTCATGACAGAAAAGAGATTCGTATGGTTTCAGTTTCTTTTTCAAGACGGGGTACATTGCTTCGCCGTCTGTCTTGCAATCGACCATCAGGTAAAACGGGCGGTCGCTGTCCGGATATACTTTGCCTCCGTTCTTTTTGATCCGTTCGACTAATGGCAAGAGATACAGTTTCTCGAATGTGATATCCGGGTTGGGGGCGACCGAATCGTGGGACACATACAGCTCGCCGTCGATTAGCCATAAATCCGCTTCCACACAATTGAATTGGAATGAAAGGGCATCGAATAGCGGACGGGGACGTTCATAATCGTTGTGTGAGAAAGCATTGTAATGAATTGTCTGGGCTTCGATAGAGCCGGATAACAGACTGATAAGCAGGATAATTACTTTTAGTTTCATATAGCAGATTCGTATTTGATAAGGCAAAGGTAAACAGTTTTATCCAATTCTCCGGGAATATTGTTTACATTTGCCCTGATCAATCTGATAAACCATGAATAGACGATTATTTTTTAAGAGATCATGCGCTGGGGCATTGCTTTTATCCTGTCCGGGCTTGTTGGCGCGGGAAAATGAAAAGAGACTGCGCTTTGGCTTGGTAACGGATATACATTTTGCTCATCGGAATGTACACGGAACTCGCTATTATGAACAATCCATCACAAAGTTATCGGAAGCAATAGACGTTTTTAATAGGCGGAAATTAGATTTCATGATTGAACTTGGAGACTTGAAGGATATGGGGGATATTCCTGAAAGAGGGCAGACTTTGTCGTTTTTAGATGAGATAGAAGCAAAGTTTCAGACCTTCGACGGCCCTGTTTATCATGTGTTGGGCAATCATGATATGGATAGTATCTCAAAATCTGAATTTCTCGCACATACGAGCAATTACGGGAGTGCGAAAGGAAAACCTTATTATTCCTTCGTACGGAACCAGATTAAGTTTATCGTGCTTGACGGTAACTGCAACGAGGATGGTTCTGATTATGATTCCGGTAATTTCGATTGGACCAAGGCGTTTATCCCCGCTGGCCAAAGAGAATGGTTGCAGCAGGAACTGAAGAAAGACGATTTGCCGGTCGTGATCTTTATCCACGAATTGTTGGATACTTTCTCCGGGATCGACAAGGAACTTTGTATCGGCAATGCGGAAGAGATCGTTTCGATACTTGAGCAAAGCGGTAAGGTAGTAGCCGTTATCCAAGGGCACCATCATGCCGGGAACTATAGTTTTCGGCATGGAATCCACTATTTTACAATGAAAGGAATGATAGAAGGAAGCCTTCCCGAAAATAATAGTTTTGCCGTCATTGAGATAGACAAAGATTTGAATATCTATATAGAGGGTTTCTATAATTGCAAGAATAAGGAGATGAAACATAATAGATAATCATTATGAAAAACTTCACAGACGAGAAGACTCTTCTTCGGGAGATAAAGAACGGAAACGGCGAAGCATTCGAATTTTTGTTCAATAGCTATTATCCTCGGTTGCGAGGATATGCTGCTCGTTTTGTGACGGATGAGGAAGCAGTCAGGGATATCATACAGGAGAGCTTTTTGAGATTTTGGGAAAAACGTGATCTGATAGAAGCTGTTTCCATTTCATCTCTTCTTTTCGCAATGGTGAGGAATGCCTGTCTGAATTATTTGAAGCATCTGCAACTGGTCGAGCAGCATAATCTGGAACATTTGGATAAGGTGGTCGGGCAGGAAGAACTTTATTATTGGGACTTTAACCTAAGTCCGGAATATACGCTTCTGTATAAGGAATTGCAACAACAGATCAGTCTTGTTATGAGTGATTTGCCTTCCCGTTGCCGTGAAGTATTTGAGATGAGCCGTTTTAAGAAAATGAAAAACCGGGAGATCGCAGATGCTCTCCAAATATCGACTACTGCAGTGGAAAAACATATAGCCAAAGCCTTAGCACGCTTTTCCGCACATTTTAAAGATAAATATCCGTTGGATGTCTATATCGCGATATTAGCTTGGCTGCTTTCCGAATGAACGAAGTCCTGTTTCTTTTGTTTTGGGGAATTTTTTTCAGGAAGGGGGTTGGGTAAAATTCATTTGGGTTGTTACATCATATAGAAAGCAAAAATTATGAAAGAGCAGGAGATCTATAATCACCAGTTGGCAATACGTTATTTTGAAGGACGCATTACTCCCTCCGAAGAAGAGATTCTTTTCCGGTTTGTGAATGATGCACCTTCTAATGAAAGAATGTTCCGCCAATGGGAGGAGGAGTGGATGCTTTCCTATAAACTGATTCCTGAAGTTTCGAATGAATGGAAACAGTTGCAACGCCGGATGCAGGTGCGTCAATCGCTGCAATTGCATGTGTTCTATTATTGAGTGGAACATATAGTTTCTATCTTTATCGGAATACGGAAACTGCCGATAACCGGTTTGCTTTAGAAACTGCCTATGGAGAAAAAAGCAAGCTGATACTGGCGGATGGAACAGTTGTATGGTTGAATGCCGGTTCTTCCTTACAGTATGCCGGTAACTTCAATTCTAAAAACAGGGAAGTCTTTTTAACTGGTGAAGCTTATTTCGAAGTGACTAAACAGTCAGATGGAACTCCTTTTGTGGTTAAAACGGATCAGTATAGTGTATTGGTGAAAGGAACAAAGTTTAATGTATCTTCTTACCCTGAAGATCTTTCTGCCAAAACGACATTATTGGAAGGCTCTATCGATATTTTATATAAAGGGAGGCATATTCCGGTTGCACCGGGAGAATTGCTGAGTCTTGACAAACAAAACGGAAGTTTTTCCCGTCAGAAGGTTCAGGCTTCTCAATATAAATCCTGGACAGAAGGGAGAGTTGAATATGATAAAATCACGCTCAATGAGCTGGCAGTCCGCCTATCCCGTAAATATGACGTTCAGATTCATTTGGGAGACGACTTGGAAAAAGATATGGCTTTCCGCGTATCACTTCGCAATGAAGAGACTGTCGGAGATGTCTTGCACGCTCTATCCGAGATTATTCCGATCCGTTATGAACGGCGGGACCGGGATATTTATATTCGAAAACAATAGCGCAATTGTTAATATATTATTAAATCTAATTCTTTAATTTATTGGTTTATGTATAGAAAACATGTAGGAAGGGCGTTAATCCTTGCCTTGATGCTTTCTGGGGCTACCTCCATGAATGCACAGCGGATTACCCGGCAATTTAAAAATGTTCCTTTAAAAACGGTATTAGCGGAAGTCGAGAAAGAACTACAGTATTCCATCATTTACAAGAAAGACGAGGTAAATGAACGGAAGCAGATTACGCGAGATTTTAAAGATGCTTCTTTGGAAGAAGTGCTATCTGCCGTATTGGATAACGGATTGTCTTATTCCGTCCAGGGCAAGATGATTGTGATTTCCAAGAAGGAAGCCGCAGGATCATCTATCACTCAGCAAAAGCAGATCATTGTGAAAGGCATCGTGAAAGATGAAAATGGCGAACCAGTTGTTGGGGCGAATGTTGTTGAAAAGGGAACGTCTAATGGTACGATTACGGATATGGATGGGAATTTCTCTTTGTCGATATCCGAAGGTTCCAAATTAAGTATAACGTACATCGGATATTTGGACAAGGATGTTGCGGTTAGTAAAGGTAAGACAACATTGAACATCCAATTGAAGGAAGATACGCAAGCTTTGGATGAAGTGGTTGTGGTAGGTTATGGTTCTGTCAAAAAACGTGACCTAACAGGATCTGTTTCACAGATTTCTTCTTCATCGATTCAGAATCAGGCTGTGATGAAAGATCCTATGCAAGCATTGCAAGGTAAAATTGCAGGTGCGGATATTACGATGGGAAACTCTCCCGGAGCATCTTCTACCATTGTGATCCGTGGATATAATTCGATCAATGCGGGCAATGATCCGTTGATAGTGGTGGATGATGCTCCGTTCGGAGGAAAGATCGATGAGATCAATCCGGCAGAAATCGAGTCGATTGATGTTTTGAAAGATGCTTCATCCACTGCTATTTATGGTTCTCGAGGAGCAAATGGTGTTGTTATCATTACGACAAAACGTGCCCGTAAGGAAGCTAAACTGTCTGTTAGTTATGACGGATATGTCGGTGTGTCCAAGTCATTCAAAAATTATGATATGATGAGCGGTGAAAAATATGCAGACTGGAAAAGAATGGCTAATTATGGAAAGACAGATAAGGAAATATTTGATGATATTCAATTAAAAACCTTGAACTCCGGACAGTTTGTAGATTGGCAAGATTTGATGTTTAGCGGTACGGGCTATAAAACGGATCATAATGTCAGTATCAATCAATCGAATGGTCGTAATCGTAATATGTTAGTGTTAGGCTATAATAAAGACCAAAGTATTATTGATAATATGGGATATGAACGTTTCTCAGCCCGTATTAACGGGGATATGGAATTAGCAAAGAACTTGACGGTAGGCTATTCTTCTCTTTTAGCATTGACAACTCGTAATAATGGAGATAATAGTGTCTGGAAATATGGAACAGTTATTGATCCACTAACGGAGGTTTATGACGAGAATGGAGATATGCGCTTTTACAATAGCGGTTGGTATCAGACGGTATTGCATTCGAATCCTTTGTTCGATACTGATAAGAATAATGTAGACAATAAAGAAAAACGTACCCGTATCCTTTTGAACTTATTTGCAGATTGGGAAATAATCAAAGGCTTGAAATTCCGAACAAGTTTGACATATGGCTTGTCGTCAATCGAGAATGGAGTTTATAAGAGTTCTACTTCTCAAGCTCGCCAGTTGGCTTCTCCGTCTGCTGAATACAAAAAAACGAACGAGCAACAGATTACTTTTACGAATGTCCTGAATTATAAGAAGGTATTGAATGATCATAGTTTGGATGTATCGTTGGTGCATGATATGCAGACAGATAAAGCAGAATTGGTCGGTTTGACTGGACAGGATATGCCTTATTACGGTTCGTGGTTTAATGTGAATGAAGCACCAGATGTATTTACACGTCTTTCTTCTGTACGTAAATGGGCTTTGTTGTCATTTATGGGAAGAGTTAATTATACATTTAAGGATCGGTATTTGTTGACATTGACTGGACGTTACGATGGCTCTTCTCGTTTGGCAAAAGGTAATAAATGGGACTTCTTTCCGTCTGTTGCATTGGCTTGGCGTATGAATGATGAGTCTTTCCTTCGGGAAGTTGATTGGCTTTCTAATCTGAAATTACGTTTGAGCTGGGGTAATTCCGGTAATACAGCAATTTCTGAGTATGCAACACAAGGAGCTTTAGGTAAATATGTGTATTATTTCGGGACAACTGAGCAGTCGGCAATGGGATATCTGCCTACCGAGTTGGCTAATAATCAATTGGGGTGGGAAAGTACAGAAGAATATAATGTCGGCGTGGATTTTGGCTTCTTGAATAACAGGATCAGTGGTTCTATTGACGGATATATTCGTAATACACGTGATCTATTGATGAAACGCAATTTGCCGATCAATACAGGGTATGAATTTACTTGGCAAAATGTAGGTAAGACACGTAATTCGGGTATTGAAATAGCCTTGAACACTGTACCTGTTGTGACAAAAGATTTCAGATGGACAGTAGATTTGACTTTTGGCTATAACAAGAATGAAATTGTCGAGTTGTTCAATGGAAAGGAAGATAGTCCGGGAAATAAATGGTTCATTGGGCAACCTCTCTACGTTGAACGTCTGTATAAATATATAGGAGTTTGGCAATATGGAGAAAAAGAGGAAGCGGCAAAGTATGGACGTGAACCTGGTAATCCTAAAATAGAAGATGTAAATAATAATGGGGTTTATGATGAAGGCGATTTGCATACATTCAATAAAATACCCAAATGGACAGCAGGACTTTCTACAGGATTCTATTATAAGAATTTCGATTTGAATGTTTATTTCTATACACGTCAGAAGTATGGACAGCTATTAGGAGTATTGACTGACGAGGCTGGATCAACTCGTTATAATCATCTGGATGTTGATTTTTGGACACCGGATAATCCTTCTAATGCTTGTCCGAAACCTGCGATAACTAATCCACAGGAGTTATTGGTGTCAAGTGATTATGCTTATCGGGATCTGTCATTTATACGTCTGAAAAATATTAATTTGGGATATACTTTACCGAAAGAGATTTCGAAAAAGTTTTATAGTGAAAAATTCAGGGTATATTTTATGGTTGAAAATCCATATACATGGACAAAGAGTGATTATGTAGGACTGGATCCGGAAAACTGTAATAGCTATACAGACCACCGTCCGTTAACCTCATTTATATTTGGAGTAAATGCAAGTTTCTAATAATCTGATTAATTGAAAGTAGAATATGAAAATACTAAATAAAATATTGATAGGTTCGTTGTCTCTGCTATGTTTGTCGTCTTGCGACTTCTTGGATGAGACGGCTTATAATAAAGTGACTGTTGGTAATTTTTATACGACGAAAGATGGTATAACCAATGGTGTCAATGGATTGTATTCAACCTTAAGGGGAATGTATATACAGGAATACTTGATTTATATGTGTGAAGGTCCTTCGGATATATGGATCGGTCATCAAGGACATGAGCAATGGTATAATTGGACGATTGATGCGACAAATGCTGATGTCAGGAGTTTCTGGTATAGTTGTTATAAATCCGTGAATCAGTGTAATGCAGTTATTGAGAGTCTGGAAAATAATGATATTCCTGGATTGGATGAAGATCTAAAAACACGTTTTCTTGCAGAATCGTTATTTATCAGAGCACACTATTTTTATCATCTGGTACAGCAGTTTGGTGATATTCCTATGCCGTTGAAGCCGACAAATTCAGTAGAGACTACTGCACATAAAACAAAAGTAGATGAAGTTTGGAATCAAATTGTTACAGACTTGGAATTTGCTGTAGAAAACTTGCCGGAAACTTACCAGGCATCTGAATTCGGGCATATAACAAAATATGCAGCTATGCACCATCTGTCGAGAGTGTATCTTACTTTGAAACGGAGTGATGACGATTTGAAAAAAGCTTTGAATTATGCCGAGCAGGTGATCAATTCTGGTAAATATTCGTTGGTTAAATCGCACGCAGAATTATGGGATATCAATAATAAAAATAATTCGGAAGTCCTTTTCTCTGTTTTGTATACGCAAAATGCGGAATTAAATGGAGATGGTAATACAGCCCATATGTACTTTTGTTCAGCCTATTCGGAAGAACATCCTGCTGTAAAGAGAGTTATTGAGTATGGCAGACCTTGGAGCCGTGAGCGTTCTTCTGATTTTGCAATAAGTTTGTTTGACAAAACGAAAGATCAACGTTGGGATGATTGTTTTATTTCTCGGTGGAATGTAACGGAAAATTCTGTGACGGAGAATGTTTTCAGCCCGTTTACCAAAAAAGTGGAAGAAAAGGTTTGGACAAAAGGAGAGTTGGCCATGATTGATCCAAGAGAACCTTGGACACCGGAACAGATTAAAGAAGTTTGGCCTGTTTTGGTATTTCTTCCGGAATATATGCGTGAACAAATCGATCCTCTGATGGATGTCCAGTCTGAGCAGAATCCGAATGCGGAATGGCCGTCGAATACTCGTTTTACTTCTTATAAAATGTATGCTTATTTGGTGAAACATTTGGATCCCCTGCGTCCAGAAGTTAACTGGACAGCCGGATCGCGTAATGTTTTTGTTTATCGTTTGGCTGATACATATTTGTTGGCTGCTGAAGCTGCATTCCTGTCTGGAAATGCTCAGAAAGCAGCTGAATATATTAATGTAGTTCGTCGCCGTGCCGCTGTACCTGGGCATGAAGCGGAGATGGAGATTAAGTCTTCCGATGTGACGATTGACTTTATTTTGGATGAAAGAGCTCGTGAATTGATGGGAGAAATGCATCGTTGGTATGATTTGAAACGGACGGACAAATTGATGGAGCGTATGAATGATCCTGAAATCAGTCCTATGACTGCAGGGAAATTTAAAGATTATCATGTATTACGCCCGATACCGCGTGATCAGTTGACAAATGTTTCGAATCCGGAGGAATTTACCCAGAATCCTGGTTATGGCAATTAATCATTTAGAATCAATAAAAATGAGAGTATATGTTTTATTATTGACTTGTTTGTTTTTCTCGTTGCTGGGTAAACCCCAGCAACCGAGGATGATGTATGAAGATACTTCTCGTCGTGGAGTTCCTTTTTCAAAAGATCCGCATGTCGTGAATTTTCAGGGACGTTATTTGATGTATTATACGCTTCCACCGAGGTTGGATGTATCTGGTTCTGGTGCTAACATTGGCATCGCATCCAGTAAAGATTTGGTTAATTGGTCGAAAGTCGGTGAAATAACGCCGGAAAAGAATGCCGTTTATGAAAAGAATGGGCTTTGTGCACCTGGTGCTTTAGTTCGGGATGGTAAAATTCATTTGTTTTATCAAACCTATGGAAATGGAAAAAATGATGCAATCTGTCATGCTGTGTCAACTGATGGTATCCACTTTGATCGCGACCCGAGTAATCCGGTTTTTCATCCGACGGGTGATTGGAACTGTGGACGGGCTATTGATGCTGAAGTTTGTGAATTCAATGGAAAGTATTTTCTTTATTTTGCAACTCGTGACAAGGATTTTAAAATACAAATGCAAGGAGTGGCAACAGCTTCTTTGAATACTGATTTTAACAGGGAAGACTGGACACAAGCTTGTGATAAATCGATCTTGTATCCAGAGTGTGATTGGGAGGGAGAATGTATTGAAGGTGCCTCGATTGTTAAGAAGGATAATAAACTGTATATGTTTTATGCCGGAGCTTATAATAATGCTCCTCAGCAGATCGGGGTTGCTGTCAGTGAAGATGGTTTGAACTGGAAACGTCTGTCGGAAGAACCTTTTTTACGAAATGGAAAACCGGGAGAATGGAATTCAAGTGAATCTGGTCATCCTCACCTTTTTACCGATCTTGACGGACGGACTTATTTGTTCTATCAAGGTAATAATGATCATGGTAAGACTTGGTATATTACACAGCAAGAAGTTTTATGGAAGGATGGTAAACCTTACTTGAAATAAATAATGTATATGGCTTGCCCTTTGTTTCCCTGTTTAATGGCAAAAGGATAGAAGGATAGGCTGTATCATTTATTGTAAATCCGATTTACGAATTTATTTAGAAGAATATTAGTTACATTTGTCAATTAAAAAAGATCAGATAGTATTTATGAAGCAACTTGTTTTGATTATTCTATTGTTATGGGGAAACTTTCAGTTAATTTTATCACAGGGCTCTTCTGCTCGTCCCCTCATGTTATACGGCGATACCTCCCGTGTCGGGGTTCCTTATTCGAAAGATCCGCATGTGGTTAATTTTCAGGGGCGCTATTTGATGTACCATTCCATTCCGCCGATGAAGGGGGAACCTGATTCCGGATGGAATATTGGGATTGCGGAGAGTAAGGATTTGATGAACTGGACGAAGGTGGGCGAGATCACGCCTGCTCCCGAAGCTGATTATGAGAAGAAAGGACTTTGTGCACCCGGTGCGTTGGTGAAGGATGGAAAGGTGCATTTGTTTTATCAGACATACGGGAATGGGAAGAAAGATGCCATCTGCCATGCCATATCGGATGACGGCATTCATTTCAGAAGGAATCCGACGAATCCGATTTTCCACCCGGCCGGAGATTGGACTTGTGGGCGTGCCATAGATGCGGAAGTGTGTGAGTTCAAAGGACGCTATTTCCTCTATTTTGCAACCCGCGATAAAAACTACGACATCCAGATGCAGGGAGTAGCTGTTGCTCCGGGCAATACCAATTTCAACCGGGAAGACTGGGTACAGGTAACGGATTCCTCTATCCTGTATCCCGTGTATCCGTGGGAAGGAAAATGTATCGAAGGGGCTTCGATCGCAAAGAAAGGTGACAAACTTTATATGTTTTATGCCGGAGCTTACAATAATGCCCCTCAACAGATCGGAGTGGCGGAAAGCGAAGACGGCATTGTCTGGAAACGTCTTTCGGAAGAACCTTTCCTTAAGAACGGCAAACCCGGCGAATGGAATTCCAGCGAATCCGGCCATCCTCATATTTTTACCGATTTGGACGGTCGAACTTATCTGTTCTATCAGGGAAATAACGATAACGGAAAAACCTGGTATATCACACAGGAAGAGGTGATTTGGAAAAATGGAAAACCTTTTCTGAAAGGAAAGTGAAAAACGATCATAAACGAGGCTGCGTGTCAAAATGTATGAGGGTATGTCAAAACTGTCCTGTTCCCGTGCTTGACGCGGGATCGCATTAAAACCGACCTTATAAAAATCTGATTGATAAGGTCTGTCCTTTTGCGGCCCCGCATCAAGTGAGGGGACAAGGAGATATTGACACATCCCCGTTTTACCATACCTTCCTGTTCAGTATGCGGACCGAGTTGAGGACTGCCAGCAGAGCGACACCGACATCAGCAAAGACTGCCCCCCACAACGTGGCGTATCCCAATGCACCTGCCGACAACACAATCCCTTTTACAACAAGTGCCCCTATGATATTCTGACGGACAATCGTACGCGTCTTGCGCCCGATCGTGATGGCGGTCGCCACCTTGGACGGCTGGTCGTTCTGGATAACGACGTCGGCACTCTCGATTGCCGCATCCGAACCGAGTCCGCCCATCGCAATCCCTACATGGCTTAGTGCCAATACCGGAGCATCATTCATTCCGTCTCCGACAAAAGCTACGGATTTGCCCGGCTCTTCAACCATTTCCCAGATATGTGCCGCCTTATCCTCCGGCAACAGGTTTCCGTATGCCTGGTCGATACCTAAACGTCTGGCAAAAGATTTGACAATCTCTTTTTTATCACCCGACAGCAAACGGATATCCGTCACTCCTAACTTCCTCAGTTTGGCAATCGCCTCTACGGCATCGTCTTTCAACGTATCGGACAATAGCAGATGGCCGGCATATTTTTTATCGATGGCGCAGATAACTACGGTCGCTACTTGGTCGGACAACTCTTCGGGGATGGAAATCCCGCGCTCTTTCATTAAGCGGATATTCCCGACAAGCACTTCCTGTCCACCGATGACGGCCTCCACGCCGTGTCCGGCCAGTTCATGCATCTCCGATACGCTTGCTGCAGAGATATTCTGTTTCTTTGCGTAGCGGACGATCGCTTGTGCGATCGGGTGGGTACTTTTCTGTTCGACGGATAAAAGCAAGGTCAATAGTTCCGACTCGGAAATTCTATGCGCCTGTATATCCGTCACGTCGAAGCAGCCAGTGGTCAATGTACCTGTTTTGTCGAATACAATGGTATTTATCCGGGTGATGGCATCCAGATAATTACCACCCTTGAACAAGATACCGGCACGTGACGCCGCTCCGATACCTCCGAAATATCCCAACGGTACGCTGATTACCAAGGCACACGGACAGGAGATAACTAAAAAGACCAATCCCCGGTACAACCAGTCATGAAAAACGTATTGGAAAGACGGCATCATCAATCCGGTAAATGCCGGAACCGTGACGATCAGCAAAGCCAACACGATCACGGCAGGCGTATAGAACCGTGCGAACCGACGAATGAACAGTTCGGCTGGAGCTTTACGCTCGGCTGCATCTTTCACCAGCACTAAAATGCGGGCTAATGCGCTTTGTTCATAGGGACGGTTCACTTCTATGCGGACGGTTTGTCCCAGTACGATCATTCCCGCCAGGACTTCATTCCCTTTCCGAAGTATGCGGGGCATGCTTTCGCCTGTCAGGGCGGAGGTGTCGAACGATACTTCGGTTTCCTGTAAAATCCCGTCGAGCGGTATGCGTCCGCCCGGTTTTACCTCGATTCGTTCACCTGTCCGTACCTCTTTCGGGGAGACATTGATATAATTACCTTCACGAAATACGTCCGTACGTTCGGGACGGACATCAAGCAGACGGCTGATATTTTGTGAAGCACGTTCGACAGCCCTGTTTTGCAGCATTTCTCCAACCGTATAAAAAAGCATGACAGCTACAGCCTCCGGATATTCGCCGATGCTGAAAGCTCCGGTCGAAGCGACCGACATCAATGTAAACTCGGTGAAGAAGTCTTTTCGCAAAGCCTCGTGATAAGCTTCCCGTATGACAGGCAGTCCTACTGGGAGGAAAGCAGCCAGATACCAGACGAGTTTTACTGTCGGCGAGAACCAGCCTTGTCCGGTATGGTCTAAGATGAGCCCCACAATGAGCAGGATGAAAGACAGGATCGGCAATACCACGTTCGGGTGTTCTTCTCCTTTATTATGTCCGCAACTGCATCCGCATCCTGAGTGGCAAGTTGTTTTAGCTTCCATGATTCAATCTGTTTTTATTATTCCGATGCAAAGAACCGAAGATATTTTTGCAACTCGATTGCGTTTTACAGATTTGGGGACTTGCATGCCGGGCAGATTCCTTTGACCGTGTAGTTGATCGTATCCATGATGAAGCCTTCGGGCAACTGCACGACCGGGATTTTTATATGATCCATACAATAGGTCTTGTGACAAACCTCACAGTAGAAATGGATATGCCTGTTTTCAATAAAGCACGTCTCGGTGTCGCTCCGGCAGATTTCATATTTCATCGACCCGCTTCCGTCCTCGAAAGCGTGGATGGCGTGATGCTCCAACAAGATCGCTAAAGAGCGTGAAATGGTCGATTTGTCCAATGTTTCCAGTTGTGCCTCCAATTCGAGCAAGGAAATGGGATATGTTTGTTCCGACAGTTTCTGCAATATAAGAATTCGGGCGGCTGTCGGGCGTACGCCTTTATCTTTGAGTTTCTCTTCGCATTGTTTTGTTGACATGACTTTACTCTTTTTCTCGATACGGTAAAAGTACAACAAAATTAATGCAACTGAGTTGCAAACTTTTATTTTGATTATTCTGATATTTTTCGCTACTTCATATTTTGTTTTAAATTATGGTTGGTATTCGTCCATGGCTCTTTCATTTAATCTTGATATATGGATGTAACTGCATATAAATTTGATGTTTACATTGAGATGAATATAAAATATCTATGTTAATATTATTTTGAATAAGGATACAAATGGACTCTAACTGTCTATTAGTTACATCCTTTGAATTTTCAAAGCATTACATACGAAGTTTCCTGCAAATCCTCTATCACTCTATCACCACGAAGGTTGTAGCTATTGATATTCAATCGTTTGAGGCAGTGATACAGGAGGTTTTCCTCTATCACTGCCTCTATCACTCCTGAAACAGGACGTTTTATCATATGATTGGAAACCAACATATTGCCTTCTGTTACTTTTGAAAAAGCATATAAAATAATCGAATAAACAAATGTAAAAACGAATATAATAGGTGTTAAATTGGCAAAATACGGTTCTTCATTCCACAAAAGCCTTCTCTTTTTTTAGCAGAAACAAGCAGATAATTCCGTAAACACCCCCATGTTGCCATCCTTTACATCCGGGTGTAGGGAGCCGATACATCCGGGTGTAAAAGGGGGTAACATGGGGGTGTCCGGCAACTAAAGTGCCTTGCCGAGCAATGAAAACCACCCGGTTTCACCTATTTTATAGCCGTTTTTACATAAAAAAATCGAGTGATTTACAGGGATGGGAATAGAGTGTTTATCGTTTATGTTATTTACAATGCACTTATATACAGTTGTATATAAACGTGATGCCTGTCTTCCTATCAAATTGCTAGTGATAGGGTAGTGATAGGGTAGTGATAGAGTAGTGATAGAGAAAACGGGCATATATCACGAATAAAACAGGTTGAATATCAATTGGTAAAAAGGAATCAGTGATACAGTGACAGAGGAAATAGGAAAAACTTATATGATAAGCTCCTGTTTTTTCTTTGGTATGGTTGCCTTGGAAAAAGTTCAGGTTTCCGGTTTCAATCCAAAATTTGTTGTATCCCGTTAGAATTGTATAAGATAACGAAGGATAAGAAATATTTGGAAATGGGTTTATCCTATGCTGATACACAATGGACTTTGCCGGCTAATGCAACCCCAGAGGAAAAAGCCTGGGCGGATAAAGGACTATCTTGGCAAACTCGTCTTTGGATTGATGATATGTTTATGATTACAATTCTTCAGGCCCAAGCATATCATACAACAGGGAAACGTGAATATATGGATCGTGCAGTGAAAGAAATGGTTGTCTATTTGGATGAATTACAGCGTCCCAACGGATTGTTCTATCATGCTCCTGATGTTCCGTATTTCTGGGCAAGAGGGAATGGGTGGATGGCTGTAGGCATGGCAGAATTATTATTGTCTACTCCGGAAGATAATCCGAATCATGCTCGTATTTTAGAGGGATACCGCTTGATGATGAAAAGTTTAAAAGATTATCAGGATAAAAGTGGTATGTGGAATCAGTTGATTGATAAGGCTGACTGTTGGCCTGAAACATCTGGTTCTGCTATGTTTACCTATGCAATGATTATGGGAGTGAAGATGGGATGGTTAGAAGCTGAAGAGTATGGACCTATAGCTAGAAAAGCATGGATTGCTTTAGTCCCTTATATTAATAAGGACGGAGATGTGGAAGAAGTTTGTGTCGGTACTGGAAAGAAGAATGATCTTCAGTATTATTATGACCGTCCTCGGATTATTGGCGACTATCATGGACAGGCTCCGATGCTGTGGTGTACTTATGCATTGTTGTGTAAATAATGATTGTCGGAAAATTATTACAATAGTGATATCTGGACAATATTAGTGATATCTTCCCAATAATTTCCGTACTTTTGTATTCCATTTTAATGCAAAAGTATGAATTATACAATAAAGTCTCCTGATTCACTGAAAGCTTCCGTTAAGCTGCCCGCATCCAAGAGTATCTGTAATCGTGCGTTGATACTTAATGCGTTGAGCTATAGCCCGTATGAGATTCGGAATTTGTCGGATTGCGATGATACGGAGGTGATGGTGAAGGCGTTGAATTCGAATGACCGTGACTTTGATATAAAAGCCGCGGGAACTGCGATGCGGTTCCTGACGGCTTTTTTGTCTAAAGTGGTGGGCGAGTGGACGATTACCGGAACGGAGCGGATGAAGAACCGGCCGATCAAGATACTGGTGGATGCGCTGAATGCGCTGGGAGCACGGGTGGAATATATGGAGAAGGAGGGATATCCTCCTCTCCGCATTTTCGGAAGTGCGTTGCAGGGAGGCGAGATTTCGCTTGCCGGTGGGGTCAGTTCACAGTATATTTCGGCGTTGCTGATGATTGCCCCCCTGATGGAGAACGGGCTGACCTTGCATCTTGAAGGGGTTGTCATTTCGAAACCCTATATCAACCTGACGTTACAGCTGATGGAACAATATGGGGTAAAGGCGGAATGGAACGGGCAGACCATTAAGGTAAGACCGCAGGATTATCATCCGATACCCTTTACCGTTGAATCCGACTGGAGTGCTGCTTCCTACTGGTATTCCATGATGGCGTTGTCTAAAAATGCTGAGATCGAATTGCTGGGGCTGTTTAAGAACAGTTTGCAGGGAGATGCCGCCGGAGCCAAATTGTTTGCACAGCTTGGTGTGGGTACGACTTACACGGATCGGGGCGTTGTTTTGAAGCACAACGGGAATAGGACCAAAAAACTGAATTATAACTTCGTAAACGAGCCGGACCTGGCTCAAACCTTTGTCGTGACCTGTGTGTTATTGAATATCCCTTTCCGTTTTACCGGTTTGCAAAGTCTGAAGATAAAAGAAACCGACCGCATCGAAGCGCTTAAGACGGAGCTTCGCAAATTAGGATATCTCCTGACAGACAGCAACAACAGTATTTTGGAATGGAACGGCGAACGTTGTGAACCGCAAGCGCATCCTGTGATCACGACCTACGAAGATCACCGTATGGCGATGGCATTTGCACCTGCCGCCCTCGTGTTGCCGGAAGGGATCGAGATAGCTGACCCGCAGGTGGTCAGCAAAAGTTATCCGCACTATTGGAGAGACTTGAGAACCGCAGGCTTTATTATAATTGACAATGAACAATAGGCAATTGACAATTAGTTGTCGGTGTCTGGAAGTCCATTGTCAATTGCTCATTGTTAATTGTCAATTATTATGTGGTATATTGTTATAGGTATTATCGTATTGGGTGTTGTTGCTGCCATTGCCGGTTATTTTCGGAACCGGAAATGGCAGAAGATGCTGGAACGTGGGGAGATTTCTGAAATCCCCGAGGCACAGGAACTTGTCACTGACGAATGTTGCGGACAGCATGAAACCTGTGAACGCGACAGTCTGTTGGCGGCAGTCAGCAAAAAAATCGAGTATTATGACGATGAAGAACTGGACCGTTTTCGGGGAGTCGAGGCCGATGCATACGATGAAGATGCCGTGAACGAGTTCCGTGATGTGCTTTATACCTTGCAGGAGATCGAAGTGGCTGGCTGGTTGCGTAGTCTGCAACTTCGTGCTATTAATTTACCGGATGAGCTGAAGGACGAAGCGTTCCTGATTGTCGGGGAGCGGCGCATACATTAAGTTTCATAACCATGAAACAAAAGTTCCCCTTGCATGGAACAACAGTTTCATAGGCATGGAACAGGAGTTCCCCTATAATGAAACAGAAGTTTCCTGCCGGGAAACCATAAAAAAGGATATAAGAGGATAGAAAATGGATTTACTTCAATATGGTTTTTTCCAGCATGCCCTTTTGGGTAGCCTGCTGACCGCGATCGCTTGTGGTATCGTCGGGACATATATCGTGTCGCGGCGGCTTGTCTTTATCAGTGGAGGTATCACTCATGCTTCTTTCGGTGGATTGGGGTTGGGGTTCTATCTCGGGATGAATCCGATCTTGATGGCAATGTTGTTTTCCGTGCTCTCCGCATTCGGGGTGGAGTGGGCGAGCAAGACACAGAATGTGCGTGAAGACTCTGCTATTGCCGGGATATGGTCGTTAGGAATGGCATTGGGCGTTATCTTTATTTTCCTGACACCCGGATATGCACCGAATCTATCCGCCTACCTTTTTGGAAATATTCTGACTGTTTCGACGGGAGATATTATCTGGATAGCCGCTTTGGCGTTGTTGCTGGTTATCCTTTTTTCGCTTTTCCTGCGGGAGATCGTTTATGTGGCCTTCGATAGGGATTTTGCACTGACGCAAGGAGTGCCCGTCAAGTGCATAGAATATGTAATGATGTGCTGCATCGCTGTGACGATCGTCCTTTCGATCCGTCTGGTCGGGATCATGCTTCTGATGAGTTTGCTGACGTTGCCTCAGATCACCGTAAACCTTTTTACATCAGACTTCAAGAAGATCATTTTCGGAAGTATTGCCATCGGTTTCTTGGGATGTGTGTTCGGGCTCGTCCTTTCTTATCTTCTGAATGTGCCTTCCGGGGCGTTTATTATTCTTGTCCTAGTCCTTTTCTTTTTGATAGTGAAAGCAATAAAAGCGGTTTTAAAGCGTTAAAAGGGGAAATGAAGAAAGGTTTCTACTATATAATCGCATTATTGATTGTCTCTTTGTTTTGGTCTTGCAGTACGAAAAAGAATACCAAGGCAAGCCGCTTCTATCACGCTTTTAATTCCCGCTATAATATCTATTTCAACGGAAAAACATCGTTTGACGAAGCGTTGCTTTCCATGCAGAACGGCTATAAGGAAAGCTATTCCGACATGATACTGATGTACCCGATCAGTGCGCAACCGAAAGACAAGCCCGAAACCGGAGGTCCTTTCGACCGGGCGATCGAGAAAAGCAATAAAGCGATCAAGCTCCACTCCATCAAAGCAAAGCCGCCTAAGAAACCGGGATGGCGCAATGATCCCAAACAACGTGCCTGGCAGGAACAGGAAGAATACAATCCGTTCCTCAAAAAGTGCTGGTTGATGATGGGGCAGGCGCAGTTCTATAATGCTGATTTCTTGCAGGCATCTGCCACTTTCTCTTACATAGCCCGTCATTATGCCCATGATGAAGAAGTGGTGGCCGAAGCTCGTCTTTGGCAGGCCCGCTGCTATTCCGAGATGGAATGGTTCTATGAAGCGGAAGATATCTTAGGAAAACTGAATACGAACGGTATCCCTCGCAAGAACCTGAACCAGTATGCGGCGGTATATGCCGACTACCTGGTGAAGAATAAGCAATATGAAGAAGCGGTCCCTTATTTCAAGACAGCGATCAAGGCAGAGAAGAACCGGCGCCAGCGTACCCGGATGAAGTATTTGTTGGGACAGATTTATGCCGAACAGGATCAGAACGGGCTTGCCTACCAGATGTTCGGACAGGTGATCAAAGCTAATCCTCCTTATGAACTGGAGTTTGCCGCCCGTATCCGCCAGACCGAAGTATTTACTGGCGGCAATTATCAGAAAGTGATCAAGATGTTGCAACGGATGGCGAAAAGCGATAAGAACAAGGACCTGCTCGATCAGGTCTATTATGCGTTGGGCAATGTTTATATGAGCCGTGAAGATACAGTCAATGCCATCAAAAACTACGAGCTGGGTGTGGAGAAAAGCACACAGAACGGTTTGGACAAGGCGATCTGCCAGATCAAACTGGGTGATCTTTATTTCCAGAAGCGCGACTATGTCAAGGCACAACCGAATTTCAGCGGTGCATTGTCCGGCATCCAGAAAGAATATAAAGACTATGAACGGGTATCCAAGCTGTCTGCTATCTTGGACGAGTTGGTCGTGCATGTGGAGGCGGTCCATTTGCAGGATAGTTTGCAAACTCTTGCCAAAATGCCGGAGTCGGAACGGCTTGCCGTGATCGACAAAATCATCGAGCAGGTGAAGAAAGAGGAGGAGGAAGCCAAGGCCCTGGCCGAGAAAGAAGCTTATCTGGCGGAACAGGAGGCAAAAGGGACTGGTATCGACCGTCCAGGAACAGAGACTGGCGGCATCACATTACCGACGACATCCGGAGGTTCCGGTTTCTATTTCTATAACCCGCAGGCAGTATCGCAGGGAAAAGCAGCTTTCCAACGTAAATGGGGACGGCGTGCGCTGGAAGATGACTGGCGTCGACGTAAGAAAGAAATGTCCACTTTTAATGAGAATATGGCAGACGAAACTGAGGATGCTTCCGAAGGAGAGGTGGGCGAACTGGCTACCGATTCGCTCGAGGCCGGACTGGAACCTGCTGCTTCCGATGACCCGAAAACACGTGAGTATTACATTCAGCAGCTTCCGTTGACACCCGAAGATATCCAGGCTTCCAATATTATCATAGAAGATGGTCTCTATAACATGGCTATGATTTATAAGGACAAACTCGAGGATATCCCGTTGGCAACCGAAGCCTTTGAGGAGTTGGAACGCCGTTTCCCGAAGCATAGTCACCTTTTGGAAAGCTACTACCAGGTTTATCTGATGGCTCTTCGTTCCGGAAACCAAGCGCTCGCTGCTGCTTATAAGAATAAGTTGGTTACGACTTTCCCTGAATCGGATTATGCGGTTGCGATTGCCGATCCGAATTACGAATATAATATCCGGATGATGGACAAGGTGCAGGATTCGATCTACCAGGCGACCTATGCAAGTTACCTGGCGGAAGATACGGTCACCGTTCGTCGTAATTATCGCGATGTCAGTGCCAAGTATCCGTTGGCGGATCTATTGCCTAAGTTCATGTTCCTCGAGGCGCTGACCTATGTGCAGGCTGGGGATGCTGAAGGTTTCAAAAACGCCTTGAAAGCATTGGTTGAGAAATATCCGACGGCTGATGTGACGGAACTGGCGGGTGAAATGCTGAAAGGTGTTCTGCGTGGGCGTATGATGGTTCAAGGTGGTATTAGGGGAATGAGTTGGAACTTGCGTTTCGGTGTGGGGGATGATGGTACGTTGTCGGCAGCCGACTCGGCACGTGTCTTTACGGCTGAATCTAACACGTCTTACCGGATGCTGTTAATGTTCCCGACCGGAACACTCGATCGTAACCAGTTGCTTTTTGCCGTTGCCGCCTATAACTTTGCCAATTTTATGGTGAAGGAGTTTGATTTGAGTTTTGAAGAAGCCGGTCCGATGAGCATGTTGACGATTCATGGTTTCTTTAATTTGGATGAGATCTTGCATTATTATAAGATGATCTACGGAGCGGATGGCTATGCAACTGCATTGGACAAAAATGTGGCTATTCTTCCGATCTCCGACGACAATTATGAAACCTTGATGCGGGGAAAGACGCTTGAGGAATATGTCGAATTCTTCCAGGAAAACTTCGGTGAGGCCGTTCCTGAACTGGCCGCTCGTTGGAAAGCCCGTATGGCTGCCGAACAGATCAAAGAGGAAGAGGCAAAAGCTGAAGAGGCCGAAGCACAGGATTCTGAAAATATTCCGGAAGAAAAGCCGGAACCTGTCAAGAAGACCGTCCGCCCGAAAGAACAACGCCAGCAGCAGGCTGTAGAAGAAGTTGTTGTACCGTCTGCCGTAAAAGATACGGTTCCGGTAGAACTTCCGGCGGTCGATACAATGACTGTCCGTGAAACAGAAACGCTCCTTCCGGCGGATGTAGATACTGTTTCTGTACAGCCGGTTGTAAAAGATACGGTTGTTCCGGCATCGTCCGACACCGTTTCCGCTGTTGTCACTCCTGTCGAACAACCGAAGGAACTCACGTTGAAAGAGATCGAAGAACTCCGCAAGCGCGAAGCCGATGAAGTTGAAGCCCGTAAGGAAGAAGCTCGTAAAGCTTTTGAAGCTCAACAGAAAGCCGAAAAAGAATTGCAGGAAAAGAAGGCAAAAGAAAACGAGGAACTTCTGAAGAAGCAAAAGGTTGAAGAAGAAGCGTTGCTGAAAGCAAAAGCCGAACGAGAAAAACAGCTTGAACGCGACCGCAAGGCCAAGCTGAAACAGGTCGAAGCCGACCGTAAGGCGAAACTCAAAGCCCGTGAAGAACTGCGTAAGCAGAAAGAACGTGAGTATAAGGAACGCCTGAAACAAAAGGAAAAAGAACGTAAGCAGAAGGAACGCGAATACAAAGAAAAGCTGAAGGCCAAAGAAAAAGCCCGCCGCGAAGCCCAAAAGGCCAAAGAGGCGGCTGCCAAAGCGAAAAGAAAGAGGTAAAAAAACAAGGGCCGTGTCAAATCTTTGCTGACGCGGCCCTTTATAATTAAGGAAAGTTTCTTTTAGAACCTGAAATATCCTTTCGCATTATTGTAACTGATATCTTCGACCATCTTACCGATGAACGGCAGTTCGGATGCAGGCAGTAGACCGTCTTCCACTTCGCGGCCCAGGATGTTACACAGGATGCGGCGGAAGTATTCATGACGCGGGTAGGATAGGAAACTGCGTGAATCCGTGAGCATTCCGACGAAGCGGCTCAGCAATCCTAAGTCGGACAATGCGTTCATCTGCTTTTCCATGCCGTGAATCTGATCCAGGAACCACCAGCCGGAGCCATACTGCATCTTGCCCGGAACCGTGCCGTCGTTAAAGCTGTAGATCGTTGTCATCAGCAGTTCGTTATCACGCGGGTTTAGGTTGTAGAAGATAGACTTTGCCAGTACGCCTTCTTCGTCCAAACGGCTCAGGAAGCGAGCTAGCGGAGCTGCGACTTCTGCATCTCCAATTGCATCGTAGCCTGTGTCGGGACCTAATTGCTTAAACATGCGGACGTTGTTGTTGCGGGTTGCACCATAGTGGAACTGTTGTACCCAGTCGCTTTTGGCATCCATAACCGCAAATTCGTACAACATGGCAGAACGGAATTTGTCGATTTCTTCGACTGTCAGTTCTTTCTTCATACGTGCTTTCAGGAATATGGCCTCGATTTCAGCATCCGTATAGGGTTCGGCATAGAATGTAAGTATTCCATGGTCGGACAGGCGGCAGCCTTGTGACGCGAAGAAGTCGTGACGTTTCTGCAAAGCGTCGATCAAGTTTTTGAAGTTGAGGATCGACATGTCGGCAGCTGCTTCCAACTTGGTCAGATATTCGTTATATGTATCGACATTCTCGATTGCCATAGCCTTGTCCGGTCGCCAGGCAGGAAGCACTTTGGTTTTCAGACTGCTTTGGCGGATTTGGGTATGATATTTCAAATCATCGATCGGATCGTCGGTCGTACATACGACTTCCACGTTCATACGTTCCATGATTGCCTGGGCACGGAATTCCGGTGTTTGCAATTTGGCTGTGCATTCGTCGTATATCTCGCGGGCGGTGGACGGATTCAGAACCTTGTCTATGCCGAAGATACGGCTCAGTTCAAGATGGGTCCAGTGATATAGAGGGTTGCGCATGGCATACTGCAGGGTTTCAGCCCATTTTTCAAATTTTTCATACGCTGGTTTATCCCCTGTGATGTATGTTTCAGGTACGCCGTTGGCACGCATCGCACGCCATTTATAATGGTCACCACCCAACCATATTTCCGTCAGGTCGGCAAACTGATAGTTGTCGGCTATCTGTTGCGGGATCAAGTGGCAGTGATAATCGATGATTGGCATTTTGGCTGCGTGTTCGTGATACAGTTTCTGAGCTGTCTCAGACTGGAGCAGGAAATTGGAATCGAGAAAGGATTTCATGATTTATGATTTTAGATTTATGATTTATAGATTTCTGAATTATGATTTATCATCGGCGCATAAATCATAATTCAGAAATCATTTAACGATATTTCTTGATAGTTGCCAGTGCATCGCGACAAAGTGTGGATATTGCCTCCCAGTTGCCGGCTGCAATCATTTCTTTCGGGAACAGCTTGGAACCCATGCCTACGCAAGTCACGCCAGCTTTAAACCAGGCCGACAGATTTTCTTCCGTCGGTTCTACGGCGCCTGTAGCCATGATCATAGACCAAGGCATCGGAGCTTTGATGTTCTTCACGAACGATGGTCCGCCTACGTTTCCGGCAGGGAAAATCTTACACAGGTCACAACCTACTTCTTGGGCGAAACCGATTTCCGAAACGGAACCGCATCCTGGTGTATATGGGACCAAGCGACGATTACAAACCTTCGCGATTTCCGGGTTGAACAATGGACCGACAACGAAGTTAGCACCCAATTGCAAGTATAGGGAAGCTGTTCCGGCATCCACGATAGATCCGACGCCTAATACCAGTTCGGGGCATTCTTTTGTAGCGAACTTGATCAGTTCGGCAAATACTTCATGAGCGAAGTCACCGCGATTGGTGAATTCGAATGCACGGACACCGCCTTCGTAGCAAGCTTTGACAACCTGCTTTGCGATTTCTACATCTTTATTGTAGTAAACAGGTACCATCCCTGTACTGACGATCGCATCGAGTACCTGCATTTTATTGAATCTTGCCATGATAAGATTTATGATTTCTGAATTATAATTTATGATTGAATTGTCACTTATCTTGAAACTCGTCCGGAAGCATCGCCACTCATCAACTTTTCAACTTCTTCGACTGTCACTTGGTTGAAGTCGCCGTAGATCGTGTGTTTCAAGCAAGATGCAGCGACAGCGAAATCGAGTGCTTTCTGGTCGTCTGTCGTATAAGTCAGCAGACCGTAGATCAAACCTCCCATGAAAGAGTCTCCACCACCTACACGGTCAACGATATGAGTAATGTCGTAACGACGAGACTGGTACAGTTTGCTGTTGGCATAGAGAACGCCGCCCCACGTATTGTGGTTTGCATTGATAGCGCCGCGCAGTGTGATGATCACTTTCTTTGCACGTGGGAATTTAGCCATCAATTGTGTGCAAACGGATTCGAATTCGGCAGCGTTTACTTCGCCGTTTGTGGCTGTTACGTCGAAACCTTCCGGTTTGATGCCGAATACCTTTTCCGCATCCTCTTCGTTACCAAGGATTACGTCACAACCTGCAACCAGTTCCGGCATCACTTCAGAGGCCGTTTTGCCATATTTCCACAAATTTTTGCGGTAATTAAGGTCGCATGATACGGGGATACCCATACGGTTTGCCACTTGGATAGCTTCGAGGCAAGCATCTGCCGCACCCTGTGAAATGGCCGGTGTAATGCCTGTCCAGTGGAACCAGGATGCATCTTTGAATACTTCTTCCCAGTTTACCATTCCCGGTTGGATTTCGGAGATAGCCGAGTGAGCGCGGTCATAGACGACTTTGCTGGCACGGGCTACCGCACCTGTTTCCAGAAAATAGATACCCAAACGGTCGCCGCCGTAAACGATGTGAGAAGTCCCTACACCGTATTTACGCAGGTCCATTACGCAAGCACGCGCAATGTCGTTTTTAGGTAAACGGGTTACAAACTCGGTTGCAATACCATAGTTTGCCAGTGATACGGCAACATTAGCTTCACCGCCACCAAAGGTAGCATTCAATTTATCACTTTGACAAAAACGGAGATAGTCTGGAGTGGCCAGTCTAAGCATGATTTCTCCAAAGGTTATTACTTTCTTATCCATATCGATGGTTTATAATGTGTTCAGACCACAAAAGTAGAAGTTTATTTTTAAATAAACATGGAGTGTGCGCGAAAACATAATTAATAACTGAAATTATTCCAGAAAACAGATGTATCATTTGTCCTCTTCTGCTCTTCAGCCATCTTTTCGCGAAGACGCTGGATTGTTTTTTCGTATTTCTTTTGTCCGCTGAGATCGTTCCTCTCCCAAGGATCGTTTTTCAGATTGAATAACTGGGTCGTGCGTTTCCCATTCACATGATATTCAATCAACTTCCAGGTTCCATCGGAAATGCCGCGTTGATTATCCATATAGCTGTAATATAGGTAGTCGCGGACAGGCTCTTTCCCATCTAAGGAAGAAAGTAGACTGATACCGTCTACCGATTGGGGTACAGGTAGTTGGAGCATGTCGCAAAGGGTTGGGAATACGTCTATCAAGTAACATAGGTCTGCGGTCTTTTTACCGGTATGCTGTGCGGCAGCTTTGATCATCAAAGGGACGCCGACGCTATGTTCGTATACATTCTGTTTCCCCATCAGGCCGTGTTGTCCGACTGCCAACCCGTTGTCTCCTGCAAATATGATGATTGTGTTTTCATATAACCCGTTATCTTTCAGAGTTTGGATAATGTTGCCTACGCGTTTGTCTACATGGGAGATCATGGCATAGTATTCCCTGATATGTTTTTTGATTTCATCCGGACGGCGGGGAATAGCAGCCAATATTTCGTCACGTATTTCTAATTCTCCGTTATCGAACGGGTGCTTTTCCATAAAATTGGGTGGAAGTTGTATTTGGCTCTGGTCGTAAAGCTGCATGTATTCATCCGGCATGCTCCGAGGGTCATGGGGAGACATATAGGCTACCGACAAGAAGAACGGCTGGTTTTTATCTTTTTGTTGTTGAATATATTCGACGGCTTCATGGGTGAAAATATCTACGGAATGCTTTCCTGAATACATATATTCTCCTATTTCATATTCTACTTTGTTCGATTTTGCCTGGTTATGGATGACCGGACGACGTTTTCCGTAATTCATATCTGCATGGTAATCGTACAAGGGAACATTCCAGTGATCCCACATGCCTCCGAAAAAGATGGCTTTCCCTTCTTTAAAGCAACGGTTCAGGGCTTCATAGCTACTATGCCATTTACCGGTATGGAATGTATTATAGCCGGCTTTCTGAAGGGTTTCACCTATCATCGTGTGCGAATTCGGGATTGTTGCTCCCTGTTTTTCGAGGTTATAAAGATATTTTCCGGTCATTAGCATGGCCCGACTTGGCATACTGACGGCTCCGGATGTACCACCCATGATGTGGGCGTTGGTGAAGACTGTACTTTCTCCTGCCAATTTATCCAGGTTGGGCGTTTGGACTTGTTCTTTTCCTAAAAAGTTCATTCCTGAAGCTCGCATGTCGTCGGCAAGAATCAGAATGATATTGGGCTTTTTATCTGCTGCCAGTGAACTGACAACAGATAAAAAGGAAACTCCGATCAATGATAATGCTTGTTTCATTTCTTCGTGTTTATTGTGTGATTAGATATGTTCCATCTTTTTGCGTTTCGAATGTCGCTTGGAAATATTCTTTACCGTTTGACCGGACCGGGGTGGATGTAGCTATGGTTCTACCGTTCGATTTGACCGTGAATGCTTGTCTGGCACGAAGTGTACAGCTTTTCCCAGACAGCGAATGGATATTGGCTTCTGTCAATTTTCCATTCTTCCAGTTCATCGTAATCTCGAAGTTGCCCCGTGCCTTCAGGCCGGAAACAGAGCCCTCTGCCCATACATCGGGCAAAGCAGGCAACAGATGGATGTATCCGGCATGGCTTTGCAATAACATTTCAACGACACCTGCCGTATAGCCGAAATTTCCATCGATTTGGAAAGGAGGGTGTGCACACAGTAAGTTTCGGAAGAGCCCTCCTCCTCTATGTGCACTGTTTCCGAATCCGACAGGATTGAACAGGTTGGCGATGATCTTGTAGGCGTGGTTGCCGTCTAACAAGCGTGCCCAGCAGTTTATTTTCCAGCCCATCGACCAGCCGGAAGCCAAGTCGCCCCGCAGTTCGAGTGTTTTGCGGACTGCATTGAACAGTTCCGGTGTTTTGTCCGGTGTGATCTGGTCGCTCGGATGGAAACCGTACAAGTGGGAGAAATGGCGGTGTTGAGGTTCCCATTCCTTGAAGTCATATATCCATTCCTGTAGTTGTCCACGCTTTCCGATTTGATAGGGTAACAGGCGTGCTAATTTATCTTTCAATTCATTGCGAAACGATTCATCCAGATTGAACATTTCCGAAGCGGCGATCGTGCGGGTAAAAGTTTCCCGGATAATGGCCATGTCCATGGTCGGTCCCATACTCATGGCTGCCGTTTGTCCGTCTTCCGTGATGAAGCGGTTTTCCGGAGAGACACCTACCGGAGTCACCAAATGACCGTTGCCATCGTCTATCAGCCAGTCGGCAAAGAACTCGGCGGCCCCTTTCATCAACGGATAGGCCTCGTTTTTCAGGAATGTTTCATCCTGTGTGAACTGGTAGTGTTCCCATAAGTGGCTACACAACCACCCTTGCACCATCGGCCAGAAAGAAGCTGTCGGCACGTTGTCGTTCGGCAAGGACTCTCGCCAGATGGATGTGTTATGATGGGCCACCCAACCACGGCGGTTATACATATTCCGGGCTGTTTCGGCACCGGAGACAGACAGTTCCCGGATCATTCGGAAAAGAGGTTCCTGGCATTCCGACAGATTGGTGAGTTCGGCCGGCCAGTAGTTCATTTCTGTGTTGATATTGATCGTATAGCCGCAGTTCCAGGCTGGAATTGTGTCTTTGTTCCAGATTCCTTGCAAGTTCAAAGGTTGTCCGCCTGGACGTGATCCGCTGATCATCAGGTAACGTCCGAATTGGAACAGGAGAGCTGCCAAGTCGGGATCGGCGTTTCCGGCAAACTGTTCGAGACGTTTGTCGGTCGGCATCGCCTTTTGTTCGGGAGAGGAAAACAGTTCGAAATCGACTCGGTCGAAAAGGGAACGGTAATCTTCCGTATGGCGTTGTTTCAGTGTCTGATAGTCATAGGAAAGGGCTTTTTCCAGAATGCTGGCTGCTTTGGCCGAAGGATCGATACCATCCCGGCTCGGACTTTTGTCGAAACCATTGAAACTTGTTGCCATACTGAGTATGAAATAGACTTCGTCCGTGTTGTATATATGGATACCGGCGTCGGTAATCTCACATTTCCCGTCTTTAGGGAAGACCGGTTTCAACTGGGCTTCGAAAAACATACCTTTCCCGCCGATCTCGTCGCCGTAAAGCATCCGTTTGTCGAACTTGCGTTTGCCGTTCGCATCGTAGAGTTCAGGGTGTTTGTATTGGTCGCCCCATTGTTCGATTTGCTCGAATGTACGCCGTTCCACATAGCCGGGAGCCTGTCCGTGCAGGATCAGACGGTCGTCAGTCCCTTTTTGCTGGGCTGTCGGATGAGGTGATGTGAAATCGAGCGAGATGTCGATGCCATTCGGTGTATCGCTTTTCAGATGCATGACGATCACATTGTCCGGATGGGAAGCGAATACTTCCCGTTCGTATTTCACTCCGTTTTGTTTATAGACTGTTGTGGCAACCGCATCCGAGATGTTTAATGCCCGTTTGTATCCGGCAGCATCTCCCGGCTTGTTGTTTTGGATATGCAGGTCTCCGAACGGTTGGTAATATTGGTGCAGGCGTCCCAGCCAGTTCTTGCAAACCAGGTCGGAAGCTGTCTTGTATTTTCCGGCTTTCATCAGCCCGACAACTTTGTCGAACATCTCCGGTGTTATTTTCACATCTTTGAAAACGACTGACGGTTCCCCGCTGTATAACGTGTTTTCATTCAGTTGAAGTTGTTCTTTCTCAACTCCTCCGAAAACCATTGCTCCCGCACGGCCGTTCCCGATGGGGAGTGCCTCGTCCCAGTTTTGGGCAGGCTTGTCGTACCACAAGGTGAGTGGTGCTTTTGAGGGTGTTCCCGTGCACGCGGCCAGCAACAAGAATGAGATCAGATAAGAAATAGTGCGCATATACATGGTATTTTTAAGATTATACAAAAAAGTGTCCAGATGCAAAGATATGCAATTCATCCGGACACTTTAAAGATTTAAAATGAATTAATATCCCGGATTTTGTTCGATCGTGGCATATACATTCCGTTCGATTTCCGAGTAGGGGATTGGCCAGAGATTATGATAATCCTCTATACTCATGCCTGTTCTGGGGTTATATCTTCGGTTCCTGTCGGCAAGTTTACCCATACGACATAAAGTCAGCATGCGGAGTTCTTCGCAATACAACTCGCGTAGGCGTTCGTCCAGGATATAGTCGATGTTTACTTCTGCCGGTTGTGCCGGATCGGCATTTGCACGACTACGAACCGTATTGACATCGGCTGCCGCTTTTGCCTGGTCACCCTTGTTGACATACGCTTCCGCTCTCAGTAGGTAGGTTTCGGCAAGGCGGAACAAGTAAACGTCTTTATAGGAGCCGTTCGCACTGTTGATTACCAGATGTTCGCCGAAAGGAGTCATCAAAGGATTACCGTTTGCGTCTTTCTGGTAGAATTCTTCGGGGAAGTTGTTAACACGAGAAATCTTTGTCATCAGCGGATACCACTGGCGGATCGAGTCAAGCTGTTTGTAATAACCGTCTTTTACCAGCCATTGCCCGAAAGCCGGAGATTCCGGATTATCGATACGCACGTCGCGGATGATGTTGTATTCCGAGTTCCGGATGTCGTTTTCCGAACCTTTGGACCAAATATCATTGAAGAAATGGCTGGTCGGCTGGATCCAGCCGATACCACGTCCACATTTGCCATCCGTCACTCCTAAGAACGCTGTTGTATTGACTTCCTCACCTGCCTCATTTTTAGCCGTTATTTTGATATTCTGGTAGTAAGGGATAAAGCTGAATGACGCATTGTAGTCCGTGTTGGAACCCGGATTTAGGTAATCATATTGCAGCACCCATAAACTTTCTTTGTTACCGCTACCCCTGTTTTGGTTGTTCAGCCGGAACAGATCCCAATAGACATCGCCGGCTTCGTTCTGACGTGAACCGAAACGGTTGGTCATAAGTGCCATTTCCGGATGGTCAATTACGGCACTTGCCGCTTGTATCGCCTCGTCATATAAGCCTAAACAGATGTTGACTTCTGCCAACAGGTGTTGTGCGACCTGCTTACTTAGCTTTCCGTCTTTTACCGATTCGATATTAGGAAGCAAAGAAACAGCTTCTTCCAGATCTTGTTTGATTTGCTTATAAACTTCTTCCCGGCTTGCCCGTACATAGTCGCGGCGAGGAGTCGTGATTTCTTCCAGAATCAAAGGGACGCCTCCGAATAGATTGGCTAGCATACGGTAAGCATACCCTCTGAACACCAAAGCTTCTCCTCTGATTACCTTTTTATCTTCGTCATTTACCTGGCTGGCATTTGTTAAACGGTTTAAAATAACGTTGGCATTGGATATGACCGTGTAGGATTCTTTCCAAACCTCTTTAGGTACGGCAAAAGTCGGTACCATCACGTTTTTATAATCATTCAACTTTGCCGGCTTATAGTAATCGGTTCCGTTGAAAGCAAAATCTGTTGCATAATAGAAAGCGAAGCGGGTGTCCATTGTCATCTCGCAAACCTGATATCTTACACGGTTATACAGGTAGTTTAACGATGATTGGAAATGAGCGCTTGTCTCCATTGAATTCTCCGGCGAATAAAAATCCAGAGGTTTTTCCTTCAAAAAGTCGTGCTCGTCGCATGAAGAAAAGGAGGCGAATGCCGCTAAAAGCATAATGCCGTATTTGATTGATTTCATATTCATATATAATTAAAATTCAAGATTAAGACCAATAGAATAGCTTCTCATAACCGGATACTTGCTCGTGTTCAGACCGGTTCCTGTTTCAGGATCCCAACCATCCCAGTCGGTGAAAGTAAGGAGGTTCTTTCCTGTTACATACAGTTTCAGCCGGTTGACTTTGAACTTGCTTAGGAAAGAGGCGGGTACATTATAGGACAATGTAACATCCTGCAAACGGACGAAGCTGCGTTGTACATAAGGGGAAAACGTGTATCCGAGCGCTTGAGTATAATAGCCTAACTGGCGGTAACGTGCGTTCGGGTTTTCCGGTGTCCAGTAATCGAAGTTGAACAGGTTGTTCTGGTAGATATTATCCGGATTGGCAAGGTCTTTGCCCGGCTGTCCGTAATAATAATTTTTTCCTCCTTGTACGGAATTGATCATGAATTTGAATTCCCAATTTTTGTAGCGGAATGAGTTCTGGATGCTGAAGCGATAAGCAGGATCGGAATAGCCTATTATCTTTCGGTCTTTATCGGCGGTATATTTACCATCGTTGTTAACATCTTCCACTTTATAAGTCCCATATTCGAATCCGTCGGGAATCAGACCATTCTGTTTGTCTGCAATCTGCCACATGCCGATGATGTTGTAATCATAACAAACTCCATACGGATGGTTGATAAATATCTTATCGGAGATCAGGTCGTCTTCCCGTCCGTCACCGTCGGCATCGATTCCCAGAATACTTTTAACCTTGTTGCGGTTACGGGAGAAGTTGAATGTGACATCCCAGGAGAAATCTTTTGTTTCTATAGGGATTCCTGTTACGGTCATTTCAAAACCTTTGTTGCTCATTTTACCGATATTGGACGGGATTTTGTCCAGACCGTTCATTTGCGGAATATTGATATTGAATAACAAGTTGTTCGTTTGCGATGTGTAATATTCAACAGTACCGAAAATACGACTGTTTAAAGCACTGAAATCGGCGGCGATATTGAACGTATTGGTCGTTTCCCATTTCAAATCGGCGTTGGCCAACGATTTGATCCATTGCATTTGTTCGGCGCTTACGCCATCTCCAAACAGGTACCCGGCATTGACAGTCGAGTCGTCCACTTTAACGGAGCCAACTCCGGCTCCCATCTGTGCCATTGTCTGATACCGTCCTACCGTACGGTTACCGTTTTGGCCATAAGAGAGGCGCAGTTTCAGGTTCTCCATCCAGTCCACATTATTTTTGAAGAAGTCTTCTTCGCTGATACGCCATGCCAAAGCAGCGGAGGGAAATACACCGAACTTGTGGTTTTTCCCGAATCCGGAGAACCCATCGCGGCGGACTGTTCCGGTGACGATATATTTGTCGTTGAACGTATAGATGGCACGCAGCATGGTGTACAGGCTGGATTCTGTCCATGCGCCTGATTTAGCTGTTTGCAAGTCTGCCTGCCCTGCGTCCAGTTTGTTGTAGCCCAGAATATCATTAGAGAAGTTGGTTGCTCCTGCCTTTGTCATCTCGTACTGTCTTTTTTCCACTCCATATACGAAAGTGGCATTGATTGCATGCTTTCCGAACTTGTTTTTATACGACAGGATGTTGTCGACTGTCCAGTTATACTCGCTGTTGTTCTCTTTTGAACCGGAACCTGTAAAGTTCGCTCCCCATTTGTTGAAGTTGTAAATCTTGTTTTCGATCAGGTTCTGCGAGAAGTTCATACGGTAATTCAATCCTTTCAGAAATGGGAAATCAATGTCTGCATAGAAGTTTCCGAACAGATTGTAACGCTTGTTGGTGTCATCCTGTTGGATAGTCAGTAACGGATTCAGGGAGTTTTTATACGGTTCGCGAATATAGTCGCCGTTTTCATCGGTTGCCGCAACAATAGGAGGAAGTCCTACAACAGTAGACAGATCGGGTGATTCACCTGAATAATCGCTGACAGTGAAGAATGATTGTACACCTACTTTCAGGAAGCTCGTGATTTTGGTATCCATGTTGATACGGATGTTGTAGCGTTTATATGTATCGTTGATTACCAGGTTCTTCTGATCTGTATAACCCATAGAGAAGAAGTAGCTGCTCAATTCGTTTTTCCCTCTTACACTCAGATTGTGATTTTGGATATAAGGGGTTTTGTTTGTCAGCATATTCCACCAGTCGGTTTCCGTCCCGTTTTCATATCCGTCCAGTGCGTTGCGGTCCATCAAATGCGAAGTCGGATCCCAATTCGGATTCGGTTGGAGCATATCGTCTCCAATACGGCTTTCTTCGAGGAAGCGGTCTGCGATCTTGCGAAGGAACCCGTCGCGTCCTTCGGGATACATGTCTTTGTTGGTCGGTTGCTGGTAAGAGAACGAACCGCTGTATTCGATTGTCGGTTTACTCATCACCTTACCCGTTTTGGAAGTGATCAGGATCACACCGTTGCTGGCTTCCGATCCATAGATGGCGGCGGCGCTTGCATCTTTCAGGATATCGATGGATTCGACATCGTTCATATTGATATCGACCATGTTCCCACGGAAAATGATGCCGTCCAGAACGATCAACGGACTGTTACCGCCACTGATGGACGTACGGCCGCGGATAGACATATCCGGATCTTTACCGGCTTCAGATACCGAGCTTACGTTCAGTCCGGGAACCGTCCCCTGTAATGCCGAACCCAAGCTGATATTCGGTGATTCCTGCAAAGTTCCCAGATCGGCACGGACAACAGACCCGGCTAGGTCGCTTTTCTTGGCCGTCCCATAACCGACGACGACGACTTCGTCCAGCTTCTGTGCGTCTTCCGCCAACTGCACGTTGATGTTCTTCTGGCTATCGACTGTAATCTCTTTGGTCACGTATCCGATATAGGAAAACTGGATCACCGCTCCCTGGGGAACCGAGAGGGTATAATTGCCGTCCATATCTGTGATGATCCCGTTGGTTGTGCCTTTTTCTACCACATTAGCACCGGCAATAGGGCCTAAATTGTCACTTACCGTACCGGAAATCGTCACTTGCTTCTGTTGCTGTTGAACCGTTTGGGCAGAGATGATGATGTGATTGTTCCGGATGACGAATGTGCATCCGCTCTCTTTCAGGATCAGTGCGAGTGTTTCATTCAAAGATTTATTGTTAACAGAGGCATTGACCTGTTTATTCAGATTAATGACCGACTCATCATAGTCGACCGACATACCTGTTTGTTTCTCTATTTCGGAGAAAGCATCTTTGATTGTGATGTTGTGGGATGGCAGTGTGATCGACTGGCTACTGGCAACTGTCTGTTGCACAAAAAAGAAAAGAAAAAACATTAACGAAACGCGGAATAAACTAATTAGCTTATTCTGTTGTGTTTTCAGGTTTAATTCCATATTTTTGTAAAATTAGATATTTAAGTAAATACTATGCATGATTTTTATCCTGCCGGATAATTAGTTAGAATGAATGGTGTTGCTCGATTTCAAGCCGGGGAGATCTGATTGGCGTCATCTTCCCGGTTCTTTTTTTCATATTAGTATCTCCTCTTTTTTAGTTTATGTACACTTTGTCCTCTTTTATTTTGTAGTTCAGTCCTTTTATCATCTCTTTCATGACTTCCAGTACTTGTTTCAGGCCCTCGTCAGGATTAAACTTCATTGTAAAGCTTCTGCCGGCGAACCGTTCCGTCTCGTAATTGATCGTTACATCGAATTTACGTTCGATGGTCTTTACGATCTGGTCGAACGAGGCCGTCTGGAATATCAGATACCCGTCGGTCCATTGCATCACGCGTCCGGCGTCGACAGTATTGAGTGCCAGTGTTTCCAGGCGGTGATTGTAGATGATTTGTTCGTCTGGCGATAAAATCAGGCTTGTGTCTTGCTTCAAACAGGGATAGACTTGGATTTTCCCTTCTTCCAACGTGGCAATCGTAACATCCTGGTCTGAATAAGCGTTTAGATTGAATACGGTGCCGAGTGCTTTGACCGTCATATGGGCGGTTTTGACCAAAAAGGGTTTTGTCGGATCTTTGGCGACTTGGAAGCGGGCTTCCCCGTTGAGGAACAGGAGACGTCTTTTTCCCCTGAAATGTTTGTCATAGACCAGTAAAGAACCGGAGTTCAACCAAACTTTCGTCCCATCGGGCAGTTTTACTTGTTTCTGTTCTCCATTTGCGACGAAACATTCTTTCAATTGAGCTTCTTCCACAACCGGATTTACTTTTGTCAGATAATAATAGGTACCGAAAGCACCAAGCAACGGCAAAAGTAGTATGGCGGCAATTCTCTTGATATATAAGCCAATTGGCTTGTGAAGCATCCGATCGGATGCTTCGATCCGCTTATGTAGTCGGGATAATTCCTGGAAAGTGGATTCGTTTGCCACGGCAGATTTCTCTTCCCATAAAGTAACCATCGCCTTTTCTTTCTCTTCCTGAAAATTCCGGTCAAGCAGCCAGGCATGGAACTTCTTCTGTATTTCCGGGGACAGGTCGTTCTCGAAAAATTTCTCTATTAATATATGTATGTTTCTTTTGCCCATTTTTCGTCTTTATATTATAGCTAACGGATGAGTGGGGAAGCACACACAGCCGGAAGTGCATTTTTTTCAGAAAAAAAGCAGCAAAGTGGAATATGCGATCTTCCGCAATTCGGCAAGGGCTTGTGTCATGTGGTTTTCTACTGTCCGTTTGCTGATATTCAGCCGTTGGGCGATTTCTTCATTGCTCAGGCCATCTTTCCGGCTCATAATAAAGATGTTCCGGCGTTGAGGCGGCATCTTCTCGACAGCAATGTCAATGAGCAGCGATAGCTCCCTGGCGTAGAGTTCTTCTTCTATCAGATCGTCGTAGGTCGATCTTCTTTGCTCTTTTTGCTGGTAGTTTTCTTCGATCAGGCTGTGTTCGTAATAATCATAGATCATGTTGCGGGCCATGCGGAAGAGATAGGCCTTAAAAGAATCTACTTTTGAGATCGTTTCCCGGTTGGTCCAGATTTTATAGAAGATATCTTGGGTCATGTCGCTCGCTTCATCCCGATTCTTTATGAAACCTGTTAAGAAGTGCTTTAGTCTTGGACTGTATTGGATGTAAAGCATATCGAAGGCTTTATGATCCCCCTTTCCAAGTTCTTCCAGATATTTTGACTCAAGGTTGATATCCATTTTTGTTTTCTATTGTACGCTCTATCCCTTTATAAATATGAAAAACGAAAGATATGGAAAATAATCTGAAGAGGCAATTTTTTTCAGCAAGAAATATCGAATTGAACAACAGGCTTCATCGAATGAAAGACCGGATAAACGATAATTTGAAGCAAGTGCCTGATAACTCGATGCAAGGAAAAAATGGTTCGTGCAGAATAATAATCCAAAAGTGTCAAATATTTTGACGCTCGCTTGCAAGGTAACGGGGAAGCGGATAACTTTACCGGAAAAAGATCTTATGCAAGCCGGAACTATCCTGATCGTTGATGATAACAAAAGCGTACTGACCTCTCTCGAACTGCTTCTGGAAGATGAGTTCGAAGGGGTGGAGACTGCCTCGAACCCGAACAGTATCCTTTCGGTCCTGGACAGTCGGCCGGTTGATCTTGTCCTGTTGGATATGAATTTCTCTGCCGGAGTTAATACTGGTAATGAAGGGCTTTTCTGGCTCCGTCGCATACGGGAGATCGCACCGGAACTTCCTGTTATCATGCTGACTGCCTACGGGGATGTCGAGTTGGTAGTTAGGGCGTTGAAGGGTGGGGCAGCCGATTTTGTATTGAAGCCCTGGGACAACGATAACCTGATCGGGAAGATACGTGCCGCCCTGCGCGAACGGAAATCCAGTCAGCTGGTGCATCCAGTGGAGAGGCCGAGTGAGCCGGCTATGATTATCGGGCATTCTCCCGTGATGATGAAACTGATCAAAGTGGTGACAAAAGTAGCTAAGACAGACGCCAATGTCCTGATCACCGGAGAGAACGGTACAGGTAAGGAGATGCTAGCACGTGAGATACACCGCCTTTCGCTCCGCAGCGGCCGAGAGATGGTCAACGTGGATATGGGAGCCGTCAGCGAGTCGCTGTTCGAAAGCGAGTTGTTCGGGCATGAACGAGGCGCTTTTACGGATGCGCGCGAGAGCCGTCCGGGGAAGTTCGAGGCGGCACACGGGAGCACACTGTTTCTCGACGAGATCGGAAACCTGCCGTTAGGATTGCAAGCCAAGCTCTTGGCTGCCTTGCAGAATCGCGAGGTCACCCGCCTTGGGAGCAATCGGAAGATTCCGGTCGACATACGCTTGATTGCCGCCACGAACCGCAACCTGCCGGAGATGGTGGCTCAGTCGCTTTTCCGTGAAGACCTGTTCTACCGCATTAATACGATACAGATCGAGATTCCGCCTCTTCGGAACCGGCGGGAAGATATCGCCCTGTTTGTCGATTATTTCCTGAAAAAATATACAGACCTTTACGGGCGGCCGGGGCTAATCCTGCATCCGCAGGCGTTGGAGAAGCTCGCGAACTATGACTGGCCCGGCAACATCCGGGAATTGCAGCATACGATCGAGAAGGCGGTGATCCTAGCGGAAAAGAATGTGATTCGTGCCTCCGACCTCTTTATCCGTCCGGGAAAGGCGCTCTCTTTTAGCGAAGTACCCAATTTAGAAGAGGTGGAGCGGCAGGCGATCTTGGCGGCTATCACCCAGAATGAAGGGAACCTGACGGCTGCGGCAGAGCAGTTGGGCGTGAGCCGGCAGACTTTGTATAATAAGATGAAGCGTTTCAACCTCTGATCCCCCGCCGATATGTTCAGTGCCCGTCTATACATACGCATTCTTTTGCAAGTGGTTGCCATCGTACTGGTGGCGGGCTTGGGCGTGGCCGGCATCGTTACGGGGCGGGCAGTCATACTGGGTTTCGTGGCCCTCTTTATCGCAGCGTGGCTGATCAGTCTCCTTGTCTATTATCTCAACGCTTCGAACCGGAGGATACAGCTTTTCCTGGATGCCATCGAGGACGACGAATCGATGCTCTATTTCCCCGAAGACATCGGAAGCCGGGAACAGCGTCGCCTGCATGCCGCCTTCAACCGCATACACATGTTGATGACCGAGAACAGACGGAAGGCGTTCGACCGCGAACTGCATTGCAAGGAATATGAATCGTGGGATAAGCTGATGCATGTCCTGACACACGAAATCATGAACTCCATCGCTCCGGTCGTCTCCCTCTCCGGCACGCTCCTTTCTTATTTCCGGACGAAAGACGCGCCGAAAAGCAGCGGGGAGATCACCGATGCCACCATCCGCAAGACGATACGGGGATTGGATACCATCAAAAGCCAGGGGCAAACCCTGATGCATTTCACCGAATCGTACCGGCAGTTCGCTTACCTGAAGCAGCCGGAGCCTGAGCCATTCCCGCTCACGTATCTGCTGCAAAACCTGCAAACTCTGTACTTGCCGGATATGCAACGGCAGCATATTGATTTCTCCCTCGTGCTGTTCCAGCCGGAGATAACGGTCCATGCAGACGAAAAGCTGCTGTCACAAGTCTTGATCAACCTGCTGAAGAACGCTATGCAGGCACTCGAAGGGCAGGCGGATGGAAAGATCCGTATGGAAGTCGATACGGAGAAGAATCAATTGCTTATCCGGGTGACGGACAACGGTCCTGGCGTCCCTTCCGACCTGATAGAAGATATCTTCGTCCCCTTCTTCACCACCAAGGCTACGGGAAGCGGCATTGGGTTGAGCCTTTCCCGGCAGATCATACGGATGCATGGAGGAGAATTGTCGGTGGCTTCGCTACCTTACCGGGAAACCTGCTTCACGGTTTCTTTACCTGTAAAGCCTTAAGAATTACCGTCTCTTGATTTCTACCCGCGAAGTGAGCGGATAGCGCAAGCCTTTGGAGGACTTATAATAGACTTCGGCCGCACCGATCTTCAGTTTGGCGCGTATCTTGATCGGGATATGGTTCTCGTCGTCGCCGATCCAGATCTCGGCGGCTTCCTTGCTTTGGGTAAAGGCGTCGTCGTAGATGTCGATATAGAAATGGCGGGTTCTGTACTTCAACGTCTCACTTCGTTCAACGATCTGCTGCCCGGTATAGCGGAAACTGATGTTGATGCGTTCGCGTCCGATCGCCACTTGGAAAGGGAAGCTCTCACCGCTTTTCATCTTGTCCCAGTCCAGGGAACGCAGATACATCGTTGCTCCCAGCATGTCGAACATGTGTGGGTCTTCCGTCACGAGCATCGTGTCGATCTTCGTGCGGGTGGGCGTATAACGGTGGGAATGAGCGAGTATCTTCTTCCGGTCGTAGGAGAAACGGATGTCGTCTATCAGATAATAGTCATTCTCGTTTACCCGCTTCTCACTCCGTAGAAGCAGCATGTCGGGGGTAAAATGGCAATCGATCGTATCTCGCATCTTATAGACCTTTTCGATAATGCCGGAGGTACGGAAGATAAGCCGGTAGTGATAGGACGGCTCGCCCTCGTATTCCGCGTCGCGGATGGAAAGGGTGGCGTGGCCTGCACGGGGCATCAGAAGGCCCCATTTGAAGTATAACTCATACTGCACTTCCTCGCCGGGGCTGAACCTGTGGCGGACTGGGATTTCCTGCGCTTTCGCACACACGGCCGATAGCAATAGCAAAAATATCAGCCACAGGCGGACGATGTCAGAACGGCATTCCCATGTTGCCGCCGCTATTATTCCTTGGCGATGATTGTTGACTTTCATCTTTGTAGTTTCTTTTCTTCTTGGTTGCTTCCTTCGGCTTATTCTTCGTTATCTCAAGAGGCTTTTGCTTGGCCAGCGGGGTGGAGTTGACATTCCATGTCTCTTCGACCTGCCAGTTCTGCATGATCTCGTACATTTTGGGAGAATAATAAACTTCTTCGGGCTGTCGCTTTTCGATATAATTACCGGTATCCCACACTCCGTTGCCGTTTGTGTCGATCACGATACGGGCATAATACTTATCGGGCTTCAAGTCCATGAAGAGTACTCCGCCGTCTTTTACTTTCGCTTTGCGGACAGGGGCGTCTCCACTACTGAGCAATTCGACGAAAGCAGTCGTGTCCACACCGTTGATATTGAGATAGAGATGGCCGTATTCGTCTTCTTTCTTGATTTTGAACTCACCGGTAAAGAAGTCGTTCCACTTCCCGTAAAGGCTGTGGATGGCGGCGGAGTCCACTTCGATGCGGTATTCTTCCCCATACTTCCACGGACGTCTGATAAAATAGTTCAGGCTGTTAGTCGAATCGGGGAAGAAGTCGAAATCTACCGTATTCCAAACGGTATCGATCTTTTGGTCGAGGAAGAACATCTCTTTGTTGATATCCAATACCGGTTCGTTGAAGGTTACGGATATCGTATCGAACAAGTCCATCGAACTGGGAGCGTCTACTTGCATGCCTAAGAACACGATCGGATCGGGTTCGTCTTTCTTTTTCTTCTTTTTCTTTTCTGCCGGACGGCGGCGCAATACCAGTTGGACCGTGTCGGTTTGCGGGCGCAGGATGTTCAGGGAGTCGCTCTTCGGATAGGAGACCTGCACCTGCAGAGTGTCCTGCTTCCAGACGGTCGAATCGGCAAGCCAGTAGTTAACGGCCGCGCCGCCTTCCGTCTGCTGCACAAAATACCAGGTACTGTCTTCCGGGGTGAAATTGATGGGGACAGGCACCGGTACGGTGTCCAGCTTCGTATTGAAACGCAGCGTAAAATATTTCTCGTCCGGGCGTTCGGGCTTTACCATATACTGGCGTTTGAATTTCTCCTTGAACAGGCGGAGTTCGATGTTGTCCGGGAAGAAACGGGTGTAACCGACCGTCCGGATCGTATCGATCGTCAGGCTGTCTTTCCAGGTCGTATCCTGCCGGGTCGTCAGTTCGAAGGAAGGGACGATGACGGAATCCAAGAAAGCGATGTCTTCGCCGGGTTGGTCGAATTTATAGTCGCGGTTCACATCGTTTAAGGCAAAAATATGATAGGTTCCAGGAGTGATATTACGAATCGTGAACTGCCCTTTGTCATTCGTACGGGAAGTACGGACGAACGGGAGTTTCACGAATGCGGAATCTTCCAAATTGTTGTGCAGGCCGATCGTAATGCCTGGCATCGGTTCTAGATTCTCGGCATTCAGCAAGACTCCCGAAACTTCGAGTGTGTCGATGATGTCTCCGGTAGAGAAAGCGAAAGAGAAGTTTTCGAACACGTTTTTCTCATTATTGTCGGAGATGGAATTGGTGAAGTCGATCGTGTAGGTCGTGTTAGGTTTCAACGTGTCTTTCAATTCGATCACCGCCTTCTTTCCGGCAGAGCGGATAACCGGTAGTTCCATCTGGGGCGGAGTGATAATCACGTTCTCCGAAGGTTTCTCGATCTGGATCAGCTCGTCAAAGAGGATTTCTATCTTTTTACCTGTATAATTAATCTGATTTGGGACCGGTGTACTGCTTACGAATTTGGGAGGTGTTTCATCATAGGGTCCTCCGTTCGGACTACCGATATTGGCACACGAATAAATGACAGTCAACAGCAGCATTCCATACAACAGGCGGAATGAATTTCGTATATATTTAGTATCCATTTATGTCTATTTCAAATACATTCGATAAACACGTGCAAAAATAGGGAAAAATCCGGTGAAAATTAGTAGGGTATCCTGTCATTAATCAATCTTTGCATTTAAACGGACTTTTGTCCGATTGTCGTTTTTAACATCCTGAACCCGATCCTGCAATACAAACATTTCTTCTTTTCGCAATATTCGCGTTTTAATTGGATCAAAGCCTGGCTGTCGCCAGCGTGGCGGACGGTGATACCGGCGTTGTAGAAGGTGGTGACGATGGTGTTCTTTTCCGGAGGAATACTTTCTAAAAGGCGGGTAGCACGTTCGCAATATTCGGGACGTTTGTTATGTAGGCCGTAGGCAAAGAGCATCGGAACGACCGTGTTTATCAGTAGGATGTTCAGGGCGTTTTCGCCTATGGTCTTTTCCTTTCGGGGAGAAGCATACCGGAAATGATAATGTGTCTCCCAATAACCGGATGGAGGAATCCTGAAATACTTTTTGATCTCTCCGGTGCTCCTGGCTTCAAGAATGGCAGAAAACAGAGTGTCGTACCGTACCCAAAGTGCGGCTAACTGTGCCACTTTCAGATACGGAAAGTTGACAGGCCGTGTCCGTAGGTTCTTAAATACGAAATCTTCCATTGGTGACAGGCCGAACTTATGGCGTAAAAAATCGTATTCCCGTTGCAACAAGCGGTAGTAATGATCGTCGTTTTCCTCCTCTAACATTCCTGCCTGTCCGAAAAGCATTGCTTCTATCTGCGAATGGCTGTTCCGCTGTTTTTGAATGCAACGAAGCGGCAAGCTCTTTGCCAGCCTTTCAAAAGCATCATTATTCACACCAAAGCCGAAGTTTCGGGTTAAAGTAATATAAAAAACTTCATTCCAGTCTGTCTGATACGCATCCAAAAGGAGGAATATGTCATGTGTTTTCCGTTCCAGCCGCTCGCTTAGCAAGGCTTCCATCCAACAGGCTATATGCAAAGGAGCGATCCCGGTTATGTGATCGAGGCACGGAAGAGCCGCCTCCCGGTAAAGCAGCCAGTCTATACTGCGGAGAATATTTTCCGGAACAGTCAGGAGCATTTGTGGAATCGGGTTTCCGTTCGTTCGAACTGGCTGGAAATCATTAAAGCCTATAATGTGAAGGATTACACAGTCGTATGCCTTATCCGTATCATGATGATGGAGCAGCCAGTCGGAAGATTTATCATGAATTTCGACACTTCCTACCCATAGCGTTCCGTCTATTTTGATCTTCGCATTGAAAAAATCGGGACCTGCATCCGTATTCTGCATTCCGGGATCGATTACCTGGACGGGACGTCCCTCTGTTGTTATCAATGGTGTGGCCGCGTAAAGTTTGTATTTCCAAACATAATGTAATAAACGTTCCATCTTTTTTCAGAGTTAAGATTTATGTCCCAAATCTAAGCATTATTCTTTATATTTGCAGCACGTTATCAGTTGAAAGTTGAAAAATTAAAATTGAAAGTTAAATATATAAGTATGAAGATTGCACTTATCGGTTACGGAAAGATGGGAAAAACTATCGAGCAGATAGCACTTGGAAGAGGACACCAAATCGTGTCTATCGTAGATATCAATAACCCTGAAGAAATACACTCCGACAAATTCAAGAGTGCTGACGTCGCGATCGAGTTTACGACTCCGGCTACAGCATTCAACAATTATATGCAATGTTTTGCAGCAGGCATTCCGGTTGTTTCCGGTACGACAGGATGGCTTGACAAGATTGGGCAAGTCAAAGATATGTGCGAAAAAGAGGGTAAAACTTTTTTCTATGCCTCCAATTTCAGCATCGGTGTAAATATATTCTTCGCTATCAACAAATATCTGGCAAAGATTATGAATAATTTCTCCGCTTACGATATCAAAATGATGGAAACTCACCATATCCATAAATTGGATGCTCCTAGCGGAACAGCTATCACACTGGCGGAAGGAATCATTGAAAACGTGGATCGTAAAGACCGCTGGACTTTGGAAACGGCTGAGAAAACAACCGATATACCTATCCATGCCATTCGTAAAGGAGAAGTTCCGGGTATCCACGAAATCACATACGAGTCGGATGTCGACACGATCAGCATCAAGCACGATGCGAAGAGTCGTGCCGGATTTGCCTTGGGCGCTGTTATTGCCGCCGAATTTACTGCTGGAAAGAAAGGTTTCCTCGGAATGGATGATATGCTTAAATTTTAATTAATAACAGAAACAAATGAAGAAGTTTTCCAAGAAACAATGGATTAAATTCAGCATAGCAGCCGTTCTCTACCTGCTTTTCACGCTTTGGATGCAGAATGCCTGGTTGTTGTTGGGCCTGATTGTCCTTGTCGATATTTTTCTGACCGGGTATATCCCTTGGGGAGCCTGGAAACGTACCAAGAATCCGCAGGTACGTAATGTGTTGGAATGGGTGGATGATATCCTGTTTGCATTGGTTGCCGTCTATTTCATCAATATCTTTATTTTCCAGAATTACCAGATTCCCAGTTCCTCGCTGGAGAAGTCCTTGTTAGTGGGTGACTATCTGTTTGTGAGTAAGCTCAGCTATGGACCGCGCGTGCCGAATACGCCGGTCGCTTTCCCTCTGGTACAAAACACATTACCTTTCTTCAACTGCAAGTCATATTTGGACTGGCCGGAATGGGACTACAAACGGGTGAAAGGCCTCGGTCATGTGAAACGGAATGATATTGTGGTGTTCAACTTCCCTGCCGGCGATACGGTTGCACTAAAAGTTCAGAATCCGGATTATTATCATTTGGTAGAACAATACGGACGGGAAGCCATCCTGTTGAATAAAGCGGATTTCGGTGATGTGATCTATCGCCCTGTTGATAAACGAGAGAATTATGTCAAACGGTGTATCGGTATGCCGGGCGACACGATCGAGATTCGTGACAACCAGGTCTACATCGATGGTGTTGCTGCCAAGAATCCGGAAAAGATGCAGCTTAACTACTTCGTCGAGACGGATGGCTCCATGTTGAGTGAGGAGCAGTTCCGTTTACTGGATGTCAGCAAAGCCGACCGTGTATTGATCGATGGAAGCTATAATCCCCAATATATGTCTATGTTGAATATTCAGCCGAATGCCAACGGGCAGTATAACCCGATTTACCATTTCCCGCTGACTCAAAAGACATTGGAAGTAGCTAAAAAACTTCCGGTCGTGAAACGTGTGGTTCTCGAACCGGATCCCGTAGGAACCGATTCCTATTATCCGGTTGACTACCAGACCGGATGGAGTCGTGACAATTACGGACCACTATGGATCCCGAAGAAGGGAACCACGATCCCGTTGACGGAACGTAATATAGCCCTTTATAAACGCTGTATCGTCAATTATGAACATAATAAATTGGAAGTAAAGGATAGTAAGGTTTACATCAACGGCAAGCCGGAAACGACCTATACGTTCAAATACGATTATTACTGGATGATGGGTGACAACCGCCACAACAGTGCCGACAGCCGTTCCTGGGGTTTCGTGCCGGAAGACCATATCGTAGGTAAGCCGATCATGATCTGGCTGTCACTGGATAAGGATCGTAGCTTGTTTGACGGCGGTATTCGCTGGAACCGTATGTTCCGTTGGGTACACCCGGATTAAGCAAATTTCTATGGGGAAAAAGATTCATAATAACATAAACGGGGCGGGTGGACGTAAAAGTCGCCTCTACGTGAGTTGGGTGGTAACGATTGTTATCGCCTTTCTCATTGTTATACCTGTCCGCCGTTTCTGTATCGAATCTTACCGGATATCAACGAGTGCGATGGAAGATGCATTGCATCAAGGCGATTATATCTTGGTAAATAAATTGCCGCTTGAAGGAAATCCGGGACGGAACAAGGTCGTGCTGTTTACCAGTCCGCTCCTGAAAGACACGGTGAGTAACCCATTGTTATTGAGCCGTTGTATCGGTATGCCTGGGGATACTATCTTGGTGAGTGGCGACGGGTATGAGGTGAACGGGAAGCTGCTACCTCACTCTCCTCGTGCGCTTAACACCTGTTTCATTACCCAGAAGAGTGCCGCCGATTTCCTGAAAGCGCTGCAAAAGTTGAGCATACCTGTGCGGAACTGGAAGAGCGAGACGTTCGGTTTTTCTTTTTCCCTGACTTCTTTCGAAGAATATCAATTGCGTGAAGAACTGACGGAAGAGATGAATATTCATTTTATCCGGAATCAGTCTGCTCCGTACAAGCTGGTTGTTCCCCGTAAAGGCCGGGCATACCGCCTGGATGAAGCTGCCCTTGTCGCTTGCAAGGAAGCGATATTGGCCGAGGCCGGAGAAAAGGCTGTTTTTCGTGACGGAAAGCTATATTTAGATGGAAGGGAAACTGCGTTTTTCTTCTTCGAACAAGATTATTACTGGATGCTTTCCGACAATGTAAACGAATCGGTCGATTCCCGCCATTTAGGCTTTGTTCCGCGTGACCATATCATCGGAAATGCCTGGTTATGTTGGTTCAGCCGTGACAAACAACGAATCTTTAAACCCGTAAACTGAATGATGCAACCCGTTTATATTTCTACTACCTATTTGGGGCCGGTCCAGCAATATTGCAAACTGTTCCAATATCCGGAAGTACACTTGGAAACAGCTGAAAACTACCTCAAGCAAACCTTCCGGAACCGTTGTACCATTGCCGCCGCCAACGGTCCGTTAGCTTTATCTATCCCCATCGTGAAGCCGGACACGTTGAAGTGTCCGACCAAGGACATCCGTATCTCCGATCATGGGAACTGGCGTCACCTGCATTGGAATGCTTTGGTTTCGGCTTATAATATGAGTCCGTTTTTCGAATATTACGAAGAGGACTTCGCTCCTTTTTACGAGAAAAAATATGAGTTCCTATTCGATTACAATGAGGAATTGCGTCAGTTGATCTGTCGCCTGCTTGACCTGCATCCGAATGTTATTTATACGGAAGAATACCAGTCCGAAGTGCCGAACGATTTCCGTGAGATCATCCGGCCGAAACATGAAGGAGAAGATCCGTCCTTCTCCCCGAAACCCTATTATCAGGTTTTTCAGGGCAAGCACGGATTTCTTCCGAATATGAGTATTGTGGATTTACTGTTCAACATGGGACCGGAAGGGCTGTTGGTGTTACGTGATTCCATTGTAGTATCGAAGCAGCCCTGATTGAGAATCCTTCAGTTCTTTTTCATCGTATAGTTTTTCACCCCTAACGAATCGTATGCCTGTAACAAGGCCTCGTCGTTATCGGAAATCATCAAAAGTTTGTCGTTTTCTTTCAGCTCCGTGTTGCCTTTCGGGATGAAATAATGTCCGTCTCTTTTCACCATAACGGCAAGGGTGTGGTCGGGCAAGGTGAGTTGCATCAATTTGTTTCCATGAGAAAGGACAGCAGGAGTGATGTCTATTTCACTCATGGCACTCTTAATATCTTCCGGCAATTCGATACCGAACACATCTTTTCGCTCCGGCTTGTCGACAAGTCCGAGCCATTTGGCAGCCTGTGTTACGGTTGTTCCTTGTATCAATAGGGAAAGGATCGTGATGAAAAACACGATATTAAAGATCATGCCTCCATGATCGACTCCGGCAATCCAAGGATAAGTTGCGAAGATTATCGGAACTGCTCCACGAAGTCCCACCCACGAGATATATAGCTTTCCTTTTGTTGTAAAGTTTTTAAATGGAAGCAAACACAGGAAAATCGTTGCCGGACGAGCTATCAGTATCATAAATACTCCCACTAAAAGGCCTACTGGAGCGACTGGCAGCAACTCGTGCGGGTTCACCAACAGACCTAACGTGAGGAACATGACGATCTGCCACAGCCAGGCAAAACCGTCGAAGAAAGTTCCCATACTCTTTTTATGCACAATCTTAGCGTTCCCCACGACCAGGCCGGCAATGTACACGGCCAGATAGCCGTTCCCTTTACATAAAGTAGTCGCCGAGAAAGTGAAGAAAGCAGTTGTTAACAATAAGATCGGATATAAAGACTCGTTGTCCATATTGATCTTGTTGATCATCAGAACGGCCAGCTTACCTAACAGGAAACCGGCTATCGCACCGACGGATAGCTGGACGAGCAATTGCAGGACAGCTTCCTGCAAGTTCATACCTCCGACCTGTATATAAGCGATAATAAGCAAGGTAAGCATATATGCCATCGGGTCGTTGCTACCGCTCTCCAATTCGAGGGTCGGACGCAGGCGTTGTTTCAAATAAACCCCTTTGCTCCTAAGGATGGAAAAGACGGAAGCAGAGTCTGTAGACGACATCACTGCCGCCATCAGCATAGATTCGGCTACCGTAAGCGTTTCATAACCTGTAGACCACAAAAACACATAATAGATAAAACCTCCCGTTATAAGCGTCGTTAACAATACTCCCACTGTTGCAAGGACAACTCCTTCCGTGGCTATCGGCTTGATCTCGGACATTTTAGTATCCATACCACCGGAAAACAGGATGATACTCAACGCCAACATGCCTATGAACTGTGCTGCACTGGGATTGCTGAACTGAATGCCTAAGCCGTCGCTGCCGAACAGCATTCCGACACCTAAAAAGAGAAGCAAGGCGGGAAGGCCGAAACGGAAACCGGCTTTACCGGCAATAATACTGAAGAAAAAGATAATCGAAGCAACCAACAGGATTGCTTCCGGATTCTCGAAGATTTGTAATTCGTGGAACATAGGCTGATAATAACGGTTTACTCTATACTTTGTCACTTCAAAGTAAAGAAAAAATAACGATATGCACAACAGCTTAACACTTAAAAGACAAGGTTATCTACTGACTAATAAATATATTCACTATATTTGTGCTGATAAAATTAACGCTATGATTAAAACAAATCTATTCCTACTATTGTTCGTTCTCCTCGCGGGAACTTCGTGCAATAGGCAGCAACATTTCATTTCGGACGATACGTTCCGCGCCGAAGTGGAGAATGACTTCCGGGCAAAGCAGGCCGCTCTGCCGGACGGAAACCTTTTTTCAGTCTTTAACCAAAAGATGACGTCCGACGAAAAAGAGGCGCTTACTTTCTTGTATGCCTATATGCCGATCGGAGATATCACGGATTATGACGGGCAACTGTATCTCGACAATATCCGCAGTTCGTTTCGTGCACGGGTGGAAATGCCTTGGGGAGACAGCATACCGGAAGACATCTTCCGCCATTTCGTACTTCCCGTGCGGGTCAACAACGAGAATCTGGACGAGAGCCGCATGGTCTTTTATGAAGAATTGAAAGACCGGGTGAAGGGCTTGTCCTTGTATGACGCCGTGCTGGAAGTGAACCATTGGTGCCACGAGAAAGTGATCTATACGCCGTCGGATGCCCGGACGAGTTCGCCTTTGGCATCCGTGAAGACCGCTTACGGGCGTTGTGGCGAAGAGTCGACGTTTACCGTAGCCGCCCTTCGTTCGGTCGGCATACCGGCCCGTCAGGTCTATACGCCGCGTTGGGCGCATACCGACGACAACCATGCTTGGGTGGAAGCTTGGGTAAACGGTAAATGGTATTTCCTCGGAGCCTGTGAACCGGAACCGGTACTTAACTTGGGGTGGTTCAACGGACCGGCTTACCGTGGTATGCTGATGCACACGAAAGTATTCGGCAAATACAACGGACCGGAAGAAGTCATGGACGTAACCGACGGTTACACCGAGATCAACGTGATCGACAATTATGCCCCGACGGCCAAAGCAACGATCACCATTGTGGATGAAAACGGCCAGCCGGCTGCCGGAGCCGATGTCGAGTTCAAAATATATAACTATGCCGAGTTCTATTCCGTAGCCAATAAGAAGGCGGATGCTGAAGGGAAGGCATTCCTTTCTGCCGGTAAAGGTGATATGCTGGTATGGGCGACTAAGGACGGCAAGTTCGGATATAGCAAGGTGTCGTTCGGAAAAGACAATAACGTGACAATCACTCTCGACAAGAAACCGGGTGACATCGAAACCGTCACGCTTGATGTCATTCCTCCGGTAGACGGTTCCATTGCCGCCTGCGTGACGGACGAACAGAAAGAGGCCAACGCCAAGCGTTTGCACGAAGAGGATGTGATCCGTAATAAATATGTGGGCACTTTTTATACGGAAGAGAAAGCGGAAGCACTTGCCAAAGAATTAGGTATCGACCCGCTGAAAACAGCCGATTTCATGATCGGCAGCCGGGGAAATTGGCGTGAGATAGAGAAGTTCCTTCGCGATGCGCCTGCCGACAAACGTCCGATGGCGATGGATTTGCTGAATGTTATCTCTGCCAAGGACTTGCGTGATACGCCGGCCTCCGTGTTAGCAGACCATCTGAACAATGCCCAGGCTGTGCAAAGTTCCCTGTTTACCGAATATATCCTCAATCCGCGTGTGGCAAACGAGTTCCTGACGCCGTACAGGAAGTTCTTTGCCGCCAACGTCGATTCGGCATTAGTGAAGAAGGCTAAAGCTGATCCGCAATTAATTGTAGACTGGGTGAAGGATAATATCAGTATCAATGACAGCCTGAATCCGCAACGCATTCCGATTATGCCGATGGGCGTATGGAAATCGCGCGTGGCCGATAAAGGTTCCCGCGATATATTTTTCGTCGCTGTATGTCGTAGCATCGGTATTCCGGCACGTATCGAACCAGTGGCAGGAAAAGTGCAATATGCGAAAGGTCTGAACTGGGTGGATGTAGACTTCGAAGCTGCCGAGCAGACGGTTGCCAAGCAAGGTAAGGTCGTCGCTTCTTACCAGCCGATCAAAGCATTGCAGGACCCGAAATATTACAGTCATTTCACGATTGCGAAAGTGTTGCCGACCGGCAAGTTGCAGACACTTAACTTCGAATCGGGCGATGTGGATATGGGGGGCGGTGATACTTGGAGTGCTCTGTTGAAAAAGCCGCTTTCTATGGATGAGGGCCATTATATGCTGGTAACCGGAACACGTATGGCAAACGGTAGCGTACTGGCCGAAATGTCTTTCTTCAACGTAGAACCAGGCAAGACGAGTGATATCAAACTGGAGATGCGTGAGAGCCAGGACGATGTACAAGTCATCGGCAACTTCAACTCCGAAAACAAATTCAAACGGGCTGATAACGGCGAGGAAACGAGTCTGTTGGCTACCACCGGCCGCGGCTATTATGTTGTCGCTGTCCTCGGAGCGCGCCAGGAGCCGACCAACCATGCCATGCGTGACATCGCTGCCGTAAAGAAGGACCTTGAAGAATGGGGTCGCGGCATGGTTTTGTTGTTCCCCGATGAAAAAGGCTTCCAGAACTTCGATCCGAAGGAGTTCGGAGAGTTGCCAACTACCATCACATACGGCATAGATATCGACAAAACAATTCAGAAGGAGATCGCCGCAGCCATGAAGTTGCAGAACGCCAACACACTGCCAATCTTCATTATTGCCGACACTTTCAACCGTGTAGTGTTCGTTTCACAAGGCTACACAATCGGCTTGGGAGATCAGTTGATGAAGGTGATACATAAGTTGTAATCCTCTTCGACGAAACATAAAAGAGGCGTAGATTAGCAGATGTCATTCAAGTCATCACTAATCTACGCCTCTTTTATGTTTTGGATATTGTAGAGGTAATTACCGGCGACGGCGTACGCTGCGGACCGGAGCGCTTTTCTGGGCTTTTGGAGCTTTGATTTTGACCTCTTTTTGTTTGCTCTCTTTTGCGGCTTCCGTCTTTCTGCCACGGGCGGAAACGGTTGCGTTTTTAGATTTCTTGCCTTTTGTATCAGCTGCCAACTGAGCTGTGTCCGGTTGCAGATAGAGAGATTTTTCGAAAGTAATCAGCTGGTTCTCGATACGTTCCTGCTCGCGTTTCATCGAATCGGGTGTCGGGCAGTAGGCTTGCAGAGGTTGGTTCATCAGGTTCTGCGTCTTGAAGATATCGCCCTGGAACATCCGGCGACGGAAATAGTCGTCGAGCGTGAAAGTCATGGCGTTGTTGATGTTGGACGTCATGATATAGGCGGTATTGATATAGGGACGCAAATTTTCATAAGGAATCCAGAACATCGGCATGGTGTTCTGTCCCATATCGTCCACGATTGTCAGAATCGGACAGATCGCCAATGTCTTGACATCGAATACGGAGTTGTTCTGGTCGAAATACCACGCTTCCTTTATGTAATAGGAGCGGACATCGCCGGAAGGAATATCGCTTTCGTTCACGACGAAACCGGCAGGTTCGTTGTCTTTGCCTGGCGTCTCTTCGTAGAAGATACGGCAACGGTCCAGCATGACTTTCAAGTCGAGCTTGCGGTTGTCGCTGAAATCCTCGTAACCGTCCAGGTATTCATAGGCGGACAACTTGCCTTCGCATACCAGCTGGAAGATGATCGAGAACAAGTTCATCTGCCCGTTCATCGGTTGGGTGGGATAATATAGAGGAGCATTCTGTTCTTTCGTAAGGTCGATCTGGCGGTAGATGACACGCATCCAGCGAGCGTTACCGATATGCTGCGTCATTCGCTCGTTCATATCCTGTGCTCGGACGGTCAGTTCGGGCATGCCGTTCTCTTTCTTCTCTTCTTCACGGGCGCCACGGCTTGCTTCGGGACCGCGACGTCTCTGCTGCTGTTGCTGTGTATTGCCGGCCTCTTCCTGTGCCTGTATGGGGAGGGAGGCGAACAGGGCGATGGCGAGGGTTGCTATGTAATATAAACGTTTCATATATCTTTATACATTACGGGACGAGCAGACCTCGTCCCTACGTTATGTTAATTGACGATTACTTCGACGGTCGGAATGATACGTTCCTTATTGTCCGGACCTAATACTTTCACATGCGTGATGTAGAAGCGTTTGCCTCTTGCCAGACGGCGGATATAATCTTTCTGACGCTGCGAGAACTGGTTGCCTTGCGTGACTTCCGGAATGATGTTGCCCATCGAATCGTAGAAAGTCAGCTCGAAACTCAACACCTTGAACGGCACGTTCAGCAGGTCGTCGTCGATAGCCGCCTGGATGCCGTCGGCTTCCACCAAATTGCGTTTGGAGAACTGACCGCCACGGAACTTGCGCATATTGCCGTTCTGGTCCTTATATTCGATAAAAGGCATCGGGTCGGGCAGGGCACGTACGCGGAAAGTCGTTTTCGCCATCTCGACGCTGCGCCCATCCGCCATTTTAGCATGGACGGAAATGATGGCGTCTGTTCCAACCGTTGTCGGACGGGCTTCCCATTGGTCGCCTTTGCGGACCAGTGTCCCGTTCGTCATCGTTGCCGTCACGTTGCCGCTGGGCACACCCGGCACGGCGATACGGATCGGGTTGGCGATTCCGGCATACAACACATTCATCAGCATCGGCGCTACCGTCGCACTCGGTTCCGTCACGAAGTATTCGCTTTCGAACTCGCGGCGCATCACGCTGCCGTCGCTACCCGGCATTTCGATATATCCTTTGACCGGATAAGTGCCCGGAGTACCGGCTACAGCCGTAAACATGCCGTTTGCATCATAAGGCAATTCCTTGCCGTTCACATAGACGGTCGGACGTTTCGTCGAGTCGACAGCCGATAAGACGATATTGGCCTTGTACTGGCTGCCGCGCATGACGATCTGGCTTTCCGGAATCACCTGTGCCGTGATCTGGTTCACACGATAGTCGCGCATGTCGACGCTGCTCAGCAGGTTGGACAACACTTCACCTTCGGCATAGCGGATATCGCTTTGCAATTTCGTCAGCAAGGTAACAGCCGCCGCCACCGGCATATTCTCGAACAAAGCCTCTTCCCAAGTGCGAGTATTGATACCGGCCTTGTGAGGCGGCGTTGTCGACAGGCTGGCTTCGATGATGCGCGTCTTGGCCGAGTCTTCCACCATCTCGCCCATCAGTGTCCGGTATTTTTCGATGCTCTGGCGCAATTTCTTGCCTTCGCCCGAAACGGGAGACAGCATCACGCGGGAAGCCGCTTCGAGGTCGTCCTTATGATCGATATTATTGACATCGGCATCCTTACCATCGGCAATCTGCGCGATACGCACTTTTAGATCCTGCACGTAATTGTACAGGCTGTCGGAAGCCTCCTTCACCTTTGTCCCCTTTTCGTACCATTCACGTACTTTTTCGGGATTTGTCTGATAATAAGCCTTCAGTTCCTCTGTAACGATCTCATTACGGGTCGAGGTATTATCGATAGAAGTACGCAAGCTGCCTTCCACCAGTTCGAAACCGTCGAGTACCTCCGACGACACGTTGAGTGCCATCATGGCGATGAACACCAGATACATCAGGTTGATCATCTTCTGACGGGGCGAATTGGGATTATTTGCTATTCCTGCCATATCCGATTACTTCATTGGGTTGTTTGTATACGGAGCCTGCTGCTGATATCCGTACGGTTGCTGATAGGCCTGCTGGTAATTCTGCTGCTGTGCCGGCTGCGGTTGCTGCTGGTAAACAGGTTGTGCGGGCTGCGCCGGTTGCTGGTATCCCATATTGACCGTCATAGCCTGCAACAGGCGGCTGTATACCTGGTTCAATTCGGCCAACTGTCGCGTCATCTTTTCCGTTTCGTTGCGGAACACGGAACTGTCGACAACGGAGCCGTCATACATTTCGCGAATGCGGCTCAAGCCACTGTTGATATGTTCGATCGATTCGATCTGCGAGCTGATGCTCTTCAACTGTATTTCGTAGATCGTGTTCAAGCCGGAGATGTTGCGGTTCAGCATTTCCATCTGCTGCACGTAACCGCGGGAATTCTGGTTGATGCCATCCGAATTATCCGTAATGCTCTTATACGAGTTCAAAAGTGTGTCGGAAACGTCGGTCAGCGAATGCGTCACCTGGCTGAAACGTTCCATATTCTCGGACATACCCGAAAGCTGTTCCAGATATTTCTGCGTCGCTTCCGTCAGTTCCGCCATCTTGGAGATCTGTTCGGCGGCGGCGCTCAGTTTCTTGATACTGTCGGAAAGGTTTTTCGTATCTTCTTCGCTCACATCCAGGCCGAGATTGCCCAGTCCGGTAGTCTGCTTGCCGCCTAAGTTGATATTCAATCCGCCAGCAACCTCGTCGTCGGTCGTATTCTCAGGCGAATTGACCAGATTGGACATAGGCGTGTTGGCGAAATCCGGACGGTCGAGCGGGTTCTTCGATTTCAAAACCGGGAACACTTCTTCCCAGTGATATTCGTTGAATGGCTTTTCAAAAGCGGAGATAAAGAATACCAATGCTTCTACCGTCATGGCCACAAACAGGATTTGGTTACCATACGGCAAGTGTAACAACTTGAACAAGGCGCCTATAATAACGATGGAGGCTCCCCAGCTATAACAGAAATTCAGTACCCGCTTGCCTTTTTCACTGGCGAGGTACATTTCTACTCTGTTTTTATATCTTCTATATTTTCCCATGATATAATGTATATTCGTTAATTAGAGAGGGCGGGCGAACTCCGCCCCTGCGTTATTTTTTACCTTTTGCTCTCGAAAAACCGATTTGTGTACGGGCGCAACGGAAACCGATGTATGAACGCGTTTCGTTCTGGTATTCGAAGGTGCGCATATCCGAACGGATAAACTGTGCCACGTCTTTCCAGGAACCGCCGCGTACGACCTTCTTCTTCATGGCATACGGGTCTTCCTTCGCGGCATTGTAGCGCAGATCCGGATTCATGTCGCTCATCTGGCTCGGTCCGGATTCGGAATAAGAAGTCGATGTCCATTCCGCCACGTTGCCGGCCATGTCATAGAGGCCGAATTCGTTCGGAGCGAAAGAGCCGACACGCGAAGTGATCAGATGACCGTCTTCCGTATAGTTGCCTTTGCCCGGTTTGAAGTTGCCCAAGAAGCAACCTTTTCCGCTCACCAGCTCGTCGCCTGCCCACGGATATTTGTTTTCGTTCTTGCCTGTACGGGCCGCATATTCCCATTCGCCTTCGGTCGGCAGGCGGAACGGTTCGAGAGCCTGTCCGCTGGGGAAGTTCAGAGATTCCTTGAACAGGTTGGTGCGCCATACGCAGAATGCTGTCGCCTGTTCCCAGGAAACGCCTACCACAGGATAATCGTCATAGCCCGGATGCGAGAAATACATACGCATATAAGGTTCGTTGTAAGCATTGTTGAAATCGTTCACCCAGCAACTTTCGTCCGGATAGATATTCACGATACGGGTGTGGAGGAAATCCCACGGCCCGCTGAGCCGTCGTGTGATGGTTTCGTTCACGATCTCGCCTTCCTCGGTGATGTAGGCCGTGTCTTTGGATATCATGATCACTTCGTCAGGGTCGACCTGGATATCGGTGTTACGCACGCGGGCTGCCGGGTCCAGGTTGTGTTTGCGAAGGGCTGCTGACGTATAGTCGTACCATTCGTAGCGATAGACCATCTGTTTCGGATCCAACGTCTTTTCGCCGGTCACCGGATTTACGGTGTAGACACTTTCGATTGCCCGTATCTCGTCTTCATTGGCACGTTTCCAAGGAATCGGGCGGCTCCAGTCCAGATGCGGAGTCACCGGTTCGCCATATTTATCTTCAGTAATCTTAAACAGGTCATTGCCGCCATAAGCCGGGTCGGCCAGACGTTCGCGGATAATGGAATCGCGCACCCAATACACGAACTGACGGTATTTGGCATTCGTCACCTCTGTCTCGTCCATCCAGAAAGCATCGAAAGAGACGCCTTTCGTTTCAGGATTGATCCCCCACAAGGAATCCTTATCTGCGGGTCCCATCTCGAATGAGCCTCTTTTGATCAGAACCATCCCGTAAGGGGCAGGTTCGTTAAACGCCACCGATCGTACCCCTGTCACTTCGCCCCCGCCACCGGAAAGGGTTTTGCCACATGAGGTAAACAGGGCTACTGCCGCAAGTACTAACAATACTTTTTTCATATACTATAATATACGTACACTTTTATGTCTATTCTTTCCTGACTTCGATTTTTTCAACTTCAACTTGTAGCTCACTACCAACTCGTGGCTTCCACTCGTGGCTTTCAAGATGGGTATGGTAGAGATCGGAAAATCATACGCATATCCTACCTGAAAACTCCCGATCTTGGCTCCTAACAACAGGATCAGCGACTCATTCACACGCCAGGAAAAACCTCCGTTAAACATCTTATTATAAAACAGCCGGGCGGTTATGTCCGCCTGGAAGCTCAGCATGTCTGTTTTCAGGAATACAGACGGCTGTAATTCATACAACGGATTTCGAAACTGAATATTGTATCCGGCTATCAAATTATATGTGCTGGCGAGATACATGGAAGAATATTCGTCCAATATGATCTCCGTCTTGTTCAAGTGCGTGACGCCCAAACCGGCATAGAGGTTCTTGCGGTGATAGTAAAGCCCGGCGTTCAAGTCGAAGCCCATTCCGCTCACCTGCGTCTTTGGAATTGCCTGGTCTTCCTGTTGGTGGAACTGGCTGGTCGGATAAAAGACCTTTTCTCCGTCAAACGACTGGTTTACCATTCCGAACTGCATTCCGATACTGAGCGTACCGCCAAACAGTTTTTGTTTATAGGCATACTGCAAATTGACATGTGTATTGACGAAAAGCCCGATTCCTTCGGTAAAGACGACCATCCCGATGCCATGATTGGTTTTCCCGATCTTCAGTGGCATATCCGCATTGATGAAAAAGGAGGTCGGCGCCCCGTCGATCCCGACATATTGCAAACGAGACAGCGCCAACATGTTCAAGTCTCCCGTAACACCCGCATACGCCGGATTATAGTAACCCAGCGCCATAAAATACTGGCTTAGCTGCGAGTCGTATTGCGCCCGCGCTCCCGTGAGGCCGGTTACCAAAAGGATAATAAGCAGGAGATATTTGTTCATATATCAAGAAACGGAATAAATCCGAATAAATTGTATAAAAAGCAAACGAGGCGGCGGGACATAGCCCTGCCACCTCGTTATTATTTCATGCCTGTACGTTTTTATCGCACATTAATATTCTTCTTCGTTGAAGAAAAAGTCTTCTTTACTTGGATAGTCGGGCCAGATATCTTCCATGCATTCATAAATCTCACCTTCGTCTTCCATTTCCTGCAAATTTTCAATCACTTCCAGTGGCGCACCAGAACGTTGTGCATAGTCAATCAGTTCATCCTTGGTTGCAGGCCAGGGTGCGTCTTCCAGTTTTGAAGCTAACTCTAATGTCCAATACATAGCTGTCAAGTATTAATAACCACCTTACGGCGGTCAGGTTCTCAAATTTTCCGCAAAAATAAAACAATATTCTTTAGATGCAAGTATAATCCCAGATAATTTCTTTGCCATTATTCCGTATGCATTCCTTACGTGCCAGAACAAACAGATAATCAGACAATCTGTTTATAAAAACCAGGACAGGTTCTTCAACCGGAATTGTCTCTGCCAAACGGTAGATCTGGCGTTCGGCACGCCGGCAGACTGTCCGGCACACATGTGCCAAAGAGGCCGGGCGGCTTCCTCCCGGCAAAATAAAGTTGCGCATCTTGGGCAGTTCGTTATCCAGGCGGTCTATTTCCCGCTCGATACGGGTGATCGTTTCCGGCATCACCTTACTTTCTACTTTCAGTTCCGTGTTTTCCTGATCGGTTGCCAGATAGGAACCGATCGTAAACAACTTGTGCTGGATAAACAGCAGGAAGTCCTGATCCGCTTTCTCTTCAAGCGAAGTGATCAACAACCCGATAAACGAGTTCAGTTCGTCGACCGTACCATAGCTTTCGATACGTTGGTGCGCTTTCGACACCCGTTCGCCGCCAACTAAGGAAGTGGTTCCCTTGTCGCCGGTCCCTGTGTATATAATGCTCTTTTTCATATGACAATAACTTATCGTTTTATTATATAATCGCACATCCTTGCCAGATGTTGCAAAAAGGAGTACAATATTCGTCAGATTCCGGGATTTGTGCAAGGATTCAGATTATTTATTTTGATGGGAAAGAAAAAATTGCAGGCATCTTTACCAATGTCTCGTCTTGATCCAGCTTGATTATAGTTCCTCCCCCTCGTCCTTTTACCCAAAGCGTCATATTTAAGTGATAAATAAGGAGATTGCGGAAAACTTTTGTGTGCTAATATATAGATGTTTACGTTTTGTCCTATATCCTTTTTTATTTTCGGCCTAAGTCAAATACCTTTTTGCCTATGGTCGAAAACCTTTTTCACTAAGGTCGAAAAGGTATTCGACTTAGGTCAAAAACTCTATGACCTTATAGTTTAAAGCTAGAAGTATGGCCTCTATCACTCTATAATACTTTTATTCAAGTTAGCGTATGGTCTGTATATTTTTATTTGCATATTTGTTATTGTTTCCTATTATTATCACGGTCACAGATCAAATCGAGCATTGCAGTCGATGAGGTGATAGACGGATGTATAAGTCAAAAATCAATTTGTTTGTATCTTTGGATAAAGAGTCAGAAATAGACGATATAATCCCTCTTGTGTAACTTCTTGTTGAAAAACACGATTCCCATTGAATACAGGTCGATCGTCACCGTTACTTCGGGATGACAGCATACTTCCCGCCAGAATTCGCGCATTTTGCGGCTGGTTTTGATGCCTTCGAAAACAAAGACCGTATCGCCGTGCACATGTTTCAAGCATTCCTCAAACAGCCAGATATTGTTTTGCTGCTCATACAGGGTGTTGAAAAAGACAAAATCGAGTTGCTCCATGTCTTTCAAGGCTTTCGGTAGTAAATCTTTGTAGCTTCCGACACGCAGGTCGACCGGGTTACGGGCGGCTTTGCCGAAAGCGATACGGGCGATGGAGGCAAACTCCGGTACGTTTTCCAGAGCGATACATTTCAGATCGGATGCATATGAAGTCAGATACAAAGTGGACAGGCCCATGGAAGGGCCGAACTGAAGGATGTGTTTTGATTTGAAATAGTTGGCAAGACGGAAAAGTAAGGCGCCGTGCTTGGGCCGTATCGCTTCGCGTTCGACAATCCGGCCGATCGTGCGGCGGCGCATCTTCCCCTTTTGCTGGCGGTCGGGATAAGTGATCTCGTCATCTTGGAAAAGCAGCTGCTTGCGGATCAGTTCGATGTCGTAGAAGCTATAGTATTGGCAACGCTCCTCAATCACTTTAGTGATCAGGTTGAAGACAAAGGGGGAATGAACCCCGAAGCCTTTGCGGTAACGGATGCCTCTGTATAAAAGTATGCCTTTTCTTAGTGTATTAGCTTTGGGGATAATGCGCATGATTTATGATTTTAGATTTATGACTTTAGATTTATGATTTGTGAACCTCGATCATAAATCTAAAATCATAAATCGTTAACTCTGCAAAGTTAATCATTTTCATGGAACATATCCATGATCTTTCCGCTAAGCTGCAAAAGGGAGATTTCGCATATCTTGGTGGAGTATTCGGCGATGGACTGGCGCTCTTCCGCTTCGAGCAGGCTGTTCTGGGCTTCACGCAATTCGATACCGGACAGGTCGCCCAGTTTATAGCGGTCGATCGCAATCCGGTAGTTTTCCTGTGCCGCGACCAAGTTCTCTTTTTCCAGGCTCCACAAGTCCAGGTTGTTGCGATAAGCCATCCAGAAGTTGCTCATATCGGCACGCAATCCCAGTTCGAGTTCTTGTGTGCGCAATTCTTGGTTCTGAATCTGTATCCGGGCATTCCGTTGTTCGCGTTTCCGGTTGAAACCGTCGAATACGTTGATGCCGACCGTCACCCCGTAGTTGAGGCCGAGGCGGCGCTGGAGGTCGGTCGTTCCTACCTCGTACCAGTTCGCCGTGTAGCCGTATCCGGCATTCAATTTGACATACGGATAGTTACGGCTCTTGATCTTTTTGTAGTCCAGCTCGGAAATCACCTGGTTTTTCTTGGCGATCAGCAGAGATGAATTGGAGGTAAGCGTGCTTTTCCATAGTTCCACTTCATCTAAAAACGGGTTGGGGGTAATCAGGGAGTCCTTGATCAGTACTTGTTCCTCCACATCCTCCAATGCCATCAGCCGGTTCAGGCGGATACGTGAAGTATGCACTTGTTCCAACTGGTTCAGGACGTTGGAGCTGTCGGCATTGAAGTCGACTTGCGCTTGTTGGAGGTCCAGGCGGGACATCGAGCCGATATAATACCGCTCTTCCACGATACGCAGACGTTCGCGGGACAGTTCGAGCGTGGAACGGAGGTTGCGGAGGCGGATCTTCTGGCGGATCAGGTTGTAGTATTCGCTCGAAAGGTCGGCAACGAAATCCTCGATTGTCATTCGGGTGTTCAATTCTCCCAAGTTCTGTAACTCTTTCAGTTTTTCGTAAGTGGCCTGTATGCCTAATCCGTCGAAGACGGTCCAGTTCACATTCAGGCCGATGTCTACCGTCTCGTTGTGGATGCCGTTCGTTTTTTCTGTCGTTCCGTCGGACAACTTGTTATTGTTAAGCGTGCCGCTAAAACCACTGCTCAGGTCGACGGTCGGCAGGTAGCCGGCATTGCCGGGAGTGGCGTTGTTGTCGCTGATCTGCTGTTCGTTACGGATGATGCGGATGGAATAATTGCGTTCCAATCCGGTCTGGATGCAGTCGTCCAGGCTGAACACCCGTTGCGCCTCGGCCGGGACGACCGTAAATGCTATACATATTAATAAAAGAAACCTCTTCATCCTCAATTGCCTTATTTCTTAATTTTTAATTCTTAATTATTAATTTTCGATTGTCTGTCCGTGGAAATAAAGCTGTACATCGCCGGGACGATAAACAGGGTAAGGAATGTCGAAACGATCATACCGCCCACTACGGCGATACCCATCGCGATACGTCCTTGTGCCCCTTCGCCCGAAGCATATACGAGCGGAACCAATCCTAAGATCGTCGAAATACTGGTCATCAGGATCGGCCGCAGACGTTGTGTGGAAGCCGAACGGATCGCTTCCGCCATGCTCAGTCCCGCTTCCTGGCGCTGGTTGGCAAACTCTACGATCAAAATACCGTTTTTCGCCACCAGACCGATCAGCATGATGATACCGATCTGACTGAATATATTCATGGTTATATCTGAATAGCTCATAAAGATCAACGCCCCTGCAATAGCCAGCGGAACCGTGAACATCACGACCAACGGGTCTTTGAAACTCTCGAACTGCGCGGCCAGGACCAGATAGATCATGAACAGTGCGAGGATCATGGCAAACATCAGGCTGGACGAACTTTCGCGGAACTCTTTCGATTCGCCCGACAGGGCCGTGCGGAAACTGTTGTCTAGCGTCTCCGAGGCGATACGGTCCATTTCGTCCAGGCCGTCACCGATCGTATAACCTTTGTTGAGTCCGCTGGAAACCGTTGCCGACACAAAGCGGTTGTAACGGTACAGCTGAGGAGGGGCAACGTCTTCTTTCAATGTGACGAGGTTGTCCAGCTGGATCATCTCTCCTGCATCGCTGCGGACATAAATGGATTTCAGGTCCAACGGCGTGTTGCGCTGCTGGCGGTTGATTTCGCCCAATATCTGATACTGTTTCCCGTTCATGTAAAAATATCCCATACGCTGGCCGCTCAATGCATATTGTAGTGTCTGGGCAATCGTGCGGGTGCTGACGCCCAATGAAGAAGCTTTGTCGCGGTTGATCTCGATACGGGCTTCGGGTTTCGTAAACTTCAGGTTCACGTCTGCCATCTGGAACACCGGGCTTTCGCTTACCTTCTGCATAAAGGCGGGCAAATACTTCTGTAGCTTCTCCAGGCTGGTCGCTTGTAAAACATATTGGACGGGCATACCTGCGCGACGTCCTCCGAAAGTGGATTGCTGCTGGACGAAAGCACGTGCTTCTGTCTTGCCCCGTACATTCTTTGACAGCACATCGGCAATCTCCATCTGCGAACGTTCGCGATCTTTGATGTCGGGAAGTAAAACGGTGATGTATCCGTTGCTGTTATTCGCACGAACCGTTAGGGCTTGCCGCTCGGGAGCCAACGTGTCGGCCATGGCGGCCACTTGGTCCGTAAAGTCGCGGATGAACTCGAAGGTAGCTCCTTCCTGTGCACGTATATTGATCGAAATGGATGAACGGTCTTCCAATGGAGAAAGTTCGGAGCGGATGGTTCGCCAGAAATAGCCGATGGAGCCGAAAAGGATCACGACAATCGGTATGGACCACCACTTGTGGTTCAGGAACGCGTTCAGCGACTTTGCATAGATATTGTTCATGCCTTCGAAGAACGGTTCCGTCTTTGTGTACAACCAGCCTTTGTTTTCGCGTTTTCTCAGCAGCTTGGTCGCCAACATCGGCGTAAAGGTCAAAGCCACAAAGGAAGATATCGTTACGGAACCGGCGATCACGATACTGAACTCCTTGAACAAGCGTCCCGTCATACCTTCCATAAAGACGATCGGGAGGAACACGGACACGAGTGTTACCGTCGTAGACACGACGGCGAAGAATATCTCTTTCGCCCCGTCTATACCGGCCTCTTTCGGTTCCATTCCCTGCTCGATGCGGACGTAGATGTTCTCCGCCATCACGATCGCGTCGTCCACCACCAGTCCGACCGAGAGCACCACCGCCAACATTGTCAGCACATTGATGGAGAAGCCGGAGACATACATCACAAAGAATGCCCCGACCAATGATACGGGGATAACGACCACCGGGACAAGCGTCACGCGCCAGTCGCGCAGGAACAGGAAGATGATCAGCACCACGAGCAGGAATGCCACATAGATGGTTTCTTCGACCTCCGCGATGGAGGCCCGGATAAAGCGTGTATTGTCGTACACCATTTCGACCGTTACGTCTTCCGGCAGGTCTTTCTTCAATTGCTCGATACGTTTGTATGCCTCATCGGCAATTTCGATCTGGTTGGCGCCCGGCTGCGGGATGATGACGTCGATAACCATCGGTTCGCCGTTCTTGCGCATCACGCTTCGCAAGTCTTCCGGGCTCACCTCGGCTCGCCCTACGTCTTGGAAGCGGATGATATTGTCGCCGTCACGCTTGATGATCAAATCATTGAATTCCGTTGCCGTGTGCATCAGTCCTAACGTACGGATAGACAAGTCGATCGTGTTTCCTTCAATGCTTCCGGATGGAAGCTCGACGTTTTCGGCGTCCACTGCGTTCTTCACATCCAACGGAGTAATTCCGTAGCCGGCCATTTTGATCGGGTCCAGCCACAGGCGCATGGAGTAGCGTTTCTGTCCCCAGATGTCCACGCCACTCACGTTCGGAATGGTCTGAAGCCGTTCCTTCACCGTCAGTTCGGCAATTTCACTCAGTTCCATCAGCGAGCGTTTGCTGCTTCGGATACCGATCTGCATGATCGGGGTAGCATCGGCATCCGCTTTCGATACCGTCGGAGGGTCGCAGTCGCGCGGCAGGTAACGCTGGGCACGCGAAACTTTGTCGCGCACGTCGTTGGCCGCCGTTTCCAGGTCGACAGACAGTTCAAACTCTACCGTGATACGGCAACTTCCCTGACTGCTGACGCTGCTCAGCGAACGAATGCCGGGAATACCGTTGATATTCTGTTCGAGCGGCTCCGTAATCTGGTTCATGATTACTTCGGCATTGGCTCCCGGATAGGTTACGTTGACCGAAATGATCGGGTTGTCCACACTCGGAAACTCACGGACCCCTAAGAACTTATAACCGATCATCCCGAACAACAGAAGGATGATCGTCATCACGGTCGAGAGTACCGGTCTCTTTATGCTTATTTCGGAAATATTCGCCATGCTGCTTCGTTACTTCAGGTTATCAATCGACACTTTCATTCCCGTCCGAAGCTGCATCACGCCGGAAGTAATCACCGTATCACCTACGCTCAGCCCTTTCAATACCTGGACCTGGCTTTCCGTGCGGAGTCCTAAGATAATTTCGGCAGGTTCGGCCACGCCATTCTTATACAGGTAGACGATGTTCTTTCCCATTTCCGGGATCAGTGCCTCGCTGGGGATCGCCAATGCGTCTTTTATGTCACGGCGGGTAATTTCGACAGATGTATAGCGTCCCGGCACGATCGACTCGTCCCGGTTCGGATAGGTTGCACGCACTTTCAGCGAGCGGGTTGCCTCGTCGATCTTGCTTTCTACTGCATAAACGGTCGCTTTGTAGTCTTGCATCATGCCGACGGACGTGTTCATTCTGAATACGATCGGCGTACCGTCCTTGATGTCGGCAGAGTAGCGTTCAGGAACGGAGAACTCGATTTTCAAGGGAGATATTTTTGTCAGCTTGGTGATAACTGTCGAGGGGGAGGCATAGGCTCCTTCGCTGACATTACGAAGGCCGATAATCCCGTCGAACGGCGCCCGGAGCTCGGTCTGGGCAATATTGGCTTTTACCAGTTCGATGTCCGCCATCAGCTTTTCATATTCGGTAGCCACTTGTTCATAAGCCTCCTGACTGACCGCGTCCTTTTCCAAAAGCGTATGCTGGCGGTACACGCGATCCTTGGCTAAAGGCACTTGCGCTTCCAACTTCTTCAGTTCCGCCTGTAACGGTTTGTCATTGATCTTGGCAAGCAGGTCACCGGCTTTCACATGCGTACCTTCCGTAAAATAGATGGCCACGATCTTGCCCGACGATTCGAACGAGAGGTCTACCTCCTCATCCGGGATCGTACTGCCGGTTACAATGGTCTTGTCGGTAAGGGACTGATATTTCAGCACTTCCGCGTTAATGTTCAAAACTTGTTTCCGAACTTGGCTTCCGGCTGGCGGAACCACTTCGGCTGCATCTTTGGATGCCTTCATACGGCTTTTAATCTGCGGGTAAGCGATCATTCCGGCAATCATCAAAACAATTGCGGCCGTCACGCTCCACTTCACTCTCTTCGTCATATTTTTCTGGTATTCTACTTAAAAACACTTATCGACACGTAAATATACACAAGTACGCGAAATTATAGACGAATTAGGTGCAAAAAGGTTTAACAAGAAACAAACTTTTGTTTTAGTCCGGCAGAAAAAAACAGCAAGGACCTTCACAGGCACTTGCTGCCAAACACAAATTATGTTGAAAATCGTTTCGTTATTCCTATTTGTGTTACCTTAATTGATTTCACTGTGATTCTCTGTCGCTTCGTTGATAAGCGGTTTATAAGAATGTTTGCTAAATCGGACCGATTTTTTGCCTTTTGCTTCAGCACATCTCCCAATTGTAATTGGTGAAATCGTCACTTTGCCTTTGATAAGGCGAGGCAGATTATAAGCCTTTAGGTTGCGTTGGTTGTAAGTAGGATCTCTCTGTGGAAGTAGGAAAGGTTTGCTTAAGTTTCCTACAGAATCAATATGAGCGATATAGAGTCGGTTATAAATGCCATCCTCCCGTCGGCTGCTGAAGATAACCCAACGGCTGTTAGAGGACCATGTTGTACAGCTTTCTGCTTCCGGGCTATTCCACTCAGTCGCAGCTATCAATTTCTTAGTTTTTGTGTTATATAGATAGAGATCTGATTCGGGGATCCAGCTGGAGAAGCACCCATGAGGGGCGGCAGAACAGGCAATAAACTGTCCATCAGGTGAAATGCTGGGGAGGGTTACGCTTTTACCTGCATTTGTTAAGTCAATGAGAGTGTCTACCTGCTTGCTGAATTGATTATTTTGGGGATCAAAACCAATACTACAGATACGATATTTTATATTAGAGAATTGTTGAGGCAAACTATCTATCCGGTCACACGTACAAAAATAGAGCTGTTTCCCATCTGGTGAAAAGAATGGAAAATTTTCTAGTTTGTTTGCATTGGCTAAAAGGGGACTGGTATAGACTTCGTTTTTGGAAATATCATACAAAACTATATCGGATTGCGTATCGTATACTTCGATGATTTTAGGGTGTGCATCGTAGAAAGACATTTGGGTTAGGTTTGTAGAGAATGCAATCTGTTTGCCAGAAGGATGCCAATCCGGATAAACGAAATTGGAAATCGTATGAGGAGTCTTTGTGTTGAGTTTTTGACATGCTCCTCCTTGTATCAGAATCGTTCCCGCATTTATTTTGCGCATGTGCATGACCATTTCATTCGGGTTTCCTTGGTTAAAGGTATGACAATTGATGCAGTTCTGCCCGCTTTTTTTGTTTGATATGATTTCCGTTTCCTTGAAAGAAGATAGTTCACGTTGACAAATGGCCATACTGTTCCAATTCGCATAGGTCGGTTCTATTAAACGATAGGCTAAGTGACTATCAATGGAATCAGTGGATACATCCCACGTGAAGGGAGAATATTGATACCATTCTCCTTTTTTTCGACTGGATACGGTGATACTTAAGCTCCCTCCTTGATTTTGATGAAGTAATTGTCGCCAGCGTTTAATCGGAATCTCTACTGCGTCATGCGCCGTAATCGTGATCGGATTTCCTTTCCCTTGAATCTGGATCATCCATTCATCACCCTCATCTTGTATCTTAAAATTCAAAGGAGCAATATTGACGGGCAAAAGAGCACCTTGATACTCCGGATAAATTGTTGGGAGTATGTTAAGATTTTCTTTAATGATTGGTTGTTGATGATTTTTGCATCCATAGAGGCCACATAAGGCGATTAGAAGTATGTAAAAAATGTTAAGTCTCATATTTGTTTTTTATTATATTGTACGTAATACCAATAGGTGTCTTTATAGGGGCATAGTAATTCCTGGATTTCTTCCGGAGATTTTCCCGACTGGTTGATTTGTAAATATCGGTAGAAACGCTCTATTACAGTTTGTTCAATTTGCCATTTTGAAATCAATGAGTTATCTTTCAGTAGATAAGCATACATTAGCAAAAACTCTTGATAATGCTTGCTACTATGTATTGTGAGATGAGTCCGGGCGGCTAATTGGATAAATGCGTTATATTGATTGTTGAGCATATATTTTGCTAGCAGGAAATCGATGACTTTTTGATTGTTGGCTCCTGCTTGTGTCTCAAATTGTTCCACGTTGAAAAGCATCTCTTTGGCAAGAAAAAGCTTATTGGTTTTGGGTGAAAGTTGACTCTTTTTTGTCGAGGAGTCTGTGTTCATCTTTTGCCTAAATTTGTAAGCCCAGTCTTTGTAGAATAAGGTAGACTCCAGTAAGGCCACATATTTGAGGCTGGCAGCCCGTTTTCCCCTTCTGTATTCGATCTCCGCCAATCGTGTCAGATAGAGCGGGGAACGTCCGGATGGAGTTTGCGTGTTCGCCATGAACATATAGGCTCTGGCAGCATAGAGCATATCTAGCTGAAAATAAGTCTCAGCAGTCAGATAATTTAATAGATGGTTGGAAGACCAAAATTCGTTGACATGAGCTACTTGGAAATACGAGAATAGCTCTTTTGAAAGACGTTGCTGATGAAGCAGGGCAATGTTGGTATAGGAGGACATCAGAACATTTTGGACAGGCTTTTTTTGCATGAAGGTAATCGCTTCGTCCCATTTTTCGTGGGTGATTAGATAATGTAGTTGATAAAGTCGTTCATCCTCATTTTTGAGTTGGCTTAAGATGATCCCGATAGCGAAGAAAGCCATGAGCAGATTTAAAGCGAATCGTTTTTTGTCTGTTAATCGCTGTAAAAGATGATATGTCCCGTAAGCTAATAAGGGAGACATTAAAAATGAAGCGATAACGATACCAAGTGGATGAAGTAAGTCTTGTGTAATAAAACAAGCTATACCTATCCAAGCTTGTGTTTCATTGATGTCGAATTTATAATAAGTTAAGATAGGCAGTAGGATTGTAACGAGTGTATATAGAATCCAAGCAAGAAATGAGTGTTTTTTCTTCGAAAAAATTTCATCGAGGAAGATGAGAATAAGATATAAATAACAGCCTATTCCAGTAAAGAAATAGCAAATCGGTAAGTTGATTAGGATCAGAAGTCTTTTGCGTTTGCCTTCCTTTTCATGAAGAGTTATTCTTGCAAGTAAAAGGGTAATCAGAAGTCCAAAAATGAGTCCCAATGATGCGTTAGGGTTTAAATAGAAGAAAACCAGTGAAGTGATAGGAATCAGTTCCCATGAGACATTTCCTCCAATTTTCCAATGGCAGATCAGGTTGCGATATAATATACCGGTTAGTCCGACTCCGGCTCCTAAAATCCATCCCCCAAAATGATTTAAATGATAAAACTGTGTGAAAAACTCCCCTATATAGGCAGATAATCCTCCTGGATTATAAACTATTTCGTTGAAATAGTCTTTGTTCCATTCAAACAATCGTAACTGCTCGGCAAAGAGCAGATGATGATTATAGAAAAAGGCATAAAGGATTACTGTAAATAGGACGAATGGTAGTAGCCCGTAGGAAAATGTATGAAGTTGTTTTATATTTACCATGGATGAATAAAATCTTCTTTAGAATAAGTCTTAACTCGTTCGTTCATTGTACTATCTTGTTCCTCTTCTGTCCGGTTGAACAGGCGGTATAACCACGCAATTGGCGTGAGGATCAAAAAATAAGTAATTCCCAACAGGATTGGTGAGGTGATCTTGTTTAACAGGTTTCCGAAACGAATCCAAACCGTACGTATTTTCTTGTATATGTGAATCCAATTCATAGGACATTCAAAATAGAGTGTAAATAAAGGGGGCAATCACTGTATTACTTGTAGAGATTAGCAACAAGCCAATCAATAGCAAGAATATTAATACAGGTAGCAACCACCATTTTTTTCGTTCTTTTATAAAAAGTAGTAAGTCTTTCAATGTGTCCATATTCTATGATTTTTGTATGTTATTTTTATTGATTATATAATTCCCTAAAACCAAGAGATCTAAGTTGGTTGTCATAAAACAACGGTATGCATCTTGCGGGGTGCAGACAATAGGTTCGCCACGTACGTTAAAACTTGTATTGATAAGCAAAGGGTAGCCTGTTAATTGTTCGAATGCCCGTAAAAGCTTCGTTAATTTGGGATTACTTTGTTCATCAACAGTTTGTACGCGCGCGGAAAAATCCACATGGGTAACTGCCGGAATATCTGATTTTGGTAACGCCAATCGTTCTGCGGCATCTAAATCTTGATAATGCTTTGGCAATGGTATCCGATGTTTCAGAGAAATGTTGGTTGTTATCAGCATATAATTGGATTCGTTCAGCTTTTCAAAATAATCGCCGACTTTTTCTTTTAATATAACTGGAGCAAATGGTCGGAAGCTTTCTCTGAACTTGATTTTCAAATTTAATCTTTTTTGCATCTCTTTATCACGGGGATCTGCTAAGATACTTCGGTTTCCTAATGCACGTGGGCCAAACTCCATACGCCCTTGAAACCAACCTATACATAAACCGGAAGCTATGTGTTTAGCCACTTCTTCATATAAAAATGCTTCATCCAAATAGTGATAAGAAATGTTATTCGAGTCCAAAAAATCTTGAATCTCATGCTCTGTATATTGAGGACCGGTTTGGGCGAAGTGCATCTTGTCTCCGTTCATCCCGGCTTTTCGTGAATGTCCTTGGTAAATATAATAAGTGGCCCAAGCCGCTCCTAATGCTCCTCCTGCATCTCCTGCGGCAGGTTGGATGAAGACATGCTCAAATAATTGTGAACGAATGATTTTACCATTTGCTACGCAATTTAGAGCGACTCCTCCGGCTAGACATAGGTTGGAACAGCCAGTGAGCTTTTGGGCTGTTTGAACAATTCTCAATAGTATCTCTTCCAATACGATTTGAGCTGCAAGTGCTAGACTTGCGTGTTCTGGGCGTATTTCGCTTTCTGCCTTTCGAGGTTTCAATTGAAATAATTGTTCCCAACGCTTTTCATGAACCATTCGCATTTTTTTGTGGAAGGAGAAATAATACATATTCAATGATATAGAACCATCGGGATGGATCGTCAGTAGATGTTGTTTGATCTGATCGACAAATTTTGAGGTTTGTCGGTCAGATCGATCGGCGTAAGGGGCTAATCCCATCATCTTATATTCCCCGGAGTTCACCTTGAATCCTAAATAATAGGTAAATGCAGAATAGAACAATCCAATAGAATCAGGAAATCGCATTTCTTTTATTAATTGAATTTGATTGGCTTTCCCATGAGCGATAGATAGTGTATTCCATTCTCCTACACCGTCTACTGTTATAATCGCAGCTTCTTGAAAATCTGAACCGAAAAATGCGGAAGCCGCATGTGACAAATGATGTTCCGAGAACAAAAGTTTACAATGTTGTTCATCGAATTTTCCTAACTTGTGTAATTCACGCTTGAGCATTCGTTTGCAAAAAAGTTTTTCTTCAATCCATATTGGTATTCCTTTAATGAACTGTTCCACCCCCCATGGTGCGTATCGATAAAAGATTTCTAAAATTCGCTCAAATTTCAGATAGGGTTTTTCGTAATAGATAATTGTGGAGATATCACACAATAAAATTCCCGCTTGCTGTAAACAATAACGGATTGCATTTGCAGGAAAAGATGCATCGTTCTTGATTCGGGTAAAGCGTTCTTCTTGTGCGGCAGCTATGATCTCGCCATCTTTTATCAAAGCTGCGGCTGCATCATGATAATATGCGGATATACCTAAAATATAGCTCATTTTATTATTAATTGTATAGGTCGGCTGCATCCTGATTACCCATTTGTAGATAGATCGATCGGATTGCTTGCCGGATTGAATCATTCGATTGCCAATTTAATTCTTGTTTGTACTGGATGATCTTATGGCAAAGCTCTTTGAGTCCGTTAAATTTCGGATTTCCGTTTCGGAGTATATATTCAATGTAAGGAAGAGCCAGATCGGGTTGATCGAGCCGTAAATGGATTGCAACTAAGTTCTGTGCTGTTTGAACCGTGGGATACAGGCGGAAACTTCGTGTGTAGAAGAAGATAGCTAAAGGATATTCTTTTCGGATCTCTGCGAATTCTCCTCCTTGACCAAGGAAGGTGAGGTCGTAAGGGTTATCCGTGATACGAACCCGGAGAATATCCAAACATAATTTTTCATTCTTGCTATTAAGTGCGTACTGATACAGTTGATCCATGGATTGATACCAGTTTTTTTGTCGTACGTAGTTTGCTGCGATCTTTTCTACTTCTGTTTTAGGGGTAATTGTAGAGAGATCTTTTTCATAGAATGGGAATCCTTTACGCAGTTGTAAGCAAGCATATTCTCCAGCTAAGGAGTCAAACTCTAAAACAGGAAAGTTGTATAGATCTTCTGAAGTGCCGATTTGTAGTTTTTTGTTGGAAAAACAGGATTGGTTTTGCCGAAGAACTTCCAAAAAGCAATTTGCGATCACCCGATGCCCTTCGATAGTAGGATGTACATGTTCCAGCAATAATTCTCGTCCGGGAATACCGAACGGGCTTTTTCGGTTAAATTCCTCTTCGGTATTTACCAAGTAAATATTATCGTCATCTTTGGCTAATTCTCGGATGATCTCATTAATCTCTTTGGATGCTCTAAATCTAAGGGCGTCCAAGTCTCGTGCCCGACTGAAGGATGTGTATGCTGCTATGCTATCTTGTGCTTGCAATTGTTCTTGTGCCAGTTGATAATATTCATCGGCGCTATGTTCGTCAGACGATATGCTTTTGAAAGGCTTTAAGTCTTTTAAATTAACTCCGACAGTTGAGAAGAAAACTGGTATTTGGTGTTTTTTGAACAGATTAAGTACTAATTTCATATTGTTTTGAAACTGTTCCAGTCCTTGTTGAAATAGTTTGCTTTTGTAGGGGATCACTTGCTCTTTGACCACATATTTCATCAAGTTGTCTGAGAACTCCTTTTGAGGGCTTAAGTGGCTTTTTAAAGAATCGAGCCATTGAGTAAGACGTAACTGACGCAAACGGATTGCCCAACGGATAAATGTTGGATGGCTACCGAGTGTATTATTGGAGCCTACACCCAAAGCTCCGTAATACTCGTTGTGTCCACCATAAATAAAAATCGCATCTGGCTCAAAATGAACGAGTTCTTGTGCGAAATCGTAAAAAGTGTAACTGTTGATTGCAGTCAGAGCTAAATTGATGATCTCGATATCTTTGTCTGGATTTGTCTTTTGCAATTGGTATTTCAGCATTCGTTGGAACGAAATATTATTGGGATAGGGAAATCCCATTGCTGCTGATTCGCCCAGAACAAAAATTCTGAATGTGTTTTTTTGTTTCTTTTTCCGAAAAAACTCTACATTTCCGTTTGTGGCTTGTGATTGAGTAAAGTACCTTCTACTGATGTTTTTGTTGAGATATAAATATTTACCATTCGCTGTTTGCAAGAAAAGATGGTCTAAATCTACACCATATCCGAAAGCTCTCAATCCACACTCTATTCCGATAAGAAAAAGCAAGGAAAGAAATAGATAGATACCTATCATCAGCAGATATTTGGATGTTTTACTCATATTAGGCCGTTTACATTGTGATGATTAAGGACTGTCTTGCATTTTCTTGTGTTAATGAAAAATGCAAAAACAGTCCTTAAATAGATCTGATTTATTTAACGGTAACTTCTATTACTTTACTATAATTATAGAATCCGCCAGGGTTAACAGCTAAGGCTCCTACCCGGAAGTAGAAAGTCTTTCCGCTTTTGAGATTCTCGAACGTATGAGAATAAGTGGCAATGTCTAATTCGGTCTCCGTACCAAGTTCTACAGATTCTTTAGCCGTAAAGGTGTTTTTATCCACATACGGAGTCTTGCAGTAGTAGAATTCTACTGCTTGTATTGTTTTATCTAAAACATTGTCTACGGAAGTTTTAACCGTAACTTTGCCTGTTTCGTTGGATGTCGCTTCTGCCGATATGCGCAAAAACGGTGTTACTTCAAAGTTCATCTGTTTTGAACCTGAGACTTCCATTTCGATCGGTTCTACTGTCTCAAAAGGCCCTTCGGCTAAAATCTTGTATTTACCGGTAAATACTGCTGTATTCGAGAATGTGCCATCTTGGCTCACCCATGAATCGTTGGGTTGTACAGACCATTCGTCATTATAAAACTCATACATACGTATTTTTGTCCCGTTTTGAGCTTGTCCGGGGACATTTTCTTTTGTCTCTTTGTCTATGATCGCTCCACTTAGGGAAGCGGTAGGTGCGTCATAGTTGTCAAGCCCGCAGGAGCACAAGCCACAAATTAGTGTTGCATATAAAAATATTTTTTTCATGTCTTTAAATATGAAAAGATTAATAACCCGGATTTTGTTCTAATAAATCGTTTTGAGCTACACCCGGAATCTCCAAGTAGTATTGTTTGTCCAAAAACGTTTTGGGCAGATTCAAGGTATTGACCGATTTCTCGAAAACATATTTTTTGGTCTTATAGTCCAACCAAGGAATTAATGCCGAGAAAGTTGTGTTGTTCATTACTTTGGAAGCAACACGCCAACGGACCAAATCCCAGTAACGTAAATTCTCGAATGCCAATTCTACGCGTCTTTCGTTTCGGATATCATCCATTGTCAAGCTATTTTTCTCCTTGATACCAGCACGTTTACGTACTTCGTTCACTTTTTGGAGAGCTTGGTCTTTTAGTCCCAATTCGAAAGCGGCTTCCGCATAATTCAGCAAGGTTTCTGCATAACGGAACACCATAAAGTTCGTTTCGGAACGGTCCATTTCTACTCGATTGGTAGGATCCATGAATTTCTTGATATAAAATCCTGTACGACTGCAATCACCTGCCATGACGAGCCCATCTTTACCTCCGGTTTTCATAGACGGATCTTCGCTGAACACATCCGTGAATGCCGAGGCAGCCTCTTTGGAGCCATCATTTTTGATAATGCCGCGTCTTACTTCCAACTCTCCGTTTTGCCAAGGAGAACCTGGGTAAAGAATAGAGGCGAAGAAACGCGGGTCTTTATCCTTGAAAATATCTTCTGCGTTTTCGTAATAGATCAGATTTCCACTTGCATCGGTTGTTTTTAACGTACCAGGTGTTCCATCTATATACTCATATGATTCTACTAATTCCAACGTCGGACTTGTATTGGTTCCCCAGTCAATTTTGAAGGAGGGAGCGGCCATAGCATAATCGAAATTATGCGCTTTGTCAGGAGATGCAAAAGCTTTTACAAAGATAGCTTCGCTGTTCATTGTTTTGTCTAAGAACAGTTGTTGGTAGTTGGCAGCAGGATCCGGATCTTGATTGAATAGAGCGAACTTGCCTGATTTAATGATCATGTCAGAGGCCTCCATGGATCTTTTGAAAAAGTCGTTTGCCTTATCTGCAGGAATACCTACCAAGCCATTCAACTGTACGGTGCCATAGCGACTGATGGAGCCTGCATAAAGCAGAGCTCTTGCTTTCAAAGCGGCTGCGGCATATTTGGTTACACGGAACTGGTCTGTAGATCCGTAGGATTCAGGCAAACCGGCGATCGCTAAATCACACTCTTCAGCAATGAAGTTCCAGACTTCTTCTTCCGTATTGCGCGGAACCTTTAGTTCTTCTACGTTGTTTCCGGTATATTCTTGTACCTCTTTTATCAAAGGTACACCACCATAGCGTTTTGCCATTGTGAAATAGTGGAATGCCCGTACAAAGTGTGCTTCCGCTGTCCAACGTTGTTTCAAATCCTCGTTCAATGTAGAGGTTTGGATGTTTTGCAAGAACACATTGGCGATACGTATTTTATTGTATTCCCATTGTTGCAAGCTGGAGAGATCCAATACCGGGGTGTAGGGATAGCCCCATGAATAACTACGCATGGATTCGTCTGTGTAATGCCCCAAGGTACCCCAGTTAATCAACCATGCATGAGGTTCGACGAACATATCTTCGTACATTCCGGCCATATAAGCGTTGACCGCATTCTCATTGGACCAAACCAAGTCTTCAGATATAATATCCATAGGATCACGGTCCAAGAAGTCGTTGACACAGGACGACATGCTAAATAGCCCACACAAAGACAGTACTAATAATTTTATGCTTTTCATATTTTAATCAAATTCTTAAAATGTAACATTTACACCAATATTCCAAATTTTCAACTGCGGATATAAGATTCTATCGCTACTGGGTGCTTCTGGGTCGCCAAACGGCAGATTATCAAATGTCAGTACGTTATTTCCGGATACATACAGACGTAATCTTTCAACATAAACCTTGCTTAACCACTCTTTGGGGAAGGTGTAGCCGAACTCGATGTTTTTTACACGCAGGTAGTATGAGCTGATGTGGTTGAAGGTAGAAACACGAGTGTTAGATGGCTTCCCGGAGTTCCATGTTGACGGATATTTCCCCGGAATCCATGCCGATTCAGGATCATACAAGTCTTCGCGATGCCATCGGTCCATAAAGCATTCCAATGTATTGGACCCGTTGAACATGGCATTACCCAAACAACCAGACATATATACATTGTAATTGGTTGCTCCTTGCATCAACAAGGAGAAGTCGAAACCTTTCCAAGAGGCACTCAGGTCCAAACCGAAATAAATTTCTGGCGTGTTGCTACGGGTAATTGGTTGAATATCGTTATTATCAATTACGCCATCGCCATTGAAATCCTCGTATTTCAAGTCGCCCGGCATCATAGTCGTGTTGCCGGCGTCATCTTGGATTGCCCAGTTATTGATGTCTTCTTGATCTTGGAACTGACCTACACATTTGTAACCGAAAGACATATTATTCCAACGATCGCTAAAGTTACTGGTCCAGTTCTTATAGGAGTTGATTGGATCAGCTTGTTCAATGTGGCGGTTTTTCGCGCGAGTGAACGACATATTACCTTTGACCGAGTAAGTCCAGTCTCCTACTGTATTTGTGTGTCCTAATACCAACTCAAAACCTCGGAAATCATCACTGTTTAAGTTTTCTTGTGGGAAAGAAGCTCCAAAAGTGTTGGGTAATGAACCGGAACGGTATGCAAATAAGCCGTCGCGTTTCCGGTAGAAAACATCTACACTTGCTTCTAATTTACGATTCCACAAAGATGCATCGAAACCGACATTTAGTATCTTGGATGTCAACCAAGAATATTCTGTGTTAGCCAATCCTTTTGTTATCAATGAATTGACTACATCGCTACCGAAGATATAATTTGTTCCACCCGGATAGTTGTAACCTGTCAGGTATTGGAACGGAAGAACTTGCGGATTACCGCTAGAGTCCAAGAATTGGTCATCCCCCATGACGCCATATGATGCTCTGATCTTTAAGTTGTCAAAAATTTGGGTGTTATTCTTGATAAATGATTCTTCGGATAAACGCCATCCTACGGATACGCTCGGGAAGAATCCCCAACGGTTGTTTTTGTAGAATTTTGCGGAACCATCTTCGCGAAAAGAGAATTCGAATAAATATTTGCTTGCGTAATCATAATTGATACGTCCTACAAAAGATGCGTTGGCCAATTCGCTTGCTACACCTGCGTTATTTTTGTTCTTGTCCGAACCTGAATTTATTTGGTCAAGGGCATCAATTGCAAATTGACGGTAGGCCTGCAAATAATCATCCAAATCTTCACGTTGTTCATACAAGAACAAAGCCTGCACATTGTGTTTGTCAAGGAATGTGCGATTGTAATTCAGAGAGAACTGAAGCATGTTCTGCTCTTGTGTGTAATCTTTGCGAGTCAAGTTGGACGGCGAGTTTCCTGTGAAAACCGTATTGTATTTACCAGATTCCTTATCGTATGAATAGAGTTTGAACTCTTTCGCAAAGGTTTTGAATTCTTCTACTTTTGTCAAATAGGAAAATAAAACCTTGGCTGACAGTCCTGGAATAAACGGCATATCATATTTTAAGGAGAAAACACCATTGAATAATTTCTTACGTTCTTTTCGATAGCCAGAAACATCTGCATCTGAACGTGCCAGGGGATTTTGGAAGTTGGTTAATCCATAGTGCTTACCTTCTTCGTCGTTGGCGTATGGAGAATAGTAAGGGTGCATACGGGTGATACCGTGAATGATATAAGTATCGTCGTCATAAGGTGCCATCTTGTCTTGTACATGTCCGCTTAACTGCGCATCTGCGGTCAAATACTTGGAAATTTTCGCAGAGATGTTGGAACGGAAGTTGTAACGAGAGAAATTGATATCTTTTGTGGCATACAAGCCTTCTTGATTTAAGTAACCTACTGACATGAAGTATTTCACTTTTTCGGTTCCTCCGTTCACATTGATATTATGTTGAGTCTGTGGAGCATTCTTGCGGGTTAGGATGTCTTTCCAGTCGTAGCTTTTGTATCCTTCTTGAGTGCCTTCGCGGAACAAGGCTAATTTATCCGGTCCATAAACGGGGGCATTCCCTCGGTTGATCGCATCTTCATCGGTCAACTCTGCGTATCCGGCAGCATCTACCATATCTGGATAGCTTGTGAAGTTCTGCCAGCCGATAGATCCGTTGTATGTGATCTGCGCTTTCCCTTCTGCACCTTTTTTGGTCGTGATCAATACGACACCATTACCTGCCTTCACTCCATAGATGGCTGCGGAGGCGTCTTTTAATACGGAAATGCTTTCGATTTCGTTTGGGTCTACTTGGAAACCTGGTTGTTCAACTCCATCTACCAAAATCAGAGGTTTCCCGAATCCGCGAATATCCACGCTAGATTCGGCACCCGGCGTACCGCCTGTGTTTTGTACACGGATACCCGGTAGACGACCAGCCAAGGCATTCGAGATATTGGCTACCGGGGCTTGGATGATTTCATCTGCACCAATTGCTGCAACGGCACCTGTCAGGTTTACTTTTTTTTGTGTACCATAACCGACGACTACAACTTCGTCTAAACTCTGCGAGTCTTCTTTTAAGACGATTTTGTACTCCGAATTTTGGTTAACAACGAGTGATTGTTCAATATATCCGATATAGGATATTGTCAGTTTGTCACCATTATTTACTCCCTCTAAGGTGAAGTTACCATCGATGTCTGTAACTGTACCATGTGTTGTACCTGCTACGACAATATTCGCTCCAATAATGGGGATACCGTTTTCATCGACAACTGTGCCTTTTACTGTCTTAGCGTTGACATAGTTTTGTTTAGAACACGTTTTTGTTACGATTGATTCTGGACCAACCTTTGTGTTAGAATGCCATGGCGTAGCCATTATGGTCGGTGAGGTCATGACCGATAATAGCACTAAAGTGGCAAATACAGGTTCCTTTTTCATAATAAAATTATTTTGTTAATATTGAATCTAAACATCATTTGAGGCTTAGATTGTTATTGAGTTTATTTCATGAGTAAAATAAAATCAGACTGATAAATTTGTTCTTATATAAATTATGTATTAAAACACATCTTATGAAAATTACTTTTATCTGTTAAGTGCCTTATTGGACTTTGCTTATTATTTGATTTAAGTATACTTTATAGTAATCTGTGTTTTTACATAGTTCGATAAGAACTATGGTATTATGTAAAACATAATCTGTGATAAATTTAAAACTTTTACAGTCGACATCGCGACAAACAAATTTTAACTCATAGTATTCCCCAATGATCGCTAAGAATTTATAAAAATCAACTGTTAAAAATAAAATCAATGTGATTTTTTTATAAAAAACGCGTAACGAAATAAAAAAAATCATATCTTTGACCCGGATATGAGATTTCATAATACCATAGTTCTTATCGAACTCATGCATCTTTTTTGAAACTATCACTGCAAAAGCTGTTTAGGTTTAGTTGATTTTCAATAAACAATATTTAAATAAAATGTCTATTTAGGGATATTCAGTAAATGTTCCCACAAAATACATGGCATATGAAGATGATAGAGTATAATCACTTTTGTCCTTGAAGCTCTCCTCTTTCTTTTCTTGCAGTAGGACAGATAGGATTCCGCCACATTCCTGTATTTGTTGCGCGGACGTCTTATGCCCAGAGATCCCTGCAATGCCGGCATATATGGCTGTAGAGCCATTCGATGCTTTCCCAAAGGAGTTTCATGTCCGTAGGAAAACGCATGTGGCTCTCATGATTCCACAGAACATCTGGTAGTGTATGTTCCTGTTCAGATGTTCCACCAGCTGCCTGTCGGAGAATCCGGTGTATGACTTCAGGAGCATAAGGGCGATTTTTGCGGAAGGACCGAATGGCCCTAAAAAAAACAGCAAGGACCTTCACAGGCACTTGCTGCCAAACACAAATTATGTTG
>NZ_JAHPXO010000142.1:0-372 GCF_019041495.1 Parabacteroides sp. MSK.9.14
CATCGGCTCGAATGTCGTATTGCGGTCTCTGACATAGAGTTGCCAACCTGCTTTTTTCCAGAAAGTAGTGATACGCAATCCGTATTTCTCGGCCAATTTCTCTGCCTCTGAAAAATTAGGGAAACCGGTGATTGCATATTTAACCGACTGGGGATATCCATTTTTCCCGGTTGTGGTACTAATCACATCCAGATTGTTTTCCTCTGCTACTTCGTGAATATTAAATTCTTCCATATTGTCTTTGATTTTCTTTACTGATGTAAAGATACTAATTCTTTTTCAGATACTTACATAATGAGTAAAGAGGTTAGATTTTAACTTACAACCCTACTTTACCATTGAAGCGGACACCATTTTTAGGGAGTTACTCCC
>NZ_JAHPXO010000143.1:0-362 GCF_019041495.1 Parabacteroides sp. MSK.9.14
TGGAATTCATCAATAAGAATATGATCTGCCCGTAACAACCCATTGTCCTCCCGGTTACGGATCAGTGACTGGAATGTCCGGTACGTCACTTGCGGAATAGAGAATCCGACGGCTTTCCGGATCTCATCCAGAATCGTGATGTTCGGAGCAAAGACCAATATCTTTTCCTTTGCATGATCTGCGATATAGCGTGCCAGCAAATAGGATTTCCCTGTTCCGGTAGCCTGCACGACCGCACCGATACGGTGTTGTTTGAATCCCCGCATGATCGCCCTGTAAGCCGCTTCGTTATGCGGATAAAGCTCCACATGTCTTCCGGACAAGAGGCTTTCAATATAGCTTTCATCCGAAACGGTCAGCCC
>NZ_JAHPXO010000144.1:0-361 GCF_019041495.1 Parabacteroides sp. MSK.9.14
CTCCGGAATTTCTCCCGTGTCCCATTCGTGTCCCGGGATAAGAAGGGCATCAAATGCGATATGCATGGCGGCGAGTGCGTGCTGGTAAAGACCGGTGATGTAAGGTTCAAGACTTGGACTACCGGCCGTTTCAAGCACTGGGGACATTACGGGACATGTGAAAACGGGGAAGTTTACTACGATGCGAAAGTAGCCCTGTGGGAATGTGGCGCACCTGAACAGCCGGAAAGTCAGGAATGGTTCAAAATCCATATCCGCAAAAACACCCGGTCGGGCGGGGATATGTACACCGGAGAAATATCCTGTAAGGATGAGGATGGACTCAAGCAGTTTGTCAATGACCATGAAGGTTTCATATTCG
>NZ_JAHPXO010000145.1:0-344 GCF_019041495.1 Parabacteroides sp. MSK.9.14
CCTGCATCAGTCTGGTTATTTGAACGTTTGGAAAACGGTAAATTCAACATGAAGCTGGCTGATGGCGTTCATACGTTTGCCCAGCTGCCGGCCGTCATGCAGGAGGTGAAGGTCACGGTTAAAACGAATGATGCCACGACCTATATCCTGACGATCACGACGGCTGAAGGTAAGTTCGACACCCCGAACCTTCGGGGAAACGATGCCCCGGTTCCTTCGATCGATCCGGAAACCAAGCATTGGAAAATAGGCGAAGAAGATACGGGGGTGGTAGCCGAAGGACAGGACGGGGAAAGCTACGACGACACGGAAATCAGGAACGCGCTGACAGCCTTGCAGCAGCA
>NZ_JAHPXO010000146.1:0-334 GCF_019041495.1 Parabacteroides sp. MSK.9.14
AAGACGATTCACCGGAATAGCGGTTATCCGAGAATAGTCCTCCAGACTCCATCCTAAGTCCTCCGATGTAGGCATCCCCATTTTGATAAACTTTAAACGGAGCATTTGCAGGTGTTGCATTTCCAGCCCAGATTCGAACAGAGTTTCCGGCAGTTCCACCTCCCGATAACCCGGCAAGTTTTTCTCCATTTGAATTTGCTATATAGATACTTCCTCTACTTTCCACGTTTCCATTGCTTTCTACCCGGAATGTCGGATCAGTGGGTGGTTGCCCTTTCGCCCCGGCTGTTCCTCCCGACCAAATACGGATTGTACCAGACGCCGACATTCCACC
>NZ_JAHPXO010000147.1:0-331 GCF_019041495.1 Parabacteroides sp. MSK.9.14
AACGAAGATACAACAACAAGGCTGACAAATAAAAAAATACATACATCGGAACCTTCACCGCACTGATCCAAGCAATAGATTCTACATTCACCGGATGAATGGCAAAAAGGAAGGTAGTCAAGGCAGCCACCCACAAACTTCGACGAGATCCGGATTGGCCGGACATCTCCAACAAACGGAAAATCAAGAAAAAAAGCAACGTGGCACATCCACAATGCCAGACAAAGCTCATCAAATGGAACCAAAACGGATCATAGCCGAACAAGCCGTACAGCGCCATATAGTTCAATTCCACCAACGGGCTATATTGACCTTTATAGGATTGTGTAAA
>NZ_JAHPXO010000015.1:0-115552 GCF_019041495.1 Parabacteroides sp. MSK.9.14
TCTGCGCGATTTCAAGCGTCTGTTCCGCCGTGAAGCCGTGCTTGGCGTTGGCTTCTTTCTGGAGCGTGGTCAGGTCGTAGAGCAAGGGAGTTTCCTCCGTCTTCTCCTTGCGCTCGGCTTTCGTGACAGTGGCGCAACCTGCCGCCTTTACCTTATTATATAGTTCCATCGCCGGTTCTTTCTCTTTCCATTTCTCGGAGGATGAGAATTTCACGACTTCGCCGTCGCAACCGTCCGTTGCGATATGGAGCTGCCAGAATGCTTCGGACGTAAAGCGGCGGTTCTCCCAGTAGCGTTCACATACCATAGCCAACGTTGGTGTCTGCACCCGCCCCACGGAATACGTGCCGTGTCCGGCGGCGATGGATAACGCCTGTGTGCCGTTGATGCCCACGAGCCAGTCGGATTCGCTCCGCGCTTTGGCGGCGAGGTAGAGGTTGTCGTATTTGCTGCCGTCTTCGAGTTTCCGCAGTCCCTCGCGGATAGCTTTGTCGGTGAGAGAGCTGATCCACAGGCGCACGAAAGGAGTGGTGCAACCCGTATAGTGGTAGAGGTAGCGGAAGATAAGCTCTCCCTCGCGTCCGGCATCGGTCGCCACGATGATATGTTCGCTTGTGTCGAACAGTCTTTTGATGACTTTTATCTGCGACACCACGCCGCTGTCGGGCTTGTAACCTTTCTCCGTCCTGACCTGACGGGGGACGAGCGTGAATGTGTCGGGAATAATCGGGAGGTTGTCACGGACAAATCCGCGCACGCCGTAGCCGTCGGGCATGGCAAGCTGAACGAGGTGTCCGAATGCCCATGTCACGGCATAACCGCCTCCCTCGAAATATCCTTCCTCTCTCTTTGTCGCGCCCACGATGCGGGCGATTTCACGTGCCACGGAGGGCTTTTCTGCAATGATTGTCTTCATGTCTTCTTCTTTTTTGTTGATACTTTGGATTTTATTTTGGATTCAGTGGCGGACACGGGATTACATTTTCATGCCCTTGCCCGTTTTCTTCTGCGGCTTCTCCTGCTGCTGTTGCTGGCGGGCGTCCTTCGGGTTGGTCTGACCTTTCTGCAACGGCTCTCTCAGATTCTTTGTAGCCTCGTTGGTCTTGCCATCGTTGTTCACCGCCACCTGCGTGCGGCTCTCGTTGGACGGAGCAACCTGCTGTGCATTGTCAGGGTTCGTGTCGTAGCGGTACGGGCGTCCCTTCTCCGGGTTGAACTTGATATACATCGTGGCATGGAAGCCCTGCTTGTCGGTCACGTTCTCCAGCTTCACGGCTTTACCCGCCACATAGTCGGCTTTCTGCTGGTCGGTGAAGCTCACGCCGCTCCATTTGCTGATGGGGCGGATGCTGCCGTCCTCGTTCGTCCACGTGTTGCGGCGTTGCTCCTTCTTGGTCTGTGCGGCATTTTCCCCGCCCTGCGCCTGACTTTTCGATGTGTCGCCTTTGGTTTCCTGTGTCTGTGCGGTACGGGGCGACTTGCCGGTTCCCGGCACGAACTCCACGCCGCGCTGCTCCACGTTCACTTGCAGGGTGGTGACGAACTTTCTGCCGTCGTTGCGCTCGATGAGCTTGTCGCGTACGGGCAGTCCGGCGCGGAGCATGTCCCGCTCCTGCGTGGTGATTTCCGTCTTGCCGATGCGCTCCGGGATGCGCACCCTGCTTGCCGGAATGTCCGTGATTTCATTCGTCTTGCGGTCGATGCTGATGTAGGAGGGGATGATCTCGCCCGTTTCCCTGTCCACAATGTCCACGACCCTACCGAGATTGCCCGTTTCGCGGAGGTTCTTCCGGTCATTGTCGGAGAATTTGTGTTCCTTGTACTCATCCAGCTTCTGCTCCTTGCGGATGAAGTGCGGCACGAGGCTGATGTTTCCCTCACCGTCCTTCTTGAAGGAGAGGCGGGCGTCCAGCTCGAATGATTCGCCGCCGAAGGTCGGTTTGACCTTTACCAAGTCGGACTTGCCATAGTTGAGCATCTTCGTAAGGTCGCCGGACTTTTCAAGGTTGTCCCGCTTTACGCCCCATCTGTCCTCCAGCTCCTGCCAGTTGATTTTACTCTCGTCGATGGGCTGGTAGCCACGTTTGCCCTGCATCTGTTCGGATTTGTCCTGTTGCTGTTCTTTCCGTTGTTCCATGTTCTCCTGTTTTTGAGGTTCTTGTTTCTCTGTCTGTTGTGCTGCCATCTCTTCCTGCACCTTCTTCTCATAGTCGGAGGTGTCCACCTTGTGAGGGGCGAGCAGCTCCTTGTTCGCTTCGGGGTCTTTCAGCAGTTGCTTCATCACCTCTAAGAGATTTTCAGCTTGGTCTGCCGCAATGCGGTAGAAACCGAAGCGGCTGGGTTCCTTGCACTGCCGGAAGAAGTTCTTGAAGAAGTTGTCCAGCACGTCGCCATGTCGGTCGAATTGCAGGAAACTCTGCGCGTTCTCCGCTTTTGCGGGGGTGCGCTTGGGTGTGCCGTCCGCGTTCAGCCCGGCTACCACGCTGATCTCGCCTGTCTTCTCGTCACGGACTACCAGCACGTCCTTTTCGTCTTTTTTCTTTGCCATCTGAAAAATGTTTTAATGGGTTATTTATGAAAGAAATTATGGATACGAGCCTTGTAGAAGGCTATATCTTCCTTTTTGAAGTCCTTGATATGGTTGGAAAGGAATGTCAGCACGTCCTCCTCGCTGTAATAGGTCTTCTTGCCCAGCGTCTTGTAGGGCAATGCGCCTACGCTGCGGTAGCGTTGGAGGGTGCGTTTGCTTATCTGGAGCAACATGCACAAATCCTGATTGTCGAAAAGGCGGATGCTTTCCGTGATAGTGGGCTGTTTCCCCTCAGCCTTCATCGCCAGCAGCAGTTCGTCCTGACGGTCGAGCCGTTCCATCAGCTTCTGCATCCAGCCCTCGAAGTTGTTTCGTGTGAGCAGTTCCATGACCTATGTCCTCCTTCCTTTTGGTTTGCCGCCCGTGCGCAGCGTGTGGTTGTGGAACAGGGTGTCTATTGTCCCTTCCTCGTTCCTTACTGTGTTGTCCTCCAATAGCCGCAGTATCTCGGAAAGGCGGTAGCGGCAGCTTCCGCGTACCACCACATACTCGATACGGTGGTCGGTGCGCATACGCTGCATGGTGCGCTTGCTCACGTTGAGCATCTTCGCCGCCTGTGCCGTGTCAAGCAGCTTGTCTTCGGTTTCCCGCTTCCGTTTCTTCTCGTCCCTTGCCTCGCGGATGTACCCTGCGATGTTCGCAATCTGCGCCATCATCTCCTTGTAGGCGGAACTTTCCATTGTTATCACTTTCATGTTCAGTCCTTTCTTTTTGTTTCTGCGACAAAATTCGGCAATAAACAAAAGGGGCTTTAACAACTCACTACGTGACTCACGTAAGATTTTTGCGGAAGATGGCTCCGTAACCCGGTCAAACGGCGCAACAGGCAGCCTTTCAGCGGAAAACGATACGTCTTGTATGCCGTTTCGTTACCTTTGCGGCAAACTCTAAATGACATGAATATGGAAATAGTATCTATCGAGAAAAAGACTTTCGAGATGATGGTGGCGGCATTCGGCGCACTCTCGGAGAAGGTCGCCGCCCTGAGGCGCAAAAGCGACACGGGGCGCATGGAAAGATGGCTCACGGGCGAGGAGGTCTGCGGGCAGTTGAGAATAAGCCCGCGCACGTTGCAGACGCTGCGTGACAGGCGGCTTATCGGCTACTCGCAGATAAACCGCAGGTTCTATTACAAGCCAGAGGAGGTGAAGCGGCTGATACCGCTTGTCGGCACGCTCTATCCGCACGGCAGATGATTTGATTTATTCACCCACTGAATCCGAAGTTATGATGAACGAGAACAACGATGTTTTTACGATGGAAGACGAGCCGATAGCCTCTGTGGTGCAGGATATGCGCAAAGGCTCGAAATGGCTGTCCGCATTTCTGGAAAGCTACCGTCCTCCGCTGGACGGGGAACGTTACCTGACGGACGGCGAGGTGTCGGAACTGCTCCGTGTGAGCCGGCGCACCTTGCAGGAATACCGCAACAACCGCGTGTTGCCCTTCATACTTTTGGGAGGGAAGGTGCTTTACCCGGAAACGGGGCTGCGCGGGGTACTGGAAGCGAACTACCGCAAGCCGCTGGAGTGAGGCGGTTTCATGAAAAAGTAAACGGGTGACACCTTTTGTGGTGCTACCCGTTTACTTGTCTTATGGGGTATGTGCAATCAGCAATACCCGGCTTTTCCGTTCTGTATGAACATCACGTATGTCTGCCGTTTCTCTTGTGAGAGTGCCTTTCCCACCAGCCATGTGCGGAACAGGTGGGTGTTGTAGGTATTCACCCTGAAAGCGACCGGGATGATGATTTCAAGGGCGTACACGTCCGCGTGCAGCCCGTTTTCAAGCTGCATGTAGCGGCACACCTCGTAGTCGTTCAGCACGTCCGACTTGCGGACGGCTCTGATGGCGGCGTTCACTGCCGGGACGGTCGTATGGAACAATCCGGCTATTTCGGTGGCGGTCATCCACACGTCGTTACCGGTTACGCTGACTGCCTTGTCCTCGATGATGATTGTGTCACGTTTCATGGCTTTTCTTTTTAGATGGTGCAACCTGCAAATTCCTCGACGCCGTTCAATCTTGCGGCAAGGTTCTCCATGTCCTGATTGAGCTTCTCTTTGGTTATCTTTGCGTAAATCTGCGTCGTCTTTATGCTCTTGTGTCCGAGCATGGAGCTGACCGTTTCGATGGGAACACCGTTGGAGAGGAATATCGTCGTGGCTGCCGTGTGGCGGCTCTGATGCCACGTGATATGCTTGGTGATGCCGCAACGCTTGGCGACGGCACGGATACCGGCAAGGCACGTGTTATAATGCGGAACGGGAAATATCCTGCCGTCCCCGCACAGTCCCCGGTATTTGCCGATTATGCGGTTGGCGATGTCGAGCAGGCGGATGTTGGACACCACGCCCGTTTTCTGGCGGTTGATGTTTATCCACTCGTGTTCGTCGAAGTAGGTGCGGATATTCTCTTCCGTAAGGTTGCGCATATCCGCGAACGACAGCCCCGTGAAGGCGCAGAACAGGTAGAGGTCGCGGTACAATTCCTGTTTGGCGTTTTTCAGTTTCCCCTCCATCAGCAGGCGGATCTCATCTTTGGTCAGGAAACTGCGTGTTGTTTCCTCCTTCTTGATTTCATACTCGCGGAACGGGTCGCGCGTCAGCCACTCGTTGTTGATGGCGATGAATACCATCGTCCGTAACGGGCAGACGTACAGCCACACGGTATTGGTGCAGCAGTGCTTGTCCGTGCGCAGGAACATCTCGAAGTCGGAGATGAAAGCCGGGGTAAGCTCTTTTAGGGCGATGTCCTTCACATGGTAGCGGATGTCGAGGAACTCTTGCATGTGCTTGTAAACGGTGCGGTACTTCAGCAGCGTGCCTTTGGCTTTCATGCCTGCCTCCACCTGCTTCTCGTAGTCCTCGTTGTGCTGGCGGAACACCTGCATCAGCGTGTGGTAGCGGTGTTCCAGTCCGAGAAAGGCGTTCTTCACCTTCTCCGCCGTGACGAAGTTGTCACGCTCCATGATTTCCTGATAATGCCTGTTGATGCGTACCCGCATCTTGTCAAGCATACGGTTCGTTTCGAGTGCCGCCGTGCTTCTGCCCGTGACACGTCCACCTTTGGTGTCCCACAGTTTCGGATCGACAGTCAGTTTGCAGCTGAACTGTGTCTGGCTGCCGTCCACCGTGATGCGTCCCATGACGGGAACTGTCCCGTCCTTTTTCACTACCTGACGCTTGAGGTAGTAGATTACTGAAAATGTACTCTTCATTGTCCTTAATTTTTGGGTTTCAAAATTAGTTGGTGAAGAGTCCGGTGTTGGTACGCAAAACGGGGAGGAACGGCGCAATCTTTTTCCGTAACCTGATTTTTCGCATGAGTTATGGATAACTCACTATTCCTTAGAGCCTTGTTTCGCTATTCGTACCCGTTTGTCGCATTTTCGGGCATGGTTACGAACAAGTAACGTAGCGGCGTCAGGATTTGGCTTCGGCAGGGATTGTAATGGCTTCACGGATTATCGCCACTTCAACCAAAACCCTTGTAACTCAATTCTATCACTATATCTTTCCGCATTTCACTTTTTTGTAGTAACTTTGCTTTTTATAAAACAACAAATTCATGTCAGGAGAGATCTATGTTCAGGATTTTGCAGCCTTGGAAACACTGTTCAAGCGTTTCTACAAACCTTTGCGGGCGTATGCTTTCCGTTTTGTGAATGATAAGGATTTGTCGGAAGATATTGTTCAGGATGTTTTTTATGAACTTTGGAAGCGGCGTGAAAGTATCCGTTTTGAGGATGAATCTGTAAAGTCTTATCTTTTCAAAGCCGTATATACGCATGCTCTGAATGCGTTGGATAAGAAACAACAGGATGTATACCCTTTGAAACCTGAGAGAGAGACGGATATATTGGATCAGTACGTTTCCTCTTATATGCAAAATTCCGAGCAGAGCTTGTTATTGAAAGAACTGGAAGAAGAAATCATGTCTTATATAAACACGCTTCCCCCTCAATGCCATAAAATATTTATGTTAAGCCGGAGCTATGGATTGAAGAACCGTGAGATTGCGGAACAACTGAATATTAGTATCAAAGCGGTTGAAAAGCAGATTAGCAAGGCTCTTTCTGGGTTGAAAGAATATCTTATCCAAAGGGACTTATTCCCTTTGTTAGTGTTGGCTGTCACTTGTCTTTCTCTTTAGACAGCCAGAGGGTGGAACGAAAGTTTCATGCCGGAGAATAAAAAGAAACGTTAATTCTTTGTAGGATGGAGGTAGGGTAAAACTACCTTTTTTTGTATTACTAATAAATGAATCTGTAATGAAAGAAGAAACACACGATATCAACGAAATCATAATCCGTTATCTGGATGGCTCGGCTGAACTGGAAGAGAAGAGGCTATTGCTTCGATGGCTGAAACAATCGGATGATAATCGGGATGATTTTATTGCAACTCGTGACCTGTGGCTGTCTTGTAATGTCGCTGCCGGAAACGAGCTGGAGATCGATATCGCTTTGGGGAAACTGAAAAACCGTATCTTGTTGGAGCAGGGACGGATGGAGAGGGACTTGCCTGCGAAGAGAAATACATTATCGGTGGTTTTGCGTTGGACGCGGGTTGCTGCCGTCTTGTTGCTTTTGCTGGGAATCGGTTATGGTATCGGCAGTTGGAGGGAGCATTCCGCTCCTGATGTCATCGTGCAAAACCAACTGATTACGGCAAAAGGAAGCAAAGGCCGGTTCACGTTGCCTGACGGATCGGTGGTTTGGCTGAATTCGGAAACTAAACTGACTTATCCGAATCAATTTGCCGATGACAGACGGTTGGTCTCTTTGGAGGGAGAAGCATATTTCGAGGTGGCGAAAGATGCGAAAAAGCCTTTTGTCGTACAGGCGGGAGAGATAGATGTAGAGGTCTTGGGGACCTGCTTCGATCTCGATAGCTATTCTTCCGGTGAATTTGTAAAGACCGCTTTGCTGAGCGGTAGTGTAAAGATATCGGGAAAAGCCATGAAAGATCCGGTTTACTTGAAACCGGATGAACTGTTCAGATACCGTAAGTCGGATCAGATCGCCTCTGTCGAAGAAGCCAAAGTCGGTTTATATACCGATTGGATCAAAGACCGCCTGGTATTTGACAACGACTGTCTGGCTGATATCTTAATCAGTATGGAGGGACGCTATAATATGGACATTGAATGCCCGAAGCAGTTTGCCGCTGCCACTCGTCTTTCTTTCACAATCCGGCAGGAGAGCATCGAAGAGGTGATGGAGGCGATGAGTCTGATTGCTCCGATTAGGTATGAGATAAAGAAAAATAAAGTATATATAACTCCTCGAAAATAAATGTTTAACTTTAAAAACAGATTGCTTATGGGAATAGACAAATGATGTTATTGTGAAAAAAGAGGATAGGTGTATGTGGGTTGCATTCGTCTGTCGAAAAAAATAATTAATCTATCGTCCGGTATTTGGTTTCGGCGATAAAGTTTAACTGAAAATCTATATAGAATATGATTTATTTTAACCGAAAGGGTCTTTTGTATTCTTTTATTCAAAAAGAAACCAGGGTGATGAATTTAGCCCTGTTTATGTTAACTTTCATGTTAAGTGGGCTTTATGCTACAGAGTCTTATTCTCAGACTGTCCGGATTAGCCTCAATATGAAAAACTCAACAGTCAAAGAGGTATTAAAGAAAATTGAAAATTGCAGTGAGTTTACGTTCTTTTATAATGACGAAATAATAGACGTGGACAAACGTGTCACATTGAATGCTGAGGATCTCAGTATATCAGATATACTGACTACAATTCTCCCGAATTGTAGTCAGTATATCAGATATACTGACTACAATTCTCCCGAATTGTAGTTATACGATATCGAATAAAAACATTATCATAACTGTCAAGGAGGCTGGCGTTCACCAGCAGGGAAAGATTGTCACCGGAGTTGTCCGCGATGTTAATGGCGAACCGGTTGTCGGAGCGAATGTTTCGGTAAAGGGCACTACCAACGGAACAATAACCGATATGGACGGGAAATTTACGCTGGAAGGCGTTTCTGCCGATTCTAAACTTTCGGTATCCTATATCGGTTACATGGCCCAAGAGATTGTAGTGGGTAATAAAGGGGCTTTCGAAATCGTATTGAAAGATGACACCCAAGCTCTTGAAGAAGTTGTTGTTGTCGGTTATGCTGCTCAGAAGAAGGTGAATTTGACCGGATCTGTAGCCAGTCTAAATTTTACGGATGAGAAGCTGAGCCGTCCGGTTACCACGATCGCCGCATCGTTGTCAGGTATGGCGGCTGGTGTCAATGTGATGAATACTAGTAGCCAGCCGAATGCCGAAGGTTCTTCCATCTTGATCCGTGGTGTGGGTACGATGAACGATGCTGGCCCACTGATCCTTGTGGACGGAATGGAGATGAGCCTCAATGAAGTGAATCCAAATGATGTGGCTTCGATCTCCATCTTGAAAGATGCCGCTTCTTGTGCCATTTACGGTAACAGAGGGGCTAATGGGGTAATCTTGGTTACGACGAAACGTGGTTCGGATGGAAAAATCAATGTGACCTATTCGGGCAAGTTTTCTTACCAGACTCCGGCCAAGCTGATTCGTCAGGTAACGGATTATGCGGATTATATGGAGTTTGTCAACGAAGGTTATCTCAACACGAACCAGGCGGCCAAGTTCTCCCAGTCGACGATCAATGAGTGGCGTGAAGCAGCTAATAACCCGAACGCGACGAATGTCGCTGGCATACCGAATTATGTGACGCATCCGAATACGGATTGGTATGATGTCGTTTATGACCCGAAATGGATGCAGGAACATACTATCAGCTTGACTGGTGCGGAAAAGCGTACTAACTATGCGATTTCGGGTACTTACCTGAATAATCCAGGTTTGGTTATCGAGTCGGGGGTAAAGAAATATTATTTGCGTAGTGACATCGAGTCGAGAGTAACCGATTTCCTGACTGTAGGAATGCGTGCTTGGGGGTATAACGCCGATCAGGATCGCAATAATCTGGGCGATATGTGGGGATTGAACATGCAGAAGGTGACCCCAGGTGTTTATCCTTATTATGACGGCAAATATGGTGGAATCGAAACTAACGAAGAAGACGGGCAGGCAGGAAACCCATTGCTGAATATGAGTAACTCGTATGGTTACTACAAGCAGAACAAATATTTCGTGAACCCGTATATAGAAGTGAAGTTCTTGAAAGACTTCAAGTTTACAGCCAACTTTTATTATGATCAGTTTACAAACCATCACAGATGGCAACCTTCTGATTATAAAGAACAGTACAGTTTCAACCGTACAATGACTTTGAGTACGCCTCCGACTTCTACGGATATGGCTACTTATAAGGTGTATGATTGGGAAAGACGTGAAAAGTACTGGAAAACCAATATGCTGGTGAGTTGGGCGCATACTTATGGAAAGCACGATGTGGGTGCATTGATCGGTTATGAAGAATCGCGTAACTGGGGAGACGAAGTGGATATTTGTAAGGAAGGTATGTCAAGTGTCAATTTGACAGACTTTGATGCCATGACGGATCCTTATTATATTAAGGGTTCTTCATACGAATATTCTTCTCGTTCTTGGTTCGGTCGCATCAATTATGCATTTGACAATCGTTACTTGTTCGAAATGAACATGCGTTATGATGGTTCTTCTCGTTTTTCTCCCGATTCTCGTTGGGGTCTGTTTCCTTCTTTCTCTGCCGGTTGGCGTATATCTGAAGAGGAATTTATGAAAGATATAGATTGGTTGAGTAATTTGAAGCTGCGTGCATCTTGGGGGAAGTTGGGTAATAATTCCATTGGTAATTACGAGTGGCAGGCACTTTACGGTTCAGGCTACAACTATGCGTTCAATAGCAATAAATCCAATGGTTTAGCCATGACTACTTTCTCCAACTACGCTTTGGAATGGGAGGAAACGGCTATTACCAATATAGGTCTTGATTTCGGTGTTTTGAACAACCGTTTGAACGGAACGATCGAAGTATATGACAAAAAAACGGATGGAATCTTATATCGCCCGACGCTTCCGGAATCTCTGAACCAATTTACTTCTCCGCTCCAGAATCTGGCAGGTGTTAACAACAAAGGGCTTGAAATTACTTTGGGTTGGAATGACCGTGTCGGAGATATCTCTTACTCAGTTTCAGGAAACTTTACTTATAATAAGAATAAAGTGACGAAATATAAAGGGGAGTTGGTCCGCGAATGGCGTACGGATGCCAACGGCAATAAAGTGTGGTATCAGAATGTTGGTACGGTAGCAAACGGTTCGTCCAACTTGATCGTGGAAGGCCACGAGATGAATGAATATTATATGATGAATCCATACAAAGGTAACGGTTCTTATTTCAATAGTGATGGGACAGTGAATATTAATGGGGGACCGAAAGACGGAATGATCCGTACTGAGGCTGATATGAAATGGTTGCAGGCGATGTTTGATGCTGGTTATAAGTTTTACCCAAACCAAGCGATCGGCAAAGATAAGATTTGGTATGGGGATATGATTTATGCTGACTATAACGGAGATGGTATTTATGGTAATGATGACGATCGCGATTTTCAAAGTGTTTCTTGGAGACCGAAATACTACTTCGGCTTGCAGGCAAGCATGACATGGAAGGGCTTTGACCTATCGATGAACTGGGCGGGAGCAGCCGGATTCAAGATCGATTATTACAAACAAACGCAAAACAGCGTCAGTGTTACGCACGGATATGGTCTCGGATATGACATTGCTTATGATCACTATTTCTTCGATCCTGAAAATCCGAATGATCCGCGTACGAACATTTATTCCGAAACGCCACGTCTCGTTGGTTATCAGAACAGCGGTCAGGCAAGTGCTACCAGTTCTTGGCATCTGAAGAATGGTAACTACATAAAGCTGAAAAACCTGACGATAGGCTATACCTTTCCGAAAGAATGGATGAAAGTAGCCTTCATTCAGAATGCACGAGTTTATCTGTCTGGCGAAAATTTACTGACAATCACTAAGTTCGAAGGTAGCGATCCGGAACGTATGGCCGGTGACGGTTATATGCCGATCCGCCAGTATACGGTTGGTGTTAATGTGACATTCTAATTAAATTGTGAAAAAAAGTATGGACAAGAATAATTTGGGAATTATAAAAGACATGGCAAAACTTTTTTCAGCAACAATTTTGTCAGGTTTGTTCTTTACAGGTTGTGTAGATATGGATTTGACTCCGAAAAACCAGCCGAGTGAAGGAGAGGTATGGGCAGATGCCACGATGGCTGAACAGACTGTTACCGGCTTATACAATGGATTGAACCATTTGTATAATGATAACTATAATATGTGGTTCGATTGCTTTTCGGCAGTGATGGATCGCGATGCGAACTGGCGTAACTTTGGTATGCTGTTTGGCAACCAGACGACATCAGGAGATGGTCCGAGTTGGATTTGGCATGACAACTATAAGTTTATCATCCGTTGCAATGATGTGATTGCTAATATGCCGGATGTGGTAGGGCTTCCGGAAGCGAAGAAAGCACGTTTGATTGCTGAAGCCAAATTTCTCCGTAGCTATTGGTATTATGAATTGAACTTGCTGTTTGGTGGTGTTCCTTATTATACAGAGCCAATCAAGAACATCGAAGAAGCGAAGGGTAGCCGTCTTTCTATGACGGATCTCTGGAATGAGTTGATTAAGGATTTGACTGATTGCATCAACGAGCCAAATTTGCCGGATAAATACAACAGCGGCGACAATGATTATGGTCACATTACGAAAGGTGCAGCGTATGCGCTCAGAGGCAAGATATACCTGTGGTTGGAGAACTGGGGGGCTGCTGAAGCTGACTTCAAAAAGGTCGGTGATTGTGGTTATCGCCTGTTTACTTCCGGTGCGAATGCCTATAAGATGTTGTTCAAGGAGGTCAATGAGCAGTGTGATGAGATGATCTTCTCTGTCCAGTGCATCGAAGAGGATGGTTATTGGAATTCTAAGAACCGGGGATTTGGTAATCGTTGTACTTATGGTTCCATGTGGAATAACTATTTGGTCAATCCGGATTTCGTTGATACCTATGAGTGTGCGGATGGAAGCAAGTTCGACTGGTCGAAGATCATTCCCGAGTATTATAAGTTGACGGTCAATGAACGCCGTGTCTTTTTCTTGCGTGATAACTTGACGGAATCAGAAATCGCAAATGCGAAAGAGCAGGGGGCCAATATGGATTATTATCTGCCGAGTGGCAATGAAGCTCGTATTCGCAAGGCCTACGAACAGCGTGATCCGCGTTTAGAAATGAGTGTCATTACGCCGTATGCCACCTATTTAGGAGGTGACGGAGGTGCTGATAATTACTTTACAAACCGCTATCCGTTCCGTAGCCAGTGGATAGAAACACAAAATGCGGATGGTACGATTACGCGTGAAGCGAGTGATTTGCGTACTGATACGCAGGCGATGTTTTATTATCTGAACCGTAAATTCGTGACGGAAGGAGTCGGTGAAGGTAGCCAAAAAGGTACTGGTATTGATATGCCGAAAATCCGGTATGCTGATGTTCTGTTGAACCTTGCTGAGGCATTGAACGAACAGGGCAAGATAGACGAAGCGGTTACTGTTGTCAATCAGGTACGTGCTCGTGCCGGTGCCCAATTGCTCAACTCCAATGTCCCAACGACCGTGATGGGCCAAGCTGATATGCGTGAACGTATCCGGAACGAACGGTATTGGGAATTGCTTGGTGAAGACCTGATTTACTTTGACGAACTTCGTTGGAAGACTTGGAAGGACAAAAAGTTTGCCACATATGACGACAACGGCAAACAGGTGGTGAACGGTCTGCGACAGGTTTGGGGACAGGCAACTTATCATTATGCGTGGGGGGGAGACCATTATTGGTTATATCCGATTCCGTATAACGAAACGCAGATGAACCCGAATATGGAACAGAATCCGGGTTGGAAGTAATGATTTTGTAAAGAAGAAGCTGTTGCAAAAGTTTATATTTTTGATATGTACTATTGTAATAGCTTCTTCATAAAAATAGATAGAAAATGAAGAATGTAAAAAAATTTTTCTTGTTGTCTTGTGCTATTTATTGCACTGCTTGTAGTGGAAATGGTAATACTGGAAATTCGGATGGGCAGGATATTCCGAAAGTTGATGATTCACAACTAGCTTATCATAATCCGGTGATACGGATTGCTGCACCTGATCCGACTGCCATGCGAGCAAAAGATGGTTATTTTTATTTATATGCGACTGAAGATATCCGTAACTTGCCGATTTTTCGATCAAGAGATATGGTGGAATGGGAAGAGATAGGAACTGCCTTCACTGATGAGACTCGTCCAGACTTCTTGCCCGACAACAAGGATGTCAAAGAACGTGCTCATCTTTGGGCCCCGGAGATTCGCTATGTGAAAGGCAAATATGTTCTTTTCTATTCTTTGGCGCAATGGGGTAATCATTGGGTTAGCACCGTTGGTTATGCCGTTTCCGATTCTCCCGAAGGTCCGTTCACACCGAAAGGCAAAGTATTTGACAGCCGTGAAGTGAATGTAGAGAACTCCATCGACCAGTATTTCTATGAGGAAGACGGCAAGTATTATATGCTTTGGGGGAGCTTCTTCGGAATTTATATCATGGAACTGGATGTGACAGATGATGTGATGATCACGCCTAAACTTGACACCAAGCGCCAGATCGCTGGCAACGCTTACGAAGGAATCAACCTGTGGAAACGCGACGGGTACTACTACCTCATCGGCTCTATCGGCTCTTGTTGCGAAGGACAGAAAAGCACCTACACCACAGTTGTGGCGCGTTCGAAAGACCTTTTCGGCCCGTATGTCGATAAACAGGGAGGACAAATGTTGGATAACAAGCATGAAGTAATCCTGCATAAGAATGACCGCTTTGTTGGGACCGGCCACAATTCCACCCTTCTCGAAGATGACGAAAAGAACACGTGGATGCTTTACCATGCTTTTGAACTGGAACGTTTGGATGCGCAACGGCAAGTTTTGTTGGACCGCATTTTGTGGGATGAAGACGGCTGGCCTTACGTTGATAAATTGGAGCCTTCTTACGGTGCGTTTCGTCCTGTTATTAAATAATTAAACTGATGATTTTATGAATAAGAAATGGATTACTTTATTGTTTTCGTTCTCCCTTTGTTTTTGCATGAGTTGTTCGGATTCCGAATCCGATAAAAAGGAAGAAGGAAAAGTAGAAGAAGAAAAGCCGGTAACTGTCTTGTCCAAGACGGTCCCTCTGGCTGATCCTTACATCTTGGTACATGACAGCCTCTACTATATTTACGGGACGAATGTCGGAACCGGTTTTGACGTCTATTACTCCAAAGACCTCGAATACTGGGAACGTGCCTCGGCTTTGTCGCTTAGCCATGCGAACTCGTACGGCGAATCGATGTTCTGGGCGCCGGAAGTCTATTATGTTGAAAAAGATAAGAAGTTCTACATGTTCTATTCGACGGAAGAGCATATTTGTGTTGCTACGGCAGATTCTCCTTTGGGTCCGTTCAAGCAGGACGAGCATAAGCCGATCCGCGAGGAAAAGAGCATCGATACTTCCGTCTTTTTTGACGAAGACGGAAAAGCCTATCTATATTTCGTTCGTTTCAACGACGGCAATGTCATCTGGTGCGCAGAGCTGAAAGAGAACCTGAAAGAGATCAAGGAAGAAACATTGACACAATGTTTCAAGGCCGAAGAACCGTGGGAATTGGTTCTTCCCAAAGTAGTGGAAGGTCCTTCCGTCTTTAAACAGAATGGCGTCTATTATCTGATTTATTCGGCAAACGGCTATACAAGCCAGGACTATGCGGTAGGCTTTGCCACATCGGATTCGCCTTTCGGCCCGTGGAAAAAGTACGAAGGCAATCCCGTGTTGCATAAGTGCGATGGGCTAGTTGGCGTCGGTCACGGTGCTCCTTTTGTCGATATGAAAGGTAAGATGCGCTATGTCTTCCATGCGCACAAAAGTGAGTCTGAGATACATCCTCGCAATTCGTTTGTCGTAGATATGTTTGTCAAGGATAGTATTGTTTCGTTAGGAGGAAATATTGTCCGTCCGATGGTGGTAGACAGGCTGCCATCCGGTAAATAAGGTATAGAAAGTAAGGCATCGCTTTACAAGTGCTAACCCTATGAGTTAGGATGGCTAATGCATAAGGTTAGCCATCGTAATGCAATTGATGCAAAATCCGGGTTATAATTCCCTTCTTATCCTGATCTGGGAAGGGAGTTATTGTATAACATTGTTTCGTTAACAACAAAACACATTCGTTTACTATAGGCAATTCTCCGGGAGTTCAGCTTTTCCACAATGTTAGGATATTCTGTTTTTTGAGCATAAAGGGATTTTGTTTTTCGATTTCCTGCTGTGCTCGTTTTGCTGGTTGCTTATTAATTCGGGTATAAAAGAGAAAAATGTCAGACACGGATTGCTTGGGTTTTCAATCCAAACAGTAAAACGTCCCAATAAGGGTTGTTGTTTGTTTTGCTAACATAGCTTATCCTCTTTTTTATGGCAAGCTTTTGAACCTTTCAAGATTATAACTCTCCGATGTAATAATGGGTATATCGGATATCTTTTCCGTTAAAAAAGGCCGAAATGGATAATATTTAAGTATATTAGCCCTTTGAGCATTGTATGCCTTGAATTAATTTTGGAGTTATGAATAGATTAAAGCTGTTAACGATTTGTATGTTTGTTTCCGGAGCCGTCTTTTCCCAAGAATGGAAGCCGCAAACATGGCCGGTTCTGAAACAATATGACCGGGAACATCTTTACCAGGTGGCATTGCCTTTGGGAGGAATCGGGACTGGAACGGTCTCTTTGGGAGGCCGGGGAGAGTTGCGGGATTGGGAGATTATGAATGTCCCTGGTAAGAAATATAGTACGGTGACGACCGGCAATAATGCACCTTTCTTTGCAATTTATGCAAAACCGCAGACGGGAGAGGCTATGACTACCCTGCTTGCAGGTCCTTTATATCCGCAGGAGTATTTGCATTATGAGGGGCGGCCGGTGAACCATCACGGTATGCCGCGTTTTGCCGATGCTACTTTCGAGGCGGCTTATCCGTTCGGACAAGTGCATCTTTCCGACCGGCAATTGCCGGTGAAAGTGACGGTCAAAGGATTCAATCCGTTGGTACCGGGAGACGCAGATGCCAGTGGCATGCCGATTGCCGTGTTGGCTTATGAGGTGACAAATACGACCGACCGTCCTTTGGAGGTAGCCGTTTGTGGTTCGATGCGCAATTTTATCGGGAAGGACGGCAGTAAGTTCAGGACTGACTGGAAAGGAGATTACATTCCGACAGGCGCGAAAGACAATAAAAACCAGTTTCGTAAAAAGAACGGCTTGCAAGGCCTCTACCTATATTCGGACGGGGTAGATAAGAATGATCCGGCTTATGGAACGGTGGCCTTGACCACTCAGGCAGTAGAAGGGGTCACCTACCGGACTTCTTCGCGGGCGGATAATTGGAATAATGGTATTCTTAACTTTTGGGATGATTTTAGTGCTGATGGCGAACTGACGGAGCGGGACAGACAGGAGGATGAAGACCCGATGGCTTCGCTGGCGGTAAAGAAGACAGTGGGACCTGGCAGTACGGAAACGTTTACTTTCTACCTGACTTGGAATTTCCCGAACCGGAAAGCTTGGTCGGAAACAATTGTCGGGAACTATTACAGCACTCGGTTCCCGGATGCCTGGGAAGCGGCCGAGGCAATCGTACCTCAGATTCCGGAAATGGAAAGGCAGACGCTCTCTTTTGTGCATGCCTTCCTGAAATCGACTTATCCTGATGTTGTCAAAGAGGCTGCTTTGTTTAATCTGGCAACATTGCGTTCGCAAACGGTCTTTCGTTTACCTAGCGGACATTTGATGGGATGGGAAGGCGTGATGGATCGTTTCGGTTCTTGTGCCGGCAGCTGCACGCATGTTTGGAACTACGAGGTGGCGACACCGTTTCTTTTCGGTGAATTGGCAAAGACGATGCGTGATGTGGAATTCAACTATGCGACGAAAGAAAACGGGCTGATGAATTTCCGGGCTTCCTTGCCTTTATCGGAAGCAGCGAAAGGTAATTCGGCTGCGGCGGACGGCCAGATGGGATGTGTCATGAAGATTTACCGGGATTGGCAGTTGTCGGGAGACGATGAGTTCCTGCAAAAGAATTGGGGGCAAGTAAAGAAAGTGCTTGCTTATGCCTGGACCGACAAAGGTTGGGATGGCAATCAGGACGGCATCATGGAAGGTTCGCAGCATAACACGATGGATGTGAACTATTTCGGTCCGAATCCTCAAATGGGCTTCTGGTATATGGGAGCCTTAAAGGCGGCTGAGAAAATGGCTTTAGCCATGAAGGATAAGACGTTTGCCAAGAAATGCAATACTTTGTTCCGGCAGGGAAGCATCTGGATGGATGCCAATCTGTTTAACGGGGAATATTATGAACATAAGATAACCGATCCCGAAACATTTGAATATCTGGATATGCGGAATCCGGACGTGAAGGTTCCGCCGTTTCAATTGGGAAAAGGTTGCCTGGTCGATCAGTTGGTCGGACAGTATATGGCCCATATATGCGGTTTGGGATATCTGGGAGATAAGGAGCATATCCGTACGACATTGGGAAGTATCATGAAATATAATTATGTGAAGGATTTCAGCCGTTACTTTAATAATATGCGTTCGTATGTGATGGGAGATGAGTCCGGTCTGCTGATGGCCTCCTGGCCGAAAGGACGACTGGAAGTCCCTTTCCCTTACTTTGCCGAAGTGATGACCGGTTTCGAATATTGTGCCGCTGTCGGCATGATATACGAAAGTATGGAAAAGGAGGCCTTGACTTGCATCCGTGCGATTCGTGACCGTCATGACGGGGCGAAGCGGAATCCGTTCAGCGAGGCGGAGTGCGGACATCACTATGCCCGTTCGATGGCAAGTTGGGCAGCAGTAATCGCGTTGAGCGATTTCCAATATTCAGGAGTGGATCGACGGATGCATTTCACGGACCGGCCGGGATGTTATTTCTGGAGCAACGGTTATGCCTGGGGTACTTGTACCGTTACAGATGATACTGCTACGATCGAAGTCCTGAAAGGTTCTTTACAGTTGGACAAGTTGGTTATTGGAGATAAAGAGAAGCGGTTGAAGAATTTCAGACTTGCTTCAGGGGAAAATCGTATAATAAAATTATCATGAAAAATTCAAGAAGAACATTTTTCAAGCAGGGGCTTGCAGGTGCGTTGGCTTTAGGTTCGGCCTCTCTTCCCATTCCTGCTGCTGCTATGACGGATGGGGTTGGCAAAGCGAAAGCCAAGCGTGTGGTCCTGATATCTCTCGATGGTATTTGTGTGGAAGGATTTCTGAAAGCAAGAACTCCGAATTTGGATGCCTTGCTGGCTGATGGTTCCCTTTCGCTTGATACGCGGGTGGTTATGCCTTCGGTGACTTTGCCCAATTGGACAAGCCATTTGACGGGAAGTGGTCCGGAACAGCATGGAGTTGTTGACAACAGTTGGGAAATATCCAAATTCAAGCTGCCTGCCATCCATACGGACAGTGATGGTTATTATCCATCGGTATTTAAAATCCTTAAGGATGCAGTTCCGCAGATGAAGACGGCTTTTTATTATAACTGGATAAATCTGTTCTATCCGTATAACAAGAAGTATTTGGATGAAGTCAGCTATTTGGAACAGGATGCTTATGTCCCGAATTATGAAAAGGCATTTTCTTTTCTGAAGGCTAATGAAGGTAATCCCACTTTGGTATTTCTTTATTCCGTGCATACCGATCATGCCGGGCATAAACATAAATGGATGTCTCCGGAATATATCAAGTCTATTGAAGAAGCGGATGTCGAGATCGGGAAATTTCTTGAAAAGATGAAACGGGACGGCTTGTATAAAGACACTCATTTTATGTTCCTGACGGATCACGGAGGTATTGAATACGGACATGGCGGAGTCAGCACGAATGAGATGATTGTTCCCTGGGGGATCACCGGTCCCGGAATACGCAAAGGGTTCAAGATCACGGAACCCAATAATACCGTGAATACGGCAGCTACGATCCTCCGTTTGTTTGATGTGGAGAAACCTTTACCTTGGACAGGGGAGGTATTAAGTTCTATATTCAAGTAAACAGTATTCGTAAGTAAGCCTAAATAAAAAGAGAGTATCTGGAAAAACCGGATACTCTCTTTTTTATGAATAAATAGTCTGTTTTTTAGTTCTGTTCCTTCAAGATCACGTCATGCGCTCCGCCTTCCACGATACTGGTTGAGGAAACCAATGTGATTTTGGCGTTCTTCTGCAAATCGGGAATGGTGATAGCTCCGCAGCTGCACATCGTGGCGATTATTTTGCCTAATGTGAGGTTGAGGTTGTCTTTCATCTTTCCAGCGTATGGCACATAGCTGTCGACACCTTCTTCGAACTTAAGTGCTTCGCTGCCGCCCATGTCGTAACGCTGCCAGTTCTTGGCGCGGTTCGAACCTTCGCCCCAGTATTCCTTTACGAAATTGTTACCGATCTTCATCTTCTTCGTCGGAGATTCGTCGAAGCGGGCGAAATAACGTCCCATCATCAGGAAGTCCGCACCCATCGCCAAAGCAAGAACCATGTGATAGTCATGCACCAGACCGCCGTCGCTGCAAATGGGCACATAGATACCTGTCTTTTTCATATATTCGTCGCGTGCCTGTGCCACGTCGATCAATGCGGTAGCCTGTCCGCGGCCGATACCTTTCTGTTCACGGGTGATACAGATGGAACCGCCACCGATACCTACCTTGATGAAATCGGCTCCGGCTTCGACCAGGTAGTCGAAACCTTCCTTATCGACAACATTTCCGGCACCGACCAGCACCTTGTCACCATACGTTTTCTTGATCCATTGCAGTGTTGCCTGCTGCCATTCGGAATAGCCGTCGGACGAGTCGATACACAATACGTCGACACCCGCTTCAACCAGCGCAGGAACACGTTCCATATAGTCGCGTGTGTTAATCCCCGCGCCTACGAGCAGTTTCTTATCGCTGCCGGACAACTCTTTCGGATTGTCGCGGTGGCTGTCGTAGTCTTTGCGGAAGACGAAATATTGCAAGTTCTGTTCCTTGTCGATGATCGGCAACGTGTTCAGTTTGTGATCCCAGATGATCTGGTTGGCTTCACTCAATGTCATGCCCAGTTCGCCGACGATCAGTTTGGAGAACGGAGTCATGAATTCTTTCACCTTCTTGTCGGGAGAATCCTTTTCGGCACGATAGTCGCGACTGGTCACCATACCCAGCAATTTACCGTTAGGAGTACCGTCGTCCGTCACACCGATCGTAGAGTGTTCGGTGCGCTGTACTAGAGCGATTACATCTGCCAACGTATTTTCAGGCGTCAGATTGGAGTCGCTGATTACAAAACCGGCTTTGAACTTCTTTACTTTCCGGACCATTTCGGCTTGGCTGTCGATAGGTTGTGAACCGAAGATGAAAGACAGTCCTCCGTTGCGGGCCAGTTCGATGGCCAACTTGGGACCGGACACGGATTGCATGATCGCTGAAACAAAAGGAATGTTTAGTTCGATCGCAGGCTTTTCGCCCACTTTGTGTTTCACAAGCGGAGTTTTCAGCGAAACGTTGGTTGGCACACATTGTTTGGTTGTTAAACCTGGAATAAGCAAGTATTCGCCGAATGTTCTTGATACATCGTTTAAGTAAACTGCCATAGTGTTTATATTTACGGGATGATTTTATTAGGGTACAAAAGTACTCAATTCTCTTGTATCATGTATTGTCGAGACTAAAGAAAATTATGTTTTTGCCTATTTTCTCTCTTTCGTGTATGGGGAAGTCAAGAATATCCGGACATCGGTGCCAGCCCGTATCAGCAACTTTTCCATAATCCGGAGTGTTATATGGATGAAATTAACAAAGGAGGATTATTTATGAAAACAGTAGTGGATAAAGCCAATACTCGCGGGTATGCAAATCATGGATGGCTGAAGACCCATCACACTTTTAGTTTTGCCAATTACTACAACCCGAAGCGAGTACATTTTGGCATGCTTCGGGTCCTGAATGACGACTCTGTCGCTCCGGGAGAGGGCTTCGATACACATCCACATAAGAATATGGAAGTCATCTCTATTCCGTTGAAAGGATATTTGCGTCACGGCGACAGTATCCGGAACAGCGAAGTGATTACTCCGGGCGATATCCAGGTGATGAGTGCAGGTACGGGGATTTTCCATAGCGAGTTCAATGATAGCGGTGAAGAGCAGCTGGATTTCCTCCAGATCTGGGTGTTCCCGCGTGAGGAGAATACAGCACCTCATTATAAGAGCTATGATATCCGCCCTGTTCTGAAGAAGAATGAGCTGGGAATGATGATTGCGCCGGACGGCTCCGCCCCGGCTTCCATCAACCAGGATGCCTGGTTCTCGATGGGTACGTTGGATGCGGGACTGGTGAAGGAATACAAACTGCATGGCAAGAAGAACGGCGTTTACCTGTTCGTGATCGAAGGCGAAGTGGAGGTTGCCAACACAGTCCTTTCCAAACGTGACGGTGCCGGTTTCTGGGACACCGACAGCATTGCCATAGAGGTATTGAAACATGCGACCGTGCTTTTGATGGAAGTTCCGATGGTATGATCTTTGTCAAAATGACAAAACGTCAAACAGGCTCCGGTTTTTATTGGCTGTAGCCGGGATAAGGATCGGACGGCTGTGTTTATCGTATTCTCGCGGAGATAAGGATTTCCGTTCTGCCACCGGAATGGAGTCATATGAATCTTTTTGTCTGCTGAAAGGATGCCAATCAGCTTATGTCTGCCGGCCGTGATAGAAATAGTCGAGGATAGCAGGCAAAATGATTGTCCGGAACTATCCGTCCGGCAAATGCTTCCAGACAAAATAGAACGTTTCCGGCAATGTTTTTTCTCAAAATAGGGGACCGGATCTTATAAAAGTGCCGACTTTCTTGCATGAAGGTCGGCACTTTTGTTGTAAAAGGTCCTTATCTTTCTGTCTGTATGTGCCTATGTATGCTCGAATACATGCTTATGAAACCTGGAACATATGCCTATGGAGCAGGGAATACATGCAAATGTAGCTTGATTTACCTTGCGGGAGAGTCTGTAAGGGCGGACTTGCTATATTGAAGTGTCAGCCTAATTGTTTGAATCGGTAATAAAATGTCCGGTAAGATAGAGACGGGGTGTTATTTTGATTTATCAGAATACTTGTGCTGGCAGAAGTACAGAAAAGCCTTTTCATCCCTTTATAAAAAATCAATCGGAGAAACTTCTTGTTGGAAAGAAAAGAACTACAGTCTTAATAGAACTACGGTATTTTTACAAACCTACCGTGTATTGTGATTGAAAATTCATTAAAAACACATTACCAAACTCTTACCTCGGATATGTTTTAACAATACCATTCTGTTGGGCGTAAAATTAAACAAAAATATCCAAATAAAAAGATTGATTTCCAAAAAGTTTCAAAGGAAGAGACATTGGAAAGTTCTCAAACTGCTTATAATGTACTACTGCAGATATACTTATTTATTTGAAAAACTTCGTTTGAGGGGATGAAAAGTAAGACCTATATCCACTTCTGTTAATATTCAAACCATATCATAAAATCCGAAAACAAATACCGTAGTTCTATTAAGACTATAGTCATTTTAACTGCCTGTATTAATTAAAAATAGTTTATATGGACAACTTAAATATATAGGCCTATGAGATAGGAATAGAGAAAACTGACAGAAAGACTTTAAGTCTTGTTTAGAGTGTGATAAGCCTCAGGCTTAGATCGATTTATTATTAACCTTTTTATAATAATACAGAAAATGCAACAAAAACAGAATTGTGGCCATCCTCTAAGAAGGAAAGGTTCAATATCTCGAGTATCGAAAGTCACTTGCGGACTGCTCTTTTGTCTGACGACAGGAGTATTTGCGGCTGGTGAGAATGTTGAATTGTTAACCTCGGATCGGATAGAGAATGCAGTGCCTGATCAAGTAGGAAAGACCGTGACAATTATGGTTCAGGATGAAATGGGACCGGTAGCGGGAGCTAATGTTGTTGTGAAAGGAACTACGAACGGAAATATCTCGGATATGGACGGAAAGGTCGTTTTGCAGAATGTTCCCAACAACTCGACTTTAGTGATTTCCTTTATCGGTTATACAACCCAGGAAGTGAAGGTCAGCAACCAGGCAACCATCCATGTGAAGCTGGTTGAAGATGCCAAAGCATTGGAAGAAGTTGTGGTGATCGGCTATGGTTCTTTGGACAAGAAGCAGGTGACCAGCGCCATCACCTCGTTGAAGGCCGATGACCTGATGGTCGGTGTGAGCGGGGCGGATATCTCGGCGTCCTTGCAAGGCAAGATCGGCGGTTTGGTGATGAACAACTTGGGAAGTGCCAATTCCGGTACGACATTCCAGCTTCGCGGTATGACTTCCATCAATTCAGGAAAAGCTCCTCTTATCGTGATCGATGGTTTTCCTGGTGGCGATATCCGTTCGTTGACGCAGGATGATATCAAGTCTATCGATGTGTTGAAAGATGCTTCTGCCGGTGCTATCTACGGAACACGTGCAGCCGCCGGTGTGATCCTGATTACGACCAAGAGCGGCTCGGATACGAACGGGAAAGTGAGACTCACGTACAGCAACGAGTTTACGAAAAAACAAAACTACAATGCTCCCGAAATGTTGTCCGGCCGTGAATATGCCGAACATAATATCGGTACGGATTACGGTTCCGATACAAACTGGTGGGATGAGTTGATTAATAAGGGCAACTTCTCCCAAAAACACCATCTTGCATTGGAAATGGGTACGGAAAAGGCACAGGTTTATACTTCTTTCTTCTATGAAAAGAACCAGGGTATCGCGTTGCAGGACGAACGTCAGGATTATGGCGGACGTGTGAACGCATCTTTCAAGTTGTTCGATGATTGGCTGGAAGTCCGTCCGGCCGTGGATTATCGCCAGGCTGCCCGTAACAACCACTATCCGAATTTCCAGCAAGCCATGCGTAACAACCCTACCCGCTCGCCGTACGATCCGGATAGCGAAACAGGCTATAACGTGTGGATCAACGAATCGTTGGACTATAACGTCGTTGCGGATGCCATGCTGGAAGATTACTACGGATTGGATAAATGGTTCAAGCCGGAAGTAAACCTGAAGTTGAATATCAAGCCTATTCCGGGTTTGAATTACCAGCAGGTTGTCGGGTATGAAAACCGTCAATGGGAATTGCACCAATATTGGCCCAGCACACACCGAAGCGAGATTGACAATTCGCGTAAGGGGCATGCCCACCTGGCTTTCAGCAAGACGGAAAACCTGACTTCAGAAGGATATTTCTCCTATGTAAAAGACTTTAAAGGAGGACATAATCTGAATGCAACGGCCGGTTATTCTTATTTTGAAGTCAACGGAGAAAACTTCGGTATGGATAACTATAATTTCTCGGTCGATGGCATCAAGTACTGGGATATAGGCCAAGGCAGCTACCTGACGGATGGCAAGGCCGGCATGAGCTCCGGCAAATCGGTTACGGAACGTCTGTTCTCTTTCTTTGCCCGTGCCAATTATTCCTACCAGGATAAATATATGCTTTCCGCATCTATCCGGCATGAGGGCTCTTCCAAGTTTGCGGCCGACAACCGTTGGGCGAACTTCTGGTCTGCAACGGCAGGATGGCGTATCTCGAACGAAGAGTTCATGAAAGACTTTGACTGGCTGGACGACTTGAAGATCCGTTTCGGTTACGGTGTGACCGGTAATAATGACTTTAGTGCGACTTATATGGCCAATATGTTAGGCTCGGACACGAACTGGATGATGCCGAACGGAACATGGGCGTACTCATACGGTAAATCGCAAAATGTCAATCCTAATTTGGGATGGGAAGAAAAGAAGGAGTGGAACTTGGGTGTCGATTACTCTTTCTTCGAAGGACGCTTGTATGGCAAGTTCGACTACTATCGGCGTGAGGTGGATAACCTTCTGTTCAGTGTGAAGGTCCCGCAACCACCTTATACGCAGGGCAGCCAGATGCAGAATATCGGTAGTATGGAAAGTAAAGGTTGGGAGTTCGAAGTCGGTGGCGACATTATTCGTACAAAAGATTTCACTTGGTCTTCCAGCATGAACCTGAGCCATAATACCGGAAAGATCCTGACGTTGGAGGGTGACAACTCCTATCATAACGGTAATGGTTTCGTGGCTCCGGGAACTCCGGGCGATGCAGCCCGTATGGAAGCCGGTTCGACAATCGGTTCTTTCTATATGTGGAAGTTCGCAGGGTTCGATGACGAGGGCAGTTTCTTGCTGTATAACAAGGATGGCGAGGTGATCCCGGCTGCACAGAAAACGGAGAACGACAAACAGTATATAGGCAACTATACTCCGAAACTGATTATCGGGTGGAGCCATACCTTGACTTATAAGAACTTCGATTTAGGCATCAACCTGCGTAGCTGGATCGATTTCGACGTGTATAATACGATCAATATGTATTACGGCATCCAGGGACAGGGCAACCTGAATGTTTTGAAAGACGCTTACGGCAAGTTCAACCACATCAAGGGCGAAAAGCAGATTTGCGACTATTTCCTGGAAGACGGTACATTCCTGAAAATCGATGCGATCACGCTGGGTTATACGCTTCCGATGAAGAAGTACACGAACAACCTGATCGACCGGATCCGTATTTATGGTACGGTGGGTAACGTTTGCACGATCACCGGCTATAGCGGCATGAACCCGGAGGTGGATATCACGGGCTGGGATAAAGGAACGGAAAAGTTCTGGAGCGATTTTTATCCGGTCGTCCGTACTTGGACATTAGGTATGCAGTTTAACTTCTAATACAAGATTGTAAGATGAAAAAGAAAAATATATTCCAATTGTTTTTATCCGGAGTGATCTGCCTGCTATGCACTACTTCCTGTAGTGTCGAACCTGATTTTTATTCGCAGGTGGTCCCGGAGACTTTTTATAGCTCACAAGATGCCGTATGGCAACGTTTCAACCGTCCGTTTACTCACTGGCGCTGGTACATTGCCCACGACAGTCCGCGTTGGTTGTTGCAGGAACTGGGGACGGACGAGTTCTGTCTGCCTACGCGTGGTAGCGACTGGTATGACGGGGCCGTCTATCAGAAATTCCATCATCATGAGTATACGGAAGACATGACGCGTGTCGAGACGGGCTGGACCAACTTTGCGATGGGAGTCGCTTTGGCTTGGGATGCATTGGAAGATTTGGAAAATGTCGATTTCGATGCATTGGGCTTTGAAGAGGGTACGCGCGAATCCATGTTGAACCAGCAACGTACGCTGGCAGCGTCCTTCTATTTGGACGGTTTGGACTTCTTCGGAGGGGTGCCTTTGTACACGACGACACAGAGCGAAGTGAAAGGACGTTCGACGGATGTCGAGACATTTAACTTCATCGATTCCTTATTGAAAATAGCCGTTCCGAATCTTCCGATCAAAGAAGAACTGGGAGGGATGGAAACCGGTTCGATCCATCGTGCAGCCGGTGCAGCCTTGCAGGCTCGTTTGTATTTCAATGCCAAGTCTTATATCGGCAAGGAGATGTTTACCGAAGCCGCCCAGATCTGTCAGGACATTATCGACGGTAAGTACGGACAGTATGCATTGGAAACGGATTGGACGAACATATTCGGATTTGACAACGAACGTTGTCCTGAGCTGATCTGGTCCGTACCCAGTCAGAATGCAAAGACCGAGACGGATGCCATGTATTGGGGTATGATGGTTCCTTACAACTATAAGAACTACCTGGGTGGACTGGAAGGTTCCGGTTCGGACAATGCCCTCGGACTGGTGCCGAGTCTCGATCCTACGGGTAAGCGTTATCCATATAAGCTGGGTGGAGCGTACGCGAAGTTCAATGATAAGGATATCCGTAAGCAACCTTATGTATATGAAGGCAATGGCAAATATCGCGGTATGTTTATCGTTGGCGAATTGGTGAATCCGTTGAATCCGGAATGGGTTTGTACGGGTACGCGCGAGTATGCCGGAGAGGTGATCACGGTTGTCGACCAGATCGCTCATTTTGCCAAGGTCGGAAAAGATCCGCTTTATCCGGATGTGGCTTCGTTACCTTCGACGGTTGCGACGGCAGAAGAAAACTCCGGGGTACGTGTGACGAAACGCAGTCCGCGTCCGACTCAGGAAGAGTTCAAGCGGAAAGGCGATCCGGACGTACCTGTGATCCGTCTGGCCGAGATCTATTATATGCTGGCCGAATGCAAGATGCGTGCCGGTGACAAACAGGGGGCTGCCGATCTGATCAATACAGTCCGCAAGCGTTATTTCGAAGACGGAGTCGATCCCGATCCTGTAACGGCTGCTAATCTGGACAAATACCGTATGCTGGACGAATGGCAATTGGAATTCTTGGCCGAAGGGCGCCGCCGTACGGACTTGATCCGTTGGGATGCCTATGTGACGGAAGACTGGTGGGATCATAAGGCGACGAACAATCCGAACCTGAATCGTTTCCCGATCCATTACAGTCTGATCGGTGCTAATAACCTGCTGGAACAGAACCCGGGTTACGGCAGTAAGTAGAATGTGAAAGACTATAAAGTATAATTTTACTCTTTAGACCGGGGGAGAGAGGAACAGTCGTCAAAAGGCGACTTCCTCTCTTCTTTTGTTTCATTTCCTTTTAACGAAAACGATGAGATTATGACTGGGAGGACGCTTGTATTTTGGCTGTTCGTATTTATCGGACTTTGGTTTTTCTTTTGGTCGTTCGGGACTTCCACGTTCCAACGGCAGGAAGAGGTGCAGTTGTTTATTCCCGAATGGGTGGTTATCCGGGATATGCTGTCTGTCCCCGGTGGCTTTTGTACGGTGGTCGGGCAGGCTTTGGTTCAATATTATACTGCTTCCCTGTTTGTCTTGTGTGTTAACAGTATTTTCTTGTGTGTGGCCGGTTTCTTGTGTTATCTACTTTTACAGGAAATCGCACCGCGCGGATATAATTTGTTGCTTGCCCTGTTTCCTGTTTTAGGATTGCTGAAGGTCCATACGAGCTCTTTTTACGTGTTGGACGGGACGGTCGGGCTGATCCTGCTTCTGCTATTCTCTTATGTTTTTATCCGTATACGGAGAATGAAGGTGCAGTTGTTTTATGGTGTGGTGAGTGTGTTTCTCGTCTATGGTTTGACTGGCCAGTTGGCGGCACTTTACGGTCTGGTCGTGGTTTGCATGAGTCTTTTGTGCCGAAGGAGGAAATGGTCTGGTTCGCTTGCTGTGTTTTTGGCTGGGGTGTTGTTGACTTATATCGGTATTCGTTTGGCTACCGGTATTCCGTTGACAGACGGGATTTATTCGGAAAGGTATCAGGAGTCTCAGTTGCAGCCGGACTCTTATGTCTATTTTATCTGGATTCGTTTTGTCGTCTTGCTTTTGACTCTATTGGTGGCGGCCTTCGCGATGAAGTTTCTTCCCAGAGGAAAGCGTTCGGTCGGAGTTGTCGTTACAGGCAGTTTGTTGGTCGTCCTGTTTTGCTTTTCCGCATTTTGTCTGCCCGGACCGTATGAAGTCCGGAACAACCGGATGAACGAGTTATCCGTTTGGGAGCAAAGGAATGACTGGGACACGATTATCCGCGAACATCCGGAGAAGGAGGTGACGGATTATGTCAGCCTTAACTATTTGAATATGGCATTGGCTCAAAAGGGCGCTTTGGGCGACCGGTTGTTCCATTATGACCAGAAAGGGCCGCAAAGCCTTCTGGCTTCCTGGGACCGGACTTATTATATGAGTTGCCTGTTGAGTGATATCCATTATATGATCGGGGATATCAGCCTTTCGGAAGGATATGCGATGGAAGGCCTGACACTTGCCAAGCGGGGAGGAAGCCCTCGTATGCTTCAACGATTGGTGAAGATTAGCTTGATACGGAGAGATTTTGCTTTGGCGGATAAGTATCTGGGTATACTCGGCCGGTTGCCGGGATATCGGCGTTGGGCGGAAAAATATACCGGCTATGTTCGTCATTCCGAAAGGATCGGGCAGGATGGAGAGCTTGCCGCGAAGACAATACCGGCCTTCCAGCCGGACAATTTGCTTTGCCTGACCGGCATCGACAGCCTTTGGGTTGGACATCTTTCGGAACCAGGCGTAAACCGGGTTGCATGGGAATATTTAGGTTGTTCCTATCTGCTGGCGAAGGAAATGGAGAAGTTCAAGATATTCCTGTCCCATGCCGGTAGATTTTTGCCGGGACAGTCCCTTCCTGTTCATTTTCAGGAGGCGGCATTGGTTTTGGCGACTGAGGACCTTTCTGTCCTTGACTGGGTTTCCATCCGGCCTGAGATAGTGCAACGCTATAAACAATTCCAGAAAGATATTCTGAAGATCAAGAATGGCGCAGACGGGCTGCCTTGGCTTTACCGGCAATATGGAGACACTTTTTGGTTTTATTATTATTGTAAGAATTTGAATGGATAGTCTATGAAGTATTTATATTCTCTGTTGTGGCTTTGTACGGTTTTCTTTTTCTCTTGCAATGGTGGATTGCCCGATGCGGAGGAAACGGAAGGTGAAATAGAAATCTTTCCCGATTATAAAGGGGTCGCAGTCCCTTGTAATATCGCTCCGCTGAACTTCAAACTGAAAGAACCTTGCGAAGCAATCGCCCTATTCTCCGGCAAAGATCAGCAAATACGGGTGGATTCGGATAACGGTTCTTTCCAAATCCCGGAGAAGAAGTGGCGCCGGCTGTTGGACGCATCGGTTGGAGGGAACCTTACGGTCGGGATCTATATATGCAAAGATGACAGATGGTTTCGATATCCTCCTTTTTCCATTCAAGTAATCAAAGATAAAATCGATCCCTATTTGGTCTATCGCCGTATCGCACCAGGCTACCGGATGTGGAACAGGATGGGGATTTACCAGCGTTGCCTGGAGGATTTTACGGAAGAAACCTTTCTCGACAATAAGCAGACGAATAATAATTGTATGAACTGCCATTCCTTCTGTATGCAGAATCCGGATCGGATGCTTTTCCACCAACGTGCGCTACATGCCGGGACCTACATACTGACGGATGGTGATATCGAGAAGCTGGATACGAAGACCGAACGGACTATTTCCGCTTTGGTCTATCCCGCCTGGCATCCGTCCGGGCGATATGTTGCATTCTCGACGAATGATACGAAACAGGATTTTCACCTTTCGGATGCGAACCGGGTGGAAGTGTTCGACAATCGATCGGATGTCGTGGTCTATGATGTGGAGAAACATGAAATCGTAACAGCTCCCCATTTATCTTCGGAGGAGAATATGGAGACTTTTCCGGCATTCTCTTCGGATGGCAGACGGTTGTATTTCTGTTCCGCACCGGCGTGCCGGATGCCTGAGTCATATCGGGAAATCCGCTACAACCTGCAAAGCATAGCTTTCGATCCGGAAAAACGGAGTTTCGGCCAGACGATAGATACGCTTTACAACGCTAATGAGGAAGGACGGAGCGCGAAGCTGCCGAGAGTATCTCCCGATGGCCGTTTTCTGATGTACACGGTTTCGGATTATGGCAACTTCTCGATCTGGCACAAGGATGCGGATTTGCGACTATTGGACATGTTGACAGGTAAAACAGATTCCCTTCTCCAAGTGAACAGCAACGATGTCGAAAGCTATCATTCCTGGAGCAGCAACAGCCGGTGGTTCGTTTTCAGCAGTCGTCGGGATGACGGGCTGTATACACGGCCTTACATTTGTTATCTGGGTGCAAATGGTGTTCCCGGCAAACCTTTCCTGTTGCCTCAGAAAGAGACGGACTATTATGAACGTTCTCTCTTCTCTTTCAATATTCCCGAATTCATTCGCGGTAAAATCAAGGTCGATACTTATAAATTGATCGATATTAGCAAATATGGGGAAGCGGTACGGTTAAAATAATTATATCTTATAATGAATTTTCCCGTAGCAGACACTTCGTCTCCTCGGTGAAAGATGACAGATAATCAATCATGGCGTTTTTCAACACTCCCGTTCGAAAAGACATTCGACACGAGAAAAGACCACCATAAAGCTATGCTTTGGCATCCGTAACCCATAGCTTTACAGAGGCTAAAGCTATGGGTTACGGTTTGCTGGGCGCCTATAGATTTTATTACTTGTCTGTCAAGAAATCGACCATCTGAAGAATGGCTCGTGAGCAAGCCGGACAGAATGGGGCGTAGTCGCGCATCATACAGTGATCCATCGGGCGATAAATGCCTTTCGACAGGTAACCGCCTCCTTCGAACACGCCGGCTCTGTCCTTATGTCCGGCATCGAGTGGGGTAGGAATAGGAGTGTCTGCGGGCAATAAGTCTTTCCATTTGCTGCCGAAATCGACTAAAGTTGTGATATTCGGTTCCCACGGTTCGTATTTCAGGTTATAGAAATCCTGGTAGGCGACTTCCGAAGAAAAATATTCGTCTGCCAGGCCGGCGAAGCTATGTCCGAACTCATGTGTAAAGACGACAGGTGTCCGTGGGTTGTCGGCTGTCCCGCAGGCATAGAAGTTGTACATGCCGCCACCGCCGTACATATCTGTGTTTATCAGCAGGAATATTGCATCACATGGTACGTTCCAGACGGCATCGCGGATCGATTTCATATCCGGTGTTGTCAGATAACGGTCTACACCGAATGTATAATAACCGGAATTGAGGGCAGTGTTCTTGAAGATACCTTTACCCGAAACATCCGTGCCCGATTCTTCCGATACCAGGCAGACAGCCCATACGTTGAAGTCGTTTCGACGTGTCGTGAAAGGAGGAGTCGCGAACAAGGCTTCTGTAAACCTGTTTGCATCTGCTACGAATTTCTCCTGTTCATCCGCCGTGTATCCTTCAGCAATAAAAACAAGGTCCACTTTTTCTGTCGAGTCGCCGCTTTTCTGTATCTGATGCACTTTATTGGCTTTCAGTTTTCCCCGGTCGATGAAGATACTTTTGGGATCGATCTCTTGTTTCAGCAACGGATGGAATTGCATGTCGGCCTTGTCGCGTGCCGTGATCTCGACATAGATAGGTACTTTCGGGAAAGGAACGGAAGCGCTGTTTGTCCACGATTGTGTTTCTGTCTTAGCCTGTTCTGTCGAGCGCCATTCTTCGAACAACGTATTGAAGCCGCGTGAGTAAATCAGCTTATTCGTAGCTTTGTCATAGACATTAATATAATAACCTCCGTAATTGAACTTATCGATCAGGTTCTTGACCGGACCTCCCCATACCGGTTCTTCACGCAACCCTTGGATAGCAGCCGATTGTGACTTTAGATTACCGCTCAAGGCAAAATCCACCCGGAGACTTTTCTTTTCGAAATATTTGTCGAAGTCACTCTGGGCAAATACGGAGAAGTTGCATAGAATGGCAAGAAGTAAAAGTGAAATCTTTGTTTTCATATTAGTATGCGTTATTATGTGTAATTCTTACTCGCAAATATAAGACTTTTTGTAGATTCACCGGTCGATATCGTTTAAATATGTAGCTTTTTTGTTCCTTCTGTTTTCTGCCTGTAACGTAATTGTAAAAAGAATGAAGTGTTGCTGTTATCCGCACCTTCTACTTTTGCGGCGGAAAAGAAAAACAAATAATGAAGCAATTACTACTCGTTTTATTTTTGACTTTGACTCCGGCTGCTTATCTGACCGCTGCGACAGTTAAAGGTTGGGTTAAGGATGCGCAGACCGGCGAAGAACTGATCGGTGCTGCTGTGTATGTGAAAGAAAATCCGGCGATGGGAACGACAGCCGGGCTGGACGGGACATTCGTCCTGAAAGATGTGCCGGAAGGAAAAAACATCACGTTGGTTTGCAGTTATATCAGCTATGAGACACAGGAACAGAACGTAAACACGCTGTCCGGCCGGGATGTACTGTTTAACATGAAGCCTTCGGCCATGAACCTGGAAGGTGTCACGATCATAGCCGCCAATCCGGGACGTACCGAAGCCGGTGCCCGCGGGATTGAGAAGCAGGCGATGAATGTGGTCAACGTCATGAGTGCGAAAGCGATCGAGCTGTCACCGGATATTACGGTTGCCAATGTGATCCAGCGTATGTCCGGCGTGACGGTCGAGCGTAACAGTAGCGGAGAAGGTCAGTATGCCATTTTACGGGGTATGGACAAACGGTATAACTATACGTTGGTGAACGGTGTGAAGATTCCGAGTCCCGATAATAAGAACCGCTTTGTGCCGCTTGATATCTTCCCCTCCGAGATGCTGGACCGTCTGGAGGTGACCAAATCCTTGACGGCGAATATGGAGGGAGACGGCATTGGTGGCGCTGTCAATCTGATCATGAAAGATGCTCCTTCCGAACGCCAATTTACGGCCAACTTGTCTACCGGTTATAACGCGATGTATTTCGGTCGTGACTTCCAATCGTTCAACCGGGGCGGTATCGTAAAGAAATCTCCTTACGAAGCGTTGGGGAAACCGGAAGATTACAAAGTGACGATGGAAGACTTTACGACTTCGAACCTACGGATGAAATGGAAGAAACCGCTGCCGGACCTGACTGCCGGACTTTCGTATGGCGACCGCTTTTTTGATGATAAATTGGGCGTCATGTTGGCGGGGAGTTTTCTGAGTACCAGCCGGGGAAAGGAAAGTCGGCTCTATTATCAACCGGGAACGAGCCATAACGGGATAGAATACCGTAATTATTCATCGGAACAGACACGTATCGGTGTGCATGCCAAACTGGATTACTCCTTGAACGACAACCATAAGCTGACTTGGTATAACGGTTATATGGATATGAGCGAAGCCGAAGTGCGCGATGGGGAAGATGAAAAGGAACGGGCTGTCCGTATGCGTTGGAACCACCAGTATATCATCAATTCGACCTTAAAAGGCGAACATTTGTTTCTGTCTGGCGGAGCGTTGCGGTTGAACTGGTCGGCTGTCTTGTCCAAAGCATTCAGCGAAACGCCCGATAATGCGGAAATATATCTGTTGGGTTCCCACGTGTCTACTACGGATGCGGCCAAACGTCGTTGGGAACATAACTCGGATAAGGACAAAGCCGGATATGTCGATCTGGTATATAAGTTGAAATTGGATGGCGGGGCGATCCTGGATTTCTCGGCCGGAGGTATGTACCGGGATAAGAAGCGTGACAGTTTCTTTAATGAATATACGTTCAACTCGGCTACCGGTTCCAAGAATCCGCAATATATCAATAAGGACTGGTTTAATTTTGACGAGATACAGTTCGTCCCCCGTCCTTATGGCAACATAGGGGACCCTCTGAATTACGATGCAACGGAAAAGATCGGTGCCGGATATGGAATGGTGAAGTATACCTTGAAGGAATGGGAATTGATCGCCGGGGTGCGTGTCGAGCATACGAATCAGGGATATGTACTGAAATTTCCCCGCGATGTTGATCCGGAAGGAAACCAGGACTATACGGATGTATTGCCGAGTTTCCATGCCAAATACGGTATCCATCGAAATGCCAACCTGCGTTTCTCGTATGCGCGTGCCATCAATCGTCCGAGCTTTTTCGAGATCGTGCCTTACAGCATCATTAATGAAGATTATAAGGAAAAGGGAAATCCGGACTTGAAGCATACGGTTGCCGACAATATCGATTTACGTTATGAATTTTTTCCAAAGTCTTCCGAGCAGTTTATGGTCGGCCTGTTCTATAAGAATATCCAGGACCCTATCGAATACGGGTTGTTGAACGAAGGCCAGGATACCTATTATAAACCGATGAACTTCGGTGACGCCAAGAATCTGGGGATGGAAGTCGATGTGATGAAATACTTCAACTGGTTCGGTATTAAGGCAAACTATACCTATACACATTCGAAGGTCACGACAGACAAGCGTATCATGGAAGGATCGGAAGTGAAGTCGGTGCGCCAGTCCCGTCCACTGTTCGGACAGGCGGCCCATGTGGCAAATCTCTCCCTGCTTTTCAAAGAGACCAGGCACGGCTGGGAGGGCCAGGTGTCTGCCAGCTATACGGGAAAACGTCTGAGCGACATTTCGAACTGGTATGAAGATGATATATGGGAGGACGGCTACGCCCAGCTGGATGCTTCGATAGAAAAAAGTTTCAAGAACGGCATCAGTATCTTTGGCAAGGCCTCCAACCTGTTGGATATCCCGCTCTTGCGCTACATTCAGAAAGGACCGCATACGGAGAGTGTGGATTCAGACCGGCATAATGGGAATGTGATCGAACGGAAAGAATGGCACGGTCAGTCATTTATGCTCGGCATCCGGTATAAACTTTAACATAGCAATTATATTAATATTTACATTAAGCATTTATTTTATGAAATTCAATGCATTATTAGTGAGTGCAGCCATGATGGTCATGACTTTGGCTGCTTGTGGTGACGATGATCCTGTTAATCCGGATAATAATCAGGGTGGAAATGAAGATACGGAGACTGTGGAGGGGGATGTCGAGGGGACTTGGAAAGCCAATTCCATCATATTGGTATCAGGCCATATCACAGTACCGGCCGGTAAATCCCTGACAATAGAGGAAGGTGTGCAGGTTATCTTTGATGACAAAGGTGTCGGAGCCAACCATGTCCCTGTTGAATTTACGGTAGACGGCAATCTTTACTGTAAGGGAACAGCTGAAAATCCGGTCCTTTTCTCCGTAGCTGAGGAAAATCGCACGAAAGAGAATACGTTTGCCGGCTTATGGGGTGGTATCGTCGCTTCGAACAGTTGCGAGGAAATGTTGATCGACCATACCGTTATCGAATATACGGGTGGCCAAGTGGTGGAAGGTTCTCCGGCTGCGGCCAACGGTGTATATACGGCCGGTGACGACGCTTATCCGCAGATCACGACTAACAATATCAAGGGGAAATATGTCATCACTAATTCTGTTCTTCGTAATGGCTGGTCTGACGGTATTTATTTGATGGGCGGACAGGCAATCATAGCTGGCAATACGTTTGCTGCCAACGGATATGACGGGGCGGAAGCTGTCAATGTAAAAGCCGGATGTACGGTGGATGTCGCCGGTAATATCATGTTCAGCCCGAACACTAACGGATTGAAACTGTCCAGTTCAGGCCAGAGCGAAACGCGCGGCCAGGCTAAGGTTCAGGCCTACAATAATACAATCGTCAATGCCGGTTGGCGTCGCGACGGTGAGAAGGGTGGTTGTGTATATGCTGAAAAGAATGTGTTGGCGAATGTTTTCAACAACTTGATGGTAAATTGCAAGTTCCGTGCCATGACCCCGAGCTTCAAGAACCCGAACGACCCTGAAGAGGGTTATAGCGACCAGTCTGTGATCGATTATAATTTTTATGCTTCCGGCAGCCAGAAAAGCGATATTGTATATGAAGAGGAAAGCGGTGTCGCCTATGCATGGGCCGGTTATAACTACGAACATAAGAATTACAACTCCGGAGTAGTGGATGTGCATAGCATTATCGCTACTGAAAATGATTTGAAGGACCCGCTGTTCGAAAACTTTGCCGTTAACGAAGTCGCTTTGACCGAATATGTATATGATGAAGGATGGGATTTCCATGTCAAATCCGGTTCTCCGGTATTGGCAGGCGCTAATAGCGGAACAGATGCCAACTTAGTTCCCTACTTTTCGACAAACGGGCTTTCCGTAAATGGTGTCACTTACCATTCGCCGGCGGTGAAAGCACAATTCGGAGCTTTCGGTTTAAAATAAAAGAACATGATGAATAGAAGAATTTATTTACAGACCTTATCGGCTTTGTTCGCAGTCTCCGCTTTCGGGGGCTGCACTTCTGCCGGTAAGCAGAAAGGAGCGTCGAATTCGGAAACGGATATTGCCGGTCCTGCTTTAGCAGGGGAGGCATTCGACGTTCCGGCCGTATCGGAAGAAAGCAAAAATTTTTATCTGGTCAGCGACTTGGGACGGAACGGTTATTACGAACAAAAGACGATTGCCGAGTTGATGGGAAATCTGGCGGAAAAGATAGACATCGAATTTATTGTCGCGGCCGGGGATACTCATCATTTCGAGGGGGTAGCCAGTGTCGACGATCCGTTGTGGATGACAAACTACGAGCTTGTTTACAGCCATCCTGAGCTGATGCTGGAGTGGTTTGCCGTCAACGGGAACCATGAGTATCGCGGTAATACGCAAGCGGTATTGGATTACGGCAAGAAAAGCCGTCGTTGGATCGTCCCTTCCCGTTATTACTCAAAAGTCGTGGAGGCGGGTGAAAATGAGAAAGCCTTGTTGGTATTTATAGATACTTCGCCTCTGATTGACAAATACCGTGAAGATACGGAGAAATATCCCGATGCCGGCAGACAGGATATGGAAGAGCAGCTTCAATGGATCGAAAAAACGCTTGCCTCTTCTGCTGAGAAATGGAAGATCGTAATCGGCCATCATCCTGTCTATGCCGATACGCCGAAAGAGGAAAGTGAACGTGCCGATATGCGTAAACGTTTGGAGCCTCTGTTGGACAGATATGGTGTCGATATGTATTTTTGTGGTCATATTCATAACTTCCAGCACATCCAGCCTGCTGACAGCAAGGTTGACTATCTGGTAAATACATCCGGTTCACTTTCCCGTAAGGTAAAGACTGTCGAGGGTACGAAGTTCTGTAATCCGGAAGCCGGGTTCACTGTAGTCAGCATGGAAGATAGTAAGTTATCCTTTTATCTGATGAATGGAAAAGGGAAAATACTGTACGAGTACAGCCGAACAAGATAATACCATCGAAAAAGAACATATTTATTCCTTGTTAGTCCGGAAATCTCCTTGTATTTCATATGCAAGGCGATTCCGGACATTTCCTTTTGATCGAAAATATGAATGATTGATTCTTTTGATTTTGTTGTTTTATTGTTTGATTATAAGTGATTTATTATACTAATAAAGACGAGCGAAAAACCGAACTTATTGTCTTTTTTAAACTAAACGCGTTTTTCCCTGTTTATTAAATAGACACCACATGCCCGGTCCTGGGAATTACTTCTAAACATGACCAAATATAATTTTTAAAATATGACGAAAATAGAAATAAAAGACTTATCGATTCTTTTCGGACCTGAGAAGGCCAAAGCGAAAAAGATGGTTAAGCAAGGTAAGAGCAAACAGGAAATTTTAAAAGAAACAGGCTGTACCATAGCTGTCCGTAATGCCAATCTGGAAATAAAGGAAGGAGAGATGTTCGTGATAATGGGGCTCTCCGGTAGTGGTAAGTCGACGTTGGTGCGTTGCATTAACCGGCTGAACGAACCCTCTATGGGAGAGATATGGCTGAGCGGTAGGAACATCACATCTCTGTCGGATAAGGAACTGTTGCAAATACGCCGTAAGGAGATGGCGATGGTATTCCAGCATTTTGGACTGTTGCCTCACCGGACTGTATTGAGCAATATAGCTTTCGGGCTTGAATTGCAGGGAGTGCCTAAAGAAGAGCGCGAAAAGAAAGCATATGAAAGCATAGCCGTTGTAGGATTGAAAGGATATGAGAACCAGCGTGTGGACGAACTCTCCGGAGGTATGCAGCAGCGCGTCGGGCTGGCACGTGCTTTGGCGAACGACCCGGAAGTCCTGTTGATGGACGAGGCTTTTTCTGCCCTTGACCCACTTATCCGCGAACAGATGCAGGACGAGTTGCTGGACTTGCAGGAGAAGATGAAACGTACCATTGTCTTTATCACACATGATCTGGACGAGGCCATCAAATTAGGCGACCGTATTGCCATTATGAAGGATGGCGAAGTCGTACAGGTCGGGACGCCCGAAGAGATATTGACCGATCCGGCGAACGACTATGTCACCCGTTTTACCGAGAGTGTGGATCGTGGGCGTGTCGTTACGGCCTCTTCCATCATGCTGACTCAACCGATCGTTGTCCGTATCCGCAAAGATGGTCCGGAGGCCATAATCCGCAAGATGAGGGAAAAACGTTTGTATGCATTGCCCGTGATCGGTGCGGACGAGCAGTTCCTTGGTGAAATACGGTTGAAAGATGTGCTGCGGTTGCGTAAGGAAGGGGCGCGGGATATCAGTTCGATTGTCATGAAAGAGGTCCCTTCCGTATTGGAGAGTATGACAGTCGAAGATATGTTGCCCCTCTTGCCGAAAGTCCAGCAGGCTTTGCCGGTGGTCGATGAGAATAACCGTTTGAAAGGTGTCGTATCGACTTCAGCCATCATTATCGAGATGACCGGAAAAGATCAGAAAGAAATAGAAGAAATCATTCAAAACGCAATAGATTTATGATAAATATCGGAAAATATATAGAAATGGCCATTAATTGGCTGACAGAAAACTTTGCTGGCCTTTTTGATGTAATCAACCACATCGTAGGCGGCTTTATCGACGGCTTCCAGGGAATACTGATGTGGGTCCCGTTCTACCTGATGATTGCGGGAATAGCAGCTTTGGCTTGGTGGAAAGCCGGAAAGGGAACTGCTGTCCTGACCTTGCTCGGTTTACTTTTGATTTGGGGGATGGGGTTTTGGGTACAGACCATGCAGACTGTGGCGCTTGTCTTGTCGTCGACGATCATCGCCTTGTTGTTCGGTGTCCCGCTGGGAATCTGGACCGGGCGAAACGATAAGGCGGCTAAGGTGATCCGTCCGGTTTTGGATCTGATGCAGACGATGCCCGCTTTTGTCTATTTGATTCCGGCTGTCCTGTTTTTCGGACTAGGACCTGTTCCGGGCGCTTTTGCCACCGTGATATTTGCCATGCCTCCGGTTGTCCGTCTTACCGACTTGGGAATCCGTCAGGTTCCGGAAGATATTGTAGAGGCGACCCGTTCGTTCGGGGCCACTTCGGGACAGCTTCTTTTTAAAGTACAGCTCCCGTTGGCTTTACCTACCATTATGGCAGGAGTGAACCAGACAATCATGATGGCTCTCTCTATGGTTGTGATTGCGGCCATGATCTCGGCTGGCGGATTAGGTGAGATCGTATTGAAAGGAATCACACAAATGAAAATCGGACTTGGTTTTGAAGGCGGCATAGCCGTCGTGATTCTAGCGATCGTTTTGGATCGTATTACACAGGGCTTTGTCCGTAGAAAGTAAAACAGATAAAAAGAAAAGTATTTATGAGAAGATTGATTATCATTATAAATTTATCCCTTATTGTAGCCTTCATGATGATGTTCGCTGATTGCAGCGATTCCTCGAATGGCAGGAAACAGGTTTCGATCGGTTATGTAAACTGGTCGGAAGGCATAGCCATGAGCTATCTGGCGAAAGTCATGCTTGAGAGCAAGGGGTATGATGTGATGCTGCGAAATGCGGATATTGCACCGGTCTTTGTCTCGATGGCGGCCGGTAAAGTCGATGTTTTTATGGATGCATGGCTTCCGGCTACACATGCCGATTATATAAGGAAATATGGCGATAACTTGGAAGCGTTAGGAGTAGCCTATAAAAATGCCAGGATGGGGCTGGTAGTCCCTTCGTATGTCACGATCCGTTCCATAGAAGAATTGAATGAGCATAAAGAGAAGTTCCGTAACGAGATCATCGGTATCGATGTCGGGGCCGGCTTGATGAATGAGACTGAGCGTGTCATCCGGGAATATCCGGTCGAGCTGACGTTAAAACCTTCGAGCGGTGCGACAATGGTCGCATTTCTCCAGAAATCGATTGAGAACAAAGAGTGGATCGTGGTAACCGGCTGGACTCCCCACTGGATGTTCTCCCGCTACGACCTTAAATTTCTAGATGATCCGCAAAAACAGTACGGCGATGCCGAACAGATTCAGATTATGGCAACCAAAGGCTTTTCTGACAAAGATCCGTATGCAGCCGCTTTTTTCCGGAACTTTTCTCTCGATAATGACCAATTGAGCGAATTGATGGATTTGGTGGAGGCTTATCCGATGCACGAGGAAGAAGGTGCTAAAATTTGGTTATCGGAACATCCGGAAGTGAATGAATTTTTTCCTACATTCGCAGAAAAGTAGAAAAATTGAATTATGAAGGATATCCGGAAAGTTATAGGTTTATTGTTGTGTATGACAATCTGTTGTTATATGACGGGCGAGGAAAAGAAAAATCTGAATATAGTATTTATCGGAAACAGCATAACGCAAGGCGCTTTGTTGGAAAATCCGAGACATGAGGCTCCCCCTGTGAAGGCCGCTTTGTATCTGCGCAGGCAGCCGTCTGTCGGAACTGTCCGCTATTCCAACCAGGGGGTAAGTGGAAGTACGACTTTTGATTTTCTGCCTCAAACCGATTTGCTATTCCCGAAGGTGGTCCGGGTCGCCGACCAGTTCAAAGATGAAACTTGGGCGACTTTGATCTTTTCTATTATGCTTGGGACGAACGACAGCGCTATTACAGGACCGAACGGAGCTCCGGCCTCACCTGCCAAGTATTATGAGAATATGAAAACGATTATCGATAAGTTGCTGGCACTCTATCCGGAATGCAAGATCGTATTACACCGGCCGGTATGGTACAGCCCGAATACATACAACGGAGCCAAATACCTGGAAGAGGGATTGAATCGTCTGCAAAGTTATTATCCTGAATTACAGGCGTTGGTTCTCGATTATTCCAAACATTTTCCCGGACAGGTCTTTATGGGAGATACGGATGGTTTCGATTATTTCAAGACGCATTATAAAAACGAACTCTTCCCCGAAAAGGGAAATGCAGGAACTTTCTATCTACATCCTAACCGGAAAGGGGCTTCTGCTTTGGGAGAGCTGTGGGGGAAAGCGATACTTGGGGCAATTGACAATTGACAATTAATAAGAATGTGTCAACTAATTGTCAATTGTCCATTATCAATTGTCCATTGTTTTTATCTTTTGCCCAATCTGTGGTCAAGGATACCAACATGGCATTCGCCATAGTTCTTCAACTGTTCTACGATTTCTTTAGCTGTAGATTCTTCTTCAACCTGCTCGCGAACGAACCCAAAGAGGAAGTCTCTTGATGCATGGTCTTTATCTTCTTCTGCGATATCGACCATTTTGTCGATCAGTTCGGAAACGTAGCATTCGTGTTTGTAAACATGTTCGAATAATTCTGTGACGCTGCCCCATGCAGTAGGAACGACATTGATCTGCCCGATTGTGATATCACCGCCGCGGTCGATAGTGAAGTCGATCATTTTGTGGGCATGCTCCATTTCTTCTTCTGCTTGCTTTTTCATCCAGTGGGCGAAACCGTTTAATCCCAGTTTCTGGAAGTGCACGGACATGGACAGATACAAGTTGGATGACCACATTTCTGCATTAACCTGTGCGTTAAATGCTTCGGATAATTTCTTGCTTAAAATCATAATTTTATTTCCTTTCTTTCAATTAGATTTATAATACGATACAATGTTTATATAGGCAAAGATATAGATAAAAAGATAATGGTTTGCTTTAACCGGATAATATTTTTCCAATAAAACAAACCATTATAGCCTTTAGTTTATATGAGACAACAGATTATTTGATTTCGATAATCTTTTCAGCTTTCTTGGCTGCTTCCTCGCTCATTTTCGGGATGATGATGTTCAACACGCCATTCTCGACTTTTGCTTCGATCTTTTCTTTCTCTGCGTTTTCGGGAAGAACCATTGTCTGCTGGAATTTGCTATAGGAGAATTCGCGTCTCAGATAGCGTCCTTCTTTTTTGTCTTCATTCTTTTCTTCTTTTTTCTCCATCGATACGACCAGATTGTCGTTCTCGTCGATGCGGATGTTGAAATCGTCTTTTGTCATACCAGGAGCAGCAACTTCTACCCGATAGTCCTTTTCCGATTCAATCACGTTGATGGCGGGAGCTGTAGAGTTCGCTTTAATCATCCAGTCGTTGTCAAATAAATCATTGAATACATACGGTAACCAATTTTGACTTCTTCTCATCGGTGTCATAATACAGTCCTCCAATTATTTAGTTAAACATTTATATTCTTTTTCGCTCTCGTCTCTTCTAACCCGAAAGCACTATACCAACTTCAAAAGACATGCCAAAACAATATGTCCGGCGTTAATATGAATAAAGGATGATAAACGAAGTTGAAAATCCTTTCCGGAGGCCATGATTTTAGGTAAACAGGCTTACTCGTATGGATATATGTGTTTGAAAATGGGATTGTTAATGGAGAGTGTCTGTAGGAAAATTTGGCAGAAAAGGAACCATTTTGGCATGTAAATAGTGGCAGAAAAGCAATAACGCTTATCTTTATGGCCTAATTATAAATATTGAAGGTATGAAAAAGAAAATAGAGGCTCTTCTCAAACGTTTACAGATAGCAGTGCGGCACAATCCGGCCGAAGTAGTTCTGTCTGTTTTATTTTGCTGTTTCGGTTGCGCGCTGTATGAGACATCTTGGGCAAGACTGGCTGTTGTCGTTTATTACTTCCCGGTCTTATTCCTGATTACCTGTACATTGAATTCGATGACGGAAGGATCGCGCTGGCGTTTTGCCTATTATCTGTCTGTGTTGTTCTTTATTCCGTTTTTCTGGAAGGAGAAAGATTTCTGGTCTGTTTTCTATTGGGTGACGCTCGTAGTAGTGCAACTGCTATATCTGGTGTGCGACTGGAGACGGGATAACGATAGGTTTGTCAGGAAAGGGCTTTGTTACCTTCGGGCGATGCTTTCTGCCGGATTGCTGGCCGGGATTGCCTGGCTGCTTTCTATCTCCATCTATTATTCGATCCAGTATATTTTTGAGATATGGCAATATGGGGAACGGCGGTTTATGGCCTATTCGTCCAGTATCGCATTTGCAGGGATATTGCCGTTGTTGTTCCTTTTGTTTAACCGGGAGAAAGAGGAGGAGGAAGGCGTGAACAAACTGTTCGATGTATTGCTGAATTACGTCCTTTCGCCGGCCTTGCTGATATATGCGGTTATCTTGTATCTCTATTTTGTCAAAGTGGCCGTTTTGTGGTCCTTGCCCAAAGGTGCGGTTGCTTATATTGTCGTTAGTTTTATTTCGGCTACATTCATTCTGAAAAGTTGCCAGCCGTTCCTGGAGAGAAGATATTATGATTGGTTTTACCGCTATTCCGGTTGGGCTGTACTTCCGGCGTTGGTCATGTATTGGGTGGGAACTTTCTACCGGATCAACCAGTACGGATATACGGAAGCGCGGGTGTATCTGGTGGTGGTAGGCGCTATCCTGACGGGGACTGTCCTGCTGTTCTTTTTCCGACGGACCGCACATTATTTGTATGCGGTTGTGCTTGCCGTCGTTTTGTTGTCCTTTGTCACGTATATACCGTGCATAACAGCGAGGGACATAGAACGGATCTCGCAGGAAAAGCGCGACAATTATCCGATTCCGGCAAATCCGGGCAATTATTATGAATATGTAACCATTACCGATTATTCACCTTTGGATATTACGGGATATGAAACGCTCCAGGCTGTCGGCCGCTATGACGAAGGCCCGATAAACAGCATGATACAGATGGACACCTTCTATTTATGCGATAAAAACTCACTAATTCTTTTTGAAGCAGAAAGAGATTCTTTGCTTTTCCGCCAGATGGAGAAGGTTGGGTTGGCTCCGTCCGATTCGATCCCGGATGATTTATATCCGGATATTCTCCGGCTGGATCTGGATTCGGCTCTGTATGTGTTCGGCGAGATTTCTGTCTACCGCAGTTCGCCGGATTCGGCTTATACGGTCTCTTATATGGGAGGAGGGTATTATCTGAAAAAAAGAGTATCTTTGCCGACTCGTAATAAATAGCAAGCATGAAAAAGAATAATCAGAAAACTTTGTTTTCCGCTCCCGGAGGGAAGTCTTATCTTGTCCCGTTTATATTGATCACCAGCCTGTTCTTGTTGTGGGGTTTTGCTCATGGTCTGTTGGACGTATTGAATAAGCATTTTCAAGGTGTCTTTACGATGACGAAGGCGGAGAGCGGCCTTGTGCAGTTCTCCACTTATATCGCTTATTTCCTGATGGCGCTCCCTGCCGGTATGTTCATGAAGCGGTTCGGGTATAAGAAAGGGATTATTTTAGGGTTATGCCTGTTTGCTGTTGGTGCGTTCGCTTTTATTCCGGCGGCTTATTTGCATTCGGCATCTCCATTCCTGATCGCCCTTTTTGTGATTGCCTGTGGGCTTTGTATTCTGGAAACGGCAGCCAACCCTTATTCCACGATTTTAGGGCCGGAGGAATCGGGGGCGCAACGCCTGAATTTGTCTCAATCGTTTAACGGGTTAGGTTGGATATTAGGCCCGCTGGTCGGTGGCATGCTGATATTCGGTGGCGAGGAGAGCGATCCGTTTACGCTGACGAAACCATATATCCTGGTTGGCTCGGTTGTTTTACTGGTAGCCATTCTTTTCATCTTTACCAAGCTACCCGAAGTACAGGTGGAAGAAGATACGGATGCGGAAGAAAAAGAATATGTACCCGCATCCGGTACTGCCTCCATGTGGAGACATCCGCAGTTTGTCCGGGCTATTATTGCACAGTTTTGCTATTGTGCTGCCCAGACGGGAATTTTCAGTTTCTTCATTAATTATGTGACGGAAGTCGATACTTCGATGACGAATATTGAGGCTTCGCGTATCTTGGCTTTCGGAGGAATGGCTTTGTTTATGATCGGCCGTCTGTCCGGCAGTTTTACGATGAAGTGGATGTCTCCGGCCCGTCTCCTGACATGGTTCGCTTTGGCGGATGCTGTCTGTATGGCGTTGGTCGTCGTGTCTGTCGGTACGGTTTCTTTGTATGCGCTCTATCTTTCTTTTTTCTTCATGTCCATTATGTTCCCGACAATCTTTGCACTCGGCCTGGAAGGTATGGGTTCTTCTACAAAGAAAGCATCATCCTATATCGTTATGGGAGTAGCAGGCGGAGCCTTTGCCCCAATGCTGATGGGATATATCGGGGCCGATAACATGGCGATTGGGTTTGTGATTCCGTTGTTGTCTTTCCTGTATATCCTGTATTTTGCTTTGCGGTGCAAGAAGAAATAACATAAAAAAAATCTCTATTTATACTGTCATACTATCATACTTTGCCTTCTGCCGATTGAATATTAAGGTGTACAAAAAATGATAGGAGGCATGATGGTTGTTTTTCCACTATCATATTATCATAAAGACAAGCACATTTTTTATCAAAGCATATAGCTTATTTTTAAGTAACTACCTATCTATTCTTTTTGAGACCCGGATCTCGGTTCCTCTGATACCTGGGTCTCGATACCGTGCAGATGGGGGTCGGAATCCTGCTGGAATAAGGGTTTTCACGAGAAAACTTGCTTGCTTTTTGTTAAATTTGTCCGTTACTTTTGAAAGAAACAAAGGTAACGGACAAATCGCGGTAGCTGCCTTCCTATGAGTGCTATTGGTTCAACATTTGATATAACTTATCCAGCTTCGGAGCCATGATGATTTCGGTACGGCGGTTTTTAGCACGGCCGTCGGCTGTCTCATTGTCGGCAACAGGCATGAATTCGCCGCGGCCGCAAGGTTGTATCTGCAAAGGTTTGACACCGTAGTCCTTTGTCAGGATGCGGACGACCGAAGTGGCGCGGATGACACTGAGATCCCAGTTGTCTTTAAACTGGGCGGTGTTGATCGGCTTGCTATCGGTGTGCCCTTCGATATAAACGTCGATGTCGGATTGTTTGTTAAGGACTTCGGCGAGTTTGGCCAAAGCCTCCTTGCCACGCTTGTCGACACGGGCGCTTCCCGATTCGAAAAGAAGTTTGTCTGACATGGCAACGTAGACTTTTCCGTCTTTTTCGCGGACGGTCAGTTCGTCGCTACTGAAACCCAGGAGGGCATCCTTTACACTGTTGAGCAAGTTCTGTACCCGTTCAGTCTGTGCATTGATCATATCCTGTAGTTCGTTGATCGTCCGTTCGCGTTCATCCAGTTCGTTCATCTTCTGGCTCAGGAGTGAATTCAATTTTTCCTGCTCCGTCATGTTGGTGTTGAGCATGCTTTGATAGTTGCGGATGTTCTTGCCCATGCGGGTGGTATCCCGTTCAAGTGAAGCAAGACGTGAAGTGAGGCCGTCGTTGTTGTCACGGCAGTTTACAAGCTGATTCTGCAGGTCGTCTCCCCGGGCAATGGCTTCCAGGCGTCCGTTTTCGGCTAGCAGATACTTTTTTTTCGTTACACAAGAAGTGCAGACAAGCAGTACGGAGACTGCAACTAATAGAACTTTTTTCATTTTGTAGACAATTTTAGCGAATGTAATATTTATTACACATAACTAGTACTGGGTTTAGAATATTTGCAAATAATTAAACTATAATTAAGGTAGTATGAAAGTAGGGGAAATAATGGACACCTCTGAATAATATGCTATATTTGCTTCCTCATAGCAGAATAAGAAGATGGGAAAAGTATTGATTATCGATGATGAGAAGCAAATTTTAAGCCTCCTGTCCCGTATTATCGGGCTGGAAGGTTATGAAGTGTTCCAAGCAACCAACTGCAAAGTAGGTATCAAGCAGCTCGAACAGAACGATCCCGAAGTGGTGCTCTGTGATGTTTGCCTGCCAGACGGGAGCGGTGTGGAGCTTGTCTCTGAACTGAAACGCCTGCGTCCCCTTTCGGAAGTGATCTTGCTTACGGCCCACGGTAATATCCCCGACGGAGTACAAGCTATCAAGAACGGTGCGTTTGACTATATCACCAAAGGTGACGACAACAATAAAATCCTTCCCTTGATTGCAAAGGCGATGGAAAAGGCTACCGTTGCCTACAGCCAGCAGAAGGCTGTAGGCAAACAGTATTCGTTTGCCACTGTCATCGGCCGTTCGCCTGCTATAGAGGAGGCTGTTTCTTTGGCACGCAAGGTTGCCGCCACGGATGTTCCCGTCTTGCTCACCGGAGAGACCGGGACTGGCAAAGAAGTGTTTGCACAGTCCATCCACCAGCACAGTTCCCGCAGTGATAAAGCCTTTGTCGCTATCAACTGCTCCTCTTTCAGTCGCGACCTGTTGGAAAGCGAGATGTTCGGGCATAAGGCGGGAGCTTTCACCGGTGCACTCAAAGAGACGAAAGGACTGTTTGAGGAAGCGGACAACGGCACGATCTTTCTCGACGAGATCGGTGAGATGGCGTTCGATCTTCAGGCCAAGTTGCTCCGTATTCTCGAAACCGGTGAATTCCTCAAGATTGGAGACACGAAACCTGTCAAAGTGAATGTGCGTGTGATAGCCGCCACCAACCGTGACTTAGCAAAAGAAATTGCCGACGGTCATTTTCGTGAGGACTTGTTTTACAGGCTTTCTGTTTTCCATATTCACCTGCCGCCGCTCCGCGAACGGGTGGACGACATTCCTCTGCATGTCGAGGCGTTTGTTTCCGCACTGTCTTCCAAGATAGGAAAGACCATCCGCACGATCTCGCCGGACTATGTCCGTATCTTGAAACGGTATCCTTGGAAAGGGAATGTCCGTGAACTGCGCAATGTCGTGGAGCGCAGCCTCATTATCTCCGATGGAGACACCTTGACTGCAGACACCTTGCCGCTCACAATACAGAACCCTCAAGATAATACCGACAGCAGCTATTCCGGCTTCGACCTTGACGGCGTAGAGAAGATGCATATTCAAAAGGTATTGAAGTATACCAACGGCAACAAGACGGAAACCTCCCGCCTGTTAGGTATCGGCTTGACGACCCTCTACAGGAAGATCGAAGAATATGGCCTTTGATTGTGAAATAGAATTGGCGGTAGGGCGAAAAGGCGCTGGTGTGTTGAGAGTGTCGAATGCATTTTGGAATCCCCGGTTGGAAGATGCATATTCAAAGTCTGCATCGGTATGACTGCCGGTGTAGACGAGTCGTACCGGGTGCTGTCGGTTTTCTGATACAGGATGTTGCTGGACAGTTTGTTGCAGTTGAATATTGACCTGATAATAATAGCATAAGCGTATGGATAAGTTCTTAAGACTGAAAATAAAAACGAAACTGACCTTCGGGATCGGCCTTTTGTTTACGATGATCGTTCTGCTGGGCGGGCTGGCTGTGCAGAATATTACGGATATGTCTTCCGACACGCAGAATATCTTGGCGGATAATTATAATTCGCTTCTTTATTCTCGCCGGATGCTGGATGCTCTCGAACGGATCAAGAACGATCCGCAGGCACGTGCGGAGTTTGAAAAGAACTTGGATTTGCAGCAGAAGAATATCACGGAGATCGACGAGAATGTGGCGACGGCGCATCTGGTCGCACAATACGAGGCGATGCACCGGGACCTGAACGATACGACTATACAGCGTGTCAGGATGGCACTCAACGATATCATGAGTCTGAATATGGCGACGATCTACCGGAAAAGCAAGGTAGCCGAGCGTACGGCGGACCAAGCATTGTTATGGATTTGCATTATCGCGGTGGCTTGTGTCCTGATTGCTTTTGCTTTCCTGATCCGCTTGCCCCGTTCCATTACGTCGCCGATCCGTAAACTGACCGACGGGATCTTGGAGATTGCCAACCACAATTACGAAAAGAGACTCGACTTGGGCGATAACCAGGAGTTTGCCGAAGTTGCCTCCTCGTTCAACCGGATGGCGGAACGCTTGACGGAATACAGGAAGAGCACGTTGGCTGACATTATCCAGGCCAAAAAATATATTGAAGCGATTGTCAACAGCATCACTGAACCGATAATCGGGCTCGATCGGGACCGTTCCATTCTTTTTGCTAATGATGAGGCGCTCACCATCCTGAATCTGAAACGTGAGAACGTGATGGGAAAGTCTGCTACCGAACTGGCGTTGAAAAACGACTTGCTGCGCCGGCTGGTACGCGAACTGATACAGCACGACAAGAAAAAGGAGCCTTTAAAGATCTATGCAGATGATAAGGAAAGCTATTTTCAGGCCAAATATATCCCGATCCATGTGATGGATGGTGATGGACGTGAGACAGAGTATGCGGGCGATGTGATCCTCCTGAAAAATATTACCGAGTTCAAAGAGTTAGACTCTGCCAAGACGACTTTTATCTCTACTATCTCCCATGAATTGAAAACCCCGATCTCTGCTATTCTTATGAGTCTCAAATTGTTGGAGGATAAACGTATAGGAGATATGAACGATGAGCAGATCGCGCTTGCCGGAAGTATTCGAGAAAGCAGCGACCGCCTGCTCGAAATTACCGGTGAATTGTTGAAAATGACACAGGTGGAGGCAGGCAAGTTGCAACTGAATCCGAAGATCACGAAGCCGATTGAACTGATCGATTATGCGATCAAGGCGAACCGTGTGCAGGCGGAGCGCTTCAATTGCCATATCGAAGTGGAGTATCCTGAAAAAATATCCAAGCTCTTTGTAGACAGTGAGAAGATCGCCTGGGTACTCACGAACCTCCTTTCCAACGCCATCCACTACACGCCGGAGAATGGCCGTATCGTTATCGGTGCGCATCAGGTGGACAAGAAAGTGGAAATATTCGTGCAGGACTTTGGGAAAGGAATTGACCCGCGTTACCATCAGAGTATCTTTGACCGTTATTTCCGCGTTCCCGGCACGAAAGTACAGGGAAGCGGCCTCGGTCTTGCCATCAGTAAAGACTTTGTCGAAGCCCACGGCGGCACGATTCGTGTGGACAGCGAAGTCGGCAAGGGAAGTACTTTTGTCATAACCTTTGATGTTTGATATCGCTTGGAAGTGACAAAAGATCTCTACATTAAAACAACTGGATCATCAACAGTCCCAACGCCACCGACACTCCGGTAGCGACCAGTCCCGGCATCATGAACGAATGGTTTAGGACATATTTGCCGATATGCGTCGTTCCAGTACGGTCGAAGTTGATGGCGGCGACCACGGTCGGATAGTTGGGAATGAAGAAGTAGCCATTGACTGCCGGGAAAAGGGCGATTAGCATATAAGGAGAGATTCCGAGGGCGATTCCTAACGGCAACATGGCACGGATGGTTGCTGCCTGGCTGAACAAAAGTATGGACATCACGAACAGGGCCAGACCGAAAAGCCATGGCATTTCTGTTACGATATGTTCGATCGAGCCTTTCAGTTCCGCCATGTTCCCACCGATAAAGGTATCACCCATCCAGGCGATACCGAAAATCGCGACGACTGCTTGCATACCGGCGGAGAAGACGGAACCTTGTACGGCTTTTATCCCGTCTGTCCGGGTGACGAGCAGGATAAGGGCGGCAGCCGAGAGCATCAGAATCTCGATGATATGCGCCATCTGCATTTGTCGGAGACTGCCATCGGGCAGGCTGAACCAAGGGCGCAGTTCTGTCATCGAGCCGAACAAGACGATACCGATTGTCGCTGCTATGAATATAATCACCGACAGGAGGGCTGCATGATGGTTTTCGACTCCTTTCGCCCTATATTTGTCACTTGTGAATTCCTCGTTTGCGACACGGCGCAGGTATTCGGGGTCTTCCGCCAGTTCCTTTCCGACATGTAGCGAGCAGAATGCTCCTACCAGGACACCGATCAACGTGCAGGGAACGGAGATCATCAGAATGTCCATCAATGATATATTATGTCCCGACAACATACTGAGCAATGCTACGGTTGCCGCCGAGATCGGGCTGGCCGTAATTGCCTGCTGAGACGCGATCACAGCAATCCCCAACGGCCGTTCGGGACGTATCTTTGTTTCCGTTGCCACTTCCGCTATCACGGGAAGGACCGAATAAGCCACATGTCCCGTTCCCGCAATAAATGTGAAGATATAAGTAACCAACGGGCTTAGGAGCGTAATCTTGGAGGGATTCTTGCGCAGCAATTTTTCCGCCCACTTCACCATCAGGTCCAGTCCGCCGGCTGCCTGCATGCAACTGGCAGCGGCGATGACGGCAACGATCATCAGCATTACATCGATGGGAGGGGAAGTCGGTTCCAAGCCGAATACGAAAGTGAGGATGGCCAGTCCTAAGCCACCTAATACTCCTAAACCGATACCGCCGAGACGGGCTCCGATGATAATTGCAATTAAAACGAATAGTAATTGTAACAACATGTCTTGTAAAATGCAGATTTAGTTTGTAAAGGTTGCAAATTTAATTATTTTTGTTGCGCTAAGTACTACAAAAAACAATTAATACGAATGAAAAGAATCTATTTTGCAGCTTTGGTAGGCTTGTTTGGGTGCGTGTCGGCATTGTCGGCACAAGGACGGAGTGAGCTTCTGTTGGAAAAAAACTGGAAGTTCACCCGCGAAGACAACAATGAGTTTATAAAGCCAGCTTTCGATGACAGTAAGTGGCAGTCCGTGACTGTCCCCCATGATTGGGCGATCTACGGCCCTTTCAGTTCCCTGAACGACAAACAGGAGGTCGCTATCTCGCAGGACGGCCAGAAGGAAGCGATGGAGCATGCAGGACGTACCGGCGGGTTGCCGTTTGTCGGTGTGGGTTGGTATCGCACCGAGTTCGACGTTCCGCAGTTTCAGGCAGGCAAGCGGGCAACGATCCTGTTTGACGGGGCGATGAGCCATGCCAATGTCTATATCAATGGACAAAAGGTCGGTTATTGGCCGTATGGTTACAACTCCTTCCACTTCGATATCACGAAATATCTGAAGCCGGGCGAGAAGAACACGTTGGCTGTACGTTTGGAAAACCTGCCGGAATCTTCCCGCTGGTATCCAGGTGCCGGACTTTACCGGAATGTTCATCTGATCATTACCGAAGACGCCTATATTCCGGTTTGGGGTACCTATATCACGACTCCTTCGGTAAATGAGAAGTTTGCTAAAGTGAACGTGCGCACCAAAGTGGTGCTTCCCGAAGGCGCCGATCCCGCCAAATATAGCGTGGAAACCAGCGTGTGGAATCCGAACAAGCAGAAGCTGACGGCTGTCCGCACTTCTCTTGCGCAGATGAAATATAACAACAATCAGGCAGAGCAGGAGTTTGTCATCCAAGCCCCGTCTTTATGGTCTCCTGAAATGCCTGCATTGTATTCTGCGGAAACCCGTCTGTATGAAGGCGACAAGCTGAAGGATATTTATACAACTCCTTTCGGTATCCGCTCGATTGAGATAATCCCGGATAAGGGTTTCTTCCTAAATGGTAAGCGTACTGTCTTTAAGGGCGTTTGCAATCACCACGATCTCGGTCCGTTGGGGGCGGCCGTCAACGATGCTGCTATCCGTCGCCAGATACGGATCCTGAAAGACATGGGGTGTAATGCGATCCGTACTTCCCACAATATGCCTGCTCCTGAATTGATAAGGGCTTGTGACGAAATGGGTATGATGATCATGGCGGAGAGTTTTGACGAATGGAATGTGGCTAAATGCAAGAACGGTTATAATCTGCTCTTCGATGAATGGGCGGAGAAAGACCTTGTGAACCTGCTTCATAATTTTCGCAACAACCCGAGCGTTGTCATGTGGTGTATCGGTAACGAAGTGCCCAACCAGTGGAACGAAGGGGATTGCAAGATTGCCAAATGGTTGCAGGATATCTGCCATCGTGAAGATCCGACACGTCCGGTAACTCAGGGAATGGATGCTCCTGATGCCGTGGTCAACAATAATTTTGCAGCCGTGATGGATGTGGCCGGTTTCAACTATCGTCCTTTCAAGTACAAGATAAACTATAAGAAGTTGCCGCAGCGGATCGTTTTAGGCAGCGAAACAGCCTCGACAGTAAGTTCCCGCGGCGTTTATAAATTCCCGGTCGAACGCAAGGCGATGGCGAAATACGATGACCACCAAGCTTCCTCTTACGACGTGGAACATTGCGGCTGGTCCAATCTTCCGGAAGACGACTTTATCCAGCATGAAGATTTACCGTATTGTATCGGTGAGTTTGTGTGGACTGGCTTCGACTATTTGGGTGAACCGACTCCTTATTATACGGATTGGCCAAGTCATAGTTCCCTGTTCGGCATCATTGACCTTGCGGGTATTCCGAAGGATCGTTTCTATCTGTATCGTAGCCATTGGAACAAAACGGCACGTACGTTGCATATCCTGCCTCATTGGACCTGGCCGGGACGTGAAGGGGAGGTGACGCCTGTATTTGTGTACACGAATTACCCTTCTGCCGAGCTGTTTATCAACGGTAAGAGTCAAGGAAAACGTACGAAAGATCTGAGTGTTGAATTGGACAGCAGCTATACGGAGGCCGCCCAAAAGAGCTTCGAGCGCCAGAAACGTTACCGCCTGATGTGGATGGATACGAAATACGAGCCGGGAACCTTGAAAGTGGTTGCTTATGACAAGGATGGCAATGCTGTTGCCGAAGAGGAAGTTCATACAGCCGGCAAGCCTCATCATATCGAACTGACTGCTGACCGCGACCGCCTGAAAGCCGATGGCAAGGATCTCTCTTTTATCAATGTCCGTGTTGTCGACAAGAACGGTAACCTTTGTCCCGACGCCACCCACAAGGTGAAGTTCAACGTCCGCGGTTCCGGTTCTTATCGTGCGGCCGCTAACGGTGATCCTTCGTCACTCGAATCTTTCCAAGCTCCGCAGATGTCCCTTTTCAAAGGACAGCTGACGGCAGTCGTACAGACAGAAGAAACACCGGGTGTCATTGTCTTCGAAGCCTCTGCTTCGGGTGTGAAAAGTGCAAAAATAGAACTGATCAGCGAATAAGTCGAATTTCGTGATCATCCCGATAAAAGCGAATAGGCATCGGATTGGAAACGGGCAGGTATCCGTTATGAATCCGATGCCTATCTGTTTTTTATTTGTTGGTAACGATATTTCCAAACACATCGAACTCGACCGTTACGGCCTGCCCGTTGTGGATGACATTGAATTTGTGGAATGCACCGTTGGCATCGGTAAACATGTAAATGGATTCCACTTGGTCATTTCCGTATTCGGAAGCCTTGAATGCATCCATGATAACTGTCGGGACTTCCTGCTCTGAAACTTTCCAGGTCGTACTTTTCCATGTATATATCTGGGTTAATTCGACAATCTTTAAAGTCTTCCCGTCGAGGATTGCCAACTGTACACCGAAAGTCGTGTTTTCTATATCCAGCAACTCAGCTCCCTGGAAGGTCAGTTCCATCAGGTCGGCCACTTTTTCGGGGACGGAGATAGGTCGGTCAACATCATCTTTAGCATTATCGACCGCTTTGATCAGGTCGCCGTATAAAGTGTAATACAGGTCGGTCTCCTGTTCTGCCTTTTCTACTTCTACTTTATATACGGTTCCCATTCCGGCTCTGCCGATGGTATCGGCTTCCTCGATCTTCCAACCGGCATATTTGCCTTGTTTGATATCGTTCGAGATAGCCGTAGGCAACTGGTTAAGCGGCAAGTCCGTCTTAATCATGGCCCATACTCCGAGATGGTCGAACCAGGCGGTGTTATCGAGCGAGTTGTTTTCAAAGTCAATTACATAATAATCGTCATTGACTGTCCATTCTGTGTCGCGGGCATCCGGATATTTGGCATTGAAAGCGTCCAGGATGGTTTTAGGAGGTTCGATGCCGCCCGGTATGTTTTCGTCGTCTTTGCTACAGCCGGCAAAGAGCAGGGCGAACCCCACGAAGATCGTAAAGACTGAAATTTTAGTGTTCATAATTTATCGTTTTAATTTGTTACGAATAAACAACAACCGGGATGGAAAAGTTTTCTCAAAACCGAACACACTGTCCGATATTGAACACTTGTTTTGAAGTGTATTCCCATATAATCAATGATTTATGTTTTTGGCACGGAGTTTGTCCTGTGAAAGCCGTCAAGGTAGAAATGCCGGGAAAAGAAGAATTAAAGCAATATTAAATATGGACAGAGAGATTTCAAAAGAAGTACAGAGAAAGGAGCAACGTAAACAGTTTATCAGGATAGGGACAGCTGTCGGCGGTTTTATCGTCCTGATCGTAGTCGTGATCTCCATGCTTCAGACCAGCCTTAAACGGAAAGACCTCAATATTTCGACAGTCGATAAGGGAGTGATAGAAGTTTCGGTCAGTGCGTCTGGCAAAGTGATCCCCGCGTTTGAGGAAATCATCAATTCACCGATCAACTCTCGTATTGTGGAGGTGTATAAGCGAGGCGGGGATTCGGTCGATGTCGGCACGCCTATCCTGAAACTGGATTTGCAGAGCGCCGAGACGGAATATAACAAGCAGTTGGACGAGGAACAGATGAAGAGCCTGCAACTGGAACAGCAACGCGTGACGAACCACAACAAACTTTCGGAAATGGAAATGAACCTGAAAGTCTCCCGCATGGAGCTGGATCGTAAAGCGGTCGAACTCCGTAACGAACGCTATTTAGACAGCTTGGGAGCCGGTACGACCGATAAAGTCCGCCAGGTGGAACTCGATTATAATGTGAGTATCCTCAAACTGAAGGAAGACGAGCAGAAATATAAGAACGAACAGGCGCTGGCCGAAGCGGATCTGAAAGTAAAAGAGCTGGAACTGAATATCTTCCGTAAAAGCCTTGCCGAAACTCGGCGTACGTTGGAAGATGCCCAAATCCGTTCACCTCGTAAGGCGATCCTGACCTATGTGAACAACGAGATCGGCTCGCAGATAGGCCAGGGAGCGAAGGTGGCAATCGTTTCCGACTTGTCTCATTTCAAGATCGAAGGTGAGATTGCCGATACCTACGGAGACCGTATTGCTGCCGGCAGTAAGGCGGTTATCAAGATCGGCAGTGAAAAACTGGACGGGACGGTCAGCGATGTTACTCCTTTGTCGAAGAACGGCGTGATCTCTTTCACGGTCCAATTGGAGGAAGACAATCATAAGCGTCTTCGTTCCGGTTTAAAGACCGATGTCTATGTGATGAATGCTGTGAAAGACGATGTGCTCCGCATTGCCAACTCTTCTTATTATGTGGGAAAAGGAGAATACGAACTCTTTGTCGTAAACGGAAACCAGTTGTTGAAACGCAAAGTGCAGTTGGGAGACAGTAATTTCGAATATGTAGAAGTGGTTAGTGGCCTGCAGGAAGGTGAGCAGGTCATTGTCTCGGACATGAACGCTTATAAAGACAAGAACAAATTGAAAATAGAAGATTAACGTGTAATAGTAAGTTTTATGATCAAGCAATATATCAAGCAATCCATTCAGATGCTGAAGGAGAATCGTCTTGTCAGTGTCATTTCCATAGCGGGTACAGCCATCTCCATTGCTATGATTATGGTGGTAGTCCTGGTGTTCCAGATACAGTTCGCCAATTTTTATCCGGAGAACAACCGCGACCGGATGATGTATGTGGATAGTGGGACGGAAGTGAAGACCAGTAATGGATGGAACCGGGGAAACATGTCTCCTGAAGCAGTGAAGGAATGTTTCTATTCATTGGAGATACCGGAAGCGGTTTCTGGTTATGCCATGCAGTTGAAGCCTTTATCCATACCAGGGAAACGGATGTATAAAGGATATCAGATCAAATATACGGACACCGGTTTCTGGAAAGTCTTTTCTTTCCGTTTTCTGACCGGTAAACCATTTACGCAAGCGGATTTTGATTCGGGGATTACACAAGCAGTCGTGTCCGAGAGTGTGGCCCGGAAATTATACGGAACGACAGACGTTGTAGGAAAAACTGTGATAATCGATTTGACAACCTATACGGTTTGCGGTGTGGTGAAAGACGTCAGCCGTGCCGCCGATACGGCTTTCGGTGACGTGTGGGTCCCCTATACGACCGACCGTATCCTGATGACGAATACCAGTTCCGAAAATATGGCCGGCTGGTTTTCTATCTGCCTGTTGGCAAAGGACAGCCGTGATTTCGAAGCGATCCGGCATGAATTGTTGAAGCAGATAGAACGTTATAACGGGATGAAGCAGGATGCGAAGATTAATTTCTTCGAGAATCCTATTACACGTTTTGACATAGCGATCGGTTCGATCGGGCAACGTAAGGTGGATGTGAAAGATTATCTTTTGGAAACTGGTAGCCTTTTGTTGTTTCTGCTGCTTGTGCCTGCTTTGAACCTGTTGGGTGTAACACAGTCTGCCGTGCAAAAACGACGTGCGGAGATGGGAGTGCGTAAAGCATTTGGAGCGACTTACGGCGTGTTGGTTCGCCAGATATTGTACGAGAACAGTGTGATTACGTTGATCGGCGGTCTGGTTGGTCTGCTCCTTTCCCTGTTGCTTTTGCCTGTTTGCAAAGATTTTTTGCTACAAAGCCGTGATACGGCTTTAAGCGGGGATATGATTTTCCAGCCGGCTGTGTTTTTATTGGCTTTGTTTTTCAGCTTACTGCTGAATCTGCTTTCGGCAGGCATACCGGCGATGCGCATTGCCCGTCAGAAAATTGTCATATCCCTGAAAGACGGAGAATAGTTTAACTTATAAATTAAGAAGACGATGATCAAGCACATATTGAAAATAATCTGGCATCAACGGCGGAATAACGGTTGGATATTTGTGGAACTATTATTGGTTTTTGCCGTGTTATGTATTATGATGGATTCTTTGTTAGTGAATCTGTATACCTATTACAAGCCGTTGGGTTTCGATATAACGAATGTTTATAAGGTGAATATCGGCAAGATGAGCCCTGAAATACCGGGATATGTCCCGGATTCGTTGCTTACGACTACCGATGGAGAAGATCTGGTCCGTTTGGTTGACAACATCCGTCGGGCTTCGCAGGTGGATGAAATATGTTTGGCGATGAATTCTTGTCCGTATACCTGGTCGAACAGTTGGTCCCAGTTGGTACGGGCGGATGCTGATACAAGCGTAAAGGCCAATTATTACCAGATGTTTAATGTGACTGTTTCTTATTTCGATGTCTTGCGGATTAGTGACAGGGAGGGCCGTCCGATACGTCCGATCGTGGAGGAAAGTACAGGCGATATTGTCATATCGGGGGATATGGAGACTGATTTCTTCCAAGGGCAGTCCGGCAAAGGTAAGCAGGTGAAATGGGGTTCCAAGAGTACGACTTCCGAAACGGTTGCTGCCGTTACCTCTCCCATCCGTCAGAACGAATATGTGAAAAGCGAACCTTGCTTCTATTATTTGATGAGGACTGACGAAGATATTGCCAAATCAGCTTCCGATGCAAAGCCTCAAAATATGGACTGTCTGGTCCGCATGAGAAACGGGTTTCGTATGGAAGATATGGATAGTTTCCTGGAGAAAATGGGTGAACGGCTGTCAGTGAATAACCTGTATGTATCGAGTGTCATCCCGTTGGAGGAACAACGTCCGGTTATACTGAAAAGCAGTATAGACAATCTGAAGAAGAAAATAGCTCTTGTCGGTTTTATGCTGGTGAATGTCTTTTTCGGTATTGTCGGCACATTTTGGCTCCGTACGCAGTATCGCCGCGGTGAAATGGGACTTCGTTCGGCTCTTGGTGCTTCCCGTGGCACATTGAAATGTTTTTTGAACGTAGAAGGTCTTTTCTTGCTGATCTTTACGATTCCGGTGGTTTTGGTGTTTATATTCAATATGCTTTATTTCGATTTGCCGGACACAGACCGATTGGCTTACACCTGGTGGCGTTTTCTTGTCACTTTCGGAAGCAGTTGCCTGTTGCTGGCCGGTATGATCTGGCTCGGTATCTGGTTCCCGGCACGCAGGATTGCAAAGATGAATCCGGCGGAGGCTTTGCATTATGAATGAAAAGATTTATGGGATGTTCATCATTGGCCATAAGCAAGAAATCATAAATTATAAATCGTAAATATCTTTTCTCATGTTCAGACAGTATTTTAAACAAGCTATCCAGATGTTGAAGGAGAATCGCCTTACCAGTGTGATCTCGATTCTTGGAACGGCACTTTCGATTGCGATGATACTGGTGGTGATTCTCCAGTTCCAAATCAAGCTGGTCGGTTTTCGACCGGAGTCGAACCGGGACAGGATGCTTTATATCATGGGGATACGGGCAGATTCACGGGATAGTGAAACCCGGAATTCGACCGCCATGTCCGATGGTGTCGTGAAGGAATGTCTTTATCCGCTTCAAACCCCCGAAGCGGTGACGGCGATAGCGAGTGGCAAGGTGATCGTCTCGCTGTCGGACCGCCAGCTGTTCGAGGAGTATGTGATAAAGTATACCGATCCCGGTTTCTGGAAGGTCTTTGATTTCCGCTTCATTTCCGGCAAACCGTTTACGGAGGCGGATTTCATTTCCGGCTTGCCTCGTGTGGTCATTACGAATACGTTGGCCCGCAAGCTTTTCGGATCGGAAGACCCGATCGGAAAAGAGGTGTTGATGGGCTATGTGCCGTATGCCGTTACGGGAGTGGTGGAAGCTCCGACGCGGGCAGCCAACAGTGCTTATGCGGATGTTTGGGTTCCCTATACCAGCAATACGAATTATGTGAACGGTAGGTCGTGCGGTGGTGTCTGCGGTAGTTTCCAAGGGGTTATCCTAGCTTATTCGGCAAGTGATTTCGAGGCGATCCGTGCGGAAATCAAACAAGCGGTCAGCCGTTATAATGCTGCCGGCCGTGAGTTTGTCTTAGGAATGAACTTCGTGTTTTCCCGCTTGGACGTAGCGTTGGGATCGAATGATATGGACGGAGGTATCCGGAGGGGATGGAAAGAATATCTGACGCAAACGGCTCCTTTGTTGTTGTTCCTGTTGTTGGTGCCGACATTGAACCTGACAGGTGTCGTCCAATCGTCCGTTCAAAAACGCCGCTCCGAGGTGGGGCTTCGTAAAGCGTTCGGGGCAACGAAAGGACGTCTGTTGACGCAGGTCTTATGCGAGAATCTGATTATCACTCTGATCGGGGGCTTGATCGGAATCGTCCTGTCTGTTATCTTGCTCCAACTCGGCAAGTCGTTCCTTTTGACAAAGGATACAGTGGTTACTTTCGAGATGCTTTTCAAGCCTGTCCTGTTTGCTGCCGCCCTTTTCTTCACTCTGCTGTTGAATCTGCTGAGCGCCGGCCTTCCGGCAATCCGGATCTCCCGTGAACAAATTGTGGAAGCATTGAACAATAAATAAATCCAATACAATGATCAGACATATTTTAAAGATAATGTGGAACCAGCGCCGCAGCAACGGCTGGATATTTGCAGAGTTGGCGGTGGTGGCTGCAGTGCTCTGGATGATGATAGATACGTTCTGGGTGGATTACCGGACATATCATGCTCCTTTAGGCTTCGATATCGGAAACGTATGGCGTTTTAAGTTAAGCGATTTGGATGCAAAGGCGCCGGGCTACATGCCTGATTCTCTCTATCATTCGTCCGATCCGGAAGATTTGACGCGGTTGATGACTCAGATCCGTCAGAACCCGGAAGTGGAGGATGTTTGTGTCACTTTCTATTCTTGTCCCTATTCGAACGGCAATTCCTGGAGGGAAGTCAAGCCGGTGGATGGCGACACGATCTATGCGGCCCATATGGAGTCGTTCCAAATGCGCAATGTCACACCGGAATATTTCCGCCTTTTCCGTATCCGGACGGTCGACGGAGAACCGGTCTACGACAAGGTTGCCGGACGGCATAACGTGATTGTGATCACACCGGAAATGGCGGAAGGTTTCTATCACGGTGCCCCGAATATTGTCGGTCGTCGCGTGTATCATGGCGGTCATGATCTGTCATCCGAGATCGCTGCGGTTTCCACTTCCATCCGCACGAACGAATACGAACGTCCGGAAGCCTCTTATTTCCAGTGCTTGGAAGGTGAAACTTACAATTCAACTGTCAGTAGCTTCGGTGCCAGCAGCGCAGAGTTCTGTGTTCGGATGAAACGTCCTTATACGCAGAACGAGATGAACCTGTTCCTGGACGGAATGGGAGAGAGGCTGAAGGTCAACAATCTTTATGTCTACGGCATTACCCCGATCTCCTCTTTCCGTGAACAGCAATTGAGTCAGAAAGAACGGGAGGCGAATAACAAAATCTCCTTGATGGTCTTTATGTTGGTAAATGTCTTCTTTGGTATCATCGGCACTTTCTGGCTTCGTATGCAGAACCGCAAAGGAGAGATCGGGCTCCGGATGGCTTTGGGGGCTCACCGTATCACGTTGGAACGCTATATGTATACCGAGGGACTTTGTTTGCTTGCCTTTACATTGCCCTTGTTGATCATCTTTGCCTTTAATATGGTTTATATGGACCAGCTCGATTCTTACCGCCAACCGCTTACATTTATGCGTTTTCTCATGACTTTCGGTTTTACCTATCTTCTGATGGGGGTCATGATCTGTATAGGTATCTGGTTCCCGGTACGCAAGGCGGTACGGTTGGCTCCGGCGGAGGCGTTGCATTATGAGTGATTTACTCCTTTTGATACGCAATTTGCCGATTGGAAGCATATACGAAAGAATATAATAACAACGGGCAGTCTCTTAACCCTGTCCACAACAAACAATAACGATTATGATAACACTTACAAATCTTGAGAAGATCTACCGGACGAAAGAAATCGAGACGGTTGCCCTGGAGAACGTGAACCTGACGGTCAATAAGGGAGAATTCCTGAGTATCATGGGGCCTTCCGGTTGTGGTAAATCTACGTTGCTGAACATCATCGGGCTACTGGACGCTCCGACTTCCGGCACGGTCGAGATTGCCGGAATCAATACGATCAATATGAATGACAAGCAACTGGCTGAGTTCCGTAACCAGAAGTTAGGTTTCGTCTTCCAGTCTTTCCATCTGATCAATTCGCTGAACGTACTCGATAATGTCGAACTGCCCCTTCTTTACCGTAAGGTCAGCGCCAAGGAACGCCGTGAAGCCGCCGTCGCCGTGCTCGAAAAGGTCGGTCTCTCGCACCGCATGCGCCACTTCCCGACGCAGCTCTCCGGCGGCCAGTGCCAGCGTGTCGCCATCGCCCGTGCCATCGTCGGCAACCCCGATATCATCCTTGCCGACGAGCCGACCGGTAACCTGGACTCCAAGATGGGAGCCGAAGTCATGGAATTGCTCCACAAATTGAACAAGGAAGACGGACGCACCATCGTCATGGTCACCCATAACGAAGAGCAGGCGCGCCAGACCTCACGCACCGTGCGCTTCTTCGATGGGCGGCAGGTGATGTAAAGAGCGCAAAGTGTTGCGCAGTTCTCTGAACACAGATATCTTGCAGGCTCGATGGTTACCTGCATCCGACATGCCTCATTGCTATGAGGTGATAAACCTCAAACCTGTGAGGTGTGTAGCCTCAAACCTATGAGGTAATAAGCCTCATAACTATGAGGCATACTCAATGCAGGTAACCATCGAGGTGTCACACAACGGTAAAGGTGAGATAGCCGTAACGTTCCTTCTTATATAAATGATAAGTAGGAGTGTACTGGCTACCAATGATCGCTTCCCATTCACCGGGCGTAAAATCGATGTCGGTGGGGAAGCAAAGGCGGTTCACCGAGTTGACGGACATCTTGCTGGAGGGATAGAAATATTCTTCATCGGTAGCGACGCACCGGAGCCTGACGCCGACGCCGGGCAGGCCGCCCATCAGCGTCAGGCGGCTGCCGTAGATCGAGATGAACGGATGGCGTCCGGCAGGAAGCTGATTGTAAGGTTCGGTGCTGTCAGCAGTGCGAGGTTCGATCTTGAGGCTGACATAGGCCGGACGCGGAGCATTGGCGAACGTTTCCTGCGTGATGTTTTCGACCGGGATGCGTGCCGTGCGCTGCTTCAGTTGAGGCGAAGGACGGAGACAAGGCGTGAGGGTATGTTTCTTGCGGTTGAACTTCTCGCCCAGGCTTTCGAAGCTACCGCTTGCAGTGATCTCCGTACGGCCGAAACCGAAGTCGACGTTAAAGCCTTCTTCGATGGCCTCATAGATTTCGTTTTTGATTATATTGAAAGCCGTGACAAGGGTTTCTTTACCGTATACGTTTCTTTTCTTGACAATACGTTCGGCGATCGTTTCAATGCCGATCGTACTGCGGAAGATGACACTGGCTTTATAGCCTTTGTAGCCAGGTAGATTACTTTTGCTGACGCGGATATACGACTTGGGAGGCTTGATGCCTAATGCTGATTCAGGTAATTCTTTATCCATAATCGTTTGGATTTCAAAAGCTCAAGGCTTAATATGGCTCACTGTTTGTATGAAAAAGCCCGGCTTTATGATCTCTGTGAAGCCGGGCTTAATTTTCTAAAATGTCATGGAAGCATATATGCCGAAGTGTTTATCACTCGCAACAGGGCTGATAGACAGGTTATGCTTCGTGGCAAACGGACGGGTAAAAATGTAAGCGCTTCCGGCTCCGAGAGCGGCTCCCGCCACAACGTCCCACCAGTCGTGCTTTTTGGCATACGTCCGGCTCCATCCGACATACGAGGCAATCGCATAGGCCGGAATTCCCCATTTCCAGCCATAACGCCGTTGGATGAATGCAGCTCCCGTAAATGAAACTGAGGTGTGCATGGAAGGAAACGAATGTTTGTCGCTACCGTCCGGTCGCTCTTTCTTGATCAGATATTTCAGGGCGTATGTCATACCTATAGTAGAAACTCCTGCCAAAGCGCCTTGCTTCAATCCTTTCCAATCCTGCAACACCAATACGGTGGTCAAACTCGCTACAGGCGTTACAAACGCCAACACGTCACCTGACGTACGGACAGCCTTGCGGCTTCCGCTTATCTCAACCTCCTGCGCCTTTCCCGATAAACAAACGAATAATATGAAAATCAGGGTAAGAATTCGTTTCATTTATAGATATGTCTTATTTGCGTTTATTTGCTTTTTTCAAGAATAAGGCGGCTGATACGTGCCTGTACTTGCATTAGTGTTACAACGTCGATATTTTCAAAGTCAATGTCAATGAGTTTGATTTTGTCTTTTTTAGACATTCTGTGTGGAGAATGTCCCATTTCCTTTACTAAATCATCAATCATTTCTTTAATTTTTTCCGCTCTTTTCGGATAATTTACTGTGCGTGCCATAATCTCCTGTTTTAATGTTTAATTAATAATGGCACAAATATAGGAAAAGAGAATTGTAAAACAATGAAATAAAGGACTATTCTTTTAAATAGTCATTCAGAATCCCAGTTTAGGGAAAAAAATAATCGATCCGACTATGGCGGCTGCTATTGCCATAATTAAGACGGCTCCTGCCGCGAGGTCTTTCGTTTTTTTTATTATTTCGTTGTATTCGGGTGAGACTAAATCTGCCAATGATTCGATGGATGAATTGATTGCTTCTGCCGATAATACGGCTCCGATTACGATCACGACCGCTATCCATTCTGTCTGGGATAAACCGAAGAAAAAGCCGGCAATAACCACACAAATAGCCGCAAAACAATGTATCCACGCATTGTGCTCTTTTTGTATCAATAAACGGATGCCGTTAAAAGCATACCGGAAACTGGCTAGTCGTTTACGGAAAGTGAAGCCGTTGTTTTTCATATTATTTATTGTTTTGAGAGAACGAGACAAAGATACTAATAATACTTCGAAAACGGACACTATGTTCATTTTCGGACACTGTTGTTTGGAACATGTTGCAGATAATCAGTTATATATCTTTTTGGCATAGCTTTTGCCAATGGTGGGGCAAAACATTTATTACGATGAAAAAGATCTATATAGCCATCATTTCTCTCCTGTTATCGGATGTCGGATTGCAGGCACAGGAACAAGATACTGTCAGGCTGACCCTCAAAGAAGCGATTAACTTGGCGCAAATGCAATCGGTGGATGCTGCAGTTGCCTTAAACGAGTTGAAAACTGCCTATTGGGAATACCGTACACATGTTGCCGACCAGTTACCGGAGATAAACTTCAAAGGGACGCTTCCAGCTTATAGTAAACAGTATACCAAATACCAGCAGTCCGATGGTTCGTACACTTTTGTCCAAAATAATTCGCTCGGCTTGAACGGAGAGATTTCGATTGATCAGAATATAGCTTTGACAGGTGGTAAGATATCGTTGAACTCTTCTCTCGATTTCAACCGGCAGTTGGGGAAAGGGGCTTTCAACGAATATATGAGCGTGCCTATCGGGTTGACGCTTACGCAACCGATTTTCGGTGTGAACGATCAGAAATGGAAAAGGCGTATTGAGCCTGTACGCTATCAGGAAGCGAAAGCCGCTTATATCGAGAGTGTGGAAGGGGTGACGATCAACACGATCGGTTATTTTTTCAATTTGTTGCTGGCGAATGAGAACTTGCATATTGCCAGGCAGAACCTTGAAAATGCCGATAAATTGTACGAGATAGCTGTTGCCAAGCGTAAGATCGGTCATATCTCCGAGAGTGAACTGATGCAGCTGAAGTTGTCTGCCTTGCAGATGAAAGGGAAGTTGACTGAGGCGCAGTCCGGTCTCAATGCCAATATGTTTCAGCTCCGTGCTTTTTTGGGGTTGAGCGAACAGGAAGTGATCGAGCCGATCCTGCCGGAGTCCGCTCCTTCTCTACGGATGATTTATGAGGTTGTGTTACAGAAAGCACAGGAAAACAATTCGTTCGCCAAGAATATTCGTCGTCGTCAGCTGGAAGCCGATTACGAGGTCGCGGCTGCCAAAGGAAACCGCCGCAGTATCAACCTTTTTGCCACGATCGGTTATACCGGAAAAGACCATACGTTCGATGCTGCCTATCACCGGTTAAAGGGAAACCAGGTGGTGGAAGTCGGCATGACGATCCCGATTCTCGACTGGGGTAAGCGCCGGGGCAAAGTGAAGGTTGCCGAATCTAACCGCGATGTGACATTGTCCAAGATTCGCCAGGAGGAAATCAGTTTCAATCAGGATATTTTCCTGTTGGTGGAAAACTTTAATAACCAGGCTGCCCAATTGGAGATCGCTCAGGAAGCTGATGTGATTGCCGAGAAGCGCTACAAGACTTCTATCGAGACATTCATGATCGGAAAGATCAATATTCTGGACCTGAACGATGCGCAACAATCTAAGGATGAGGCTAAACAGAAGCATATCCAGGAATTGTACGACTATTGGAACTACTATTACAATATACGCAGTGTCACTCTTTATGATTTCATTAATGACCAGACTCTTGATGCGGAATTTGAGAAGATCGTGAGGCGATGATTGATTTAATTCTATAAATTTGCAAATCATAAATCATAAATTTGAAATCATAAATCAATGATCTTGATAATAGACGATGATGCTGCCGTTCGTTCTTCGCTAACTTTCTTGTTGAAACGAGCCGGGTTCGAACCGGAAGCTGTTCCGGGGCCGGAAGAGGCGTTGGTTGTCGTACGCCAGACGACGTTGCAGCTTATCCTGATGGATATGAACTTTACACTGACTACAACCGGTGAAGAGGGTATACAACTACTGAAGCAGGTGAAGGTATTCCAGCCCGATGTCCCGGTTATTCTGATGACGGCATGGGGATCTATTTCGCTTGCCGTACAGGGAATGCAAGCAGGAGCTTTCGATTTTGTGACTAAACCTTGGAATAATCTCGTACTGCTGAAATCTATCCGTACGGCGATCGAACTAAGTGAACAGAAGAAGGAGCAGAAAATGCCATTGAACCGCCTGGATGCCGATAATAAATTTCATTTTGACAAGATCATAGGCCAGAGCGCTCCGTTGATGGATGTGCTGGGGACGGTTTCCCGGATTGCTCCGACCAACGCTTCAGTCCTGATAACCGGAGAGAGTGGAACGGGCAAAGAACTGATTGCCGAGGCGATTCATACGAACAGTTCACGTGCGAAGGAGCCGTTCGTAAAGGTCAACCTTGGCGGACTTTCGCAAAGCCTTTTCGAGAGTGAGATGTTCGGGCATAAGAAAGGAGCGTTTACCGATGCTTATATCGATCGTACCGGACGTTTCGAGATGGCAAATAAAGGGACGATCTTTCTCGATGAAATCGGCGATCTCGAACTGTCTTGTCAGGTGAAGTTGTTACGTGTTCTGCAAGACCAGACGTTCGAGGTTTTGGGCGATAGCCGTCCTCGCAAAGTCGATATCCGTGTGGTTAGCGCGACAAACCGTAACCTGCGTGAAATGGTGGTAGAGCGCATGTTTCGGGAAGATTTGTTTTATCGCATCAACTTGATAACCGTCCACCTACCTGCGCTTCGTGAGCGTAAAGACGATATTCCTCTGTTGGTACGCTATTTTGCCGACAAACAATCGGAGATAAACGGCTTGCCTACCGTCCGCTTTTCGTCGGAAGCCTTGACCTTCCTGCAAAAGCTGCCTTATCCTGGTAATATCCGTGAGTTGAAGAATTTGGTGGAACGGACGATATTGGTATCAGGCAAGGCTGTTTTGGAAGCCTCTGACTTCGAGAGCCAGTGCTTCCATACGATGCTGTCGGCAAAGGCTGAGGCTGCTTCTTCGCTTGAAGGCCTGACGTTGGACGAGTTGGAAAAGCAAACGATTCTCCAGGCACTGAAGACACATGCCGGTAATCTTTCACACGTTGCTACGGCGCTCGGCATCAGTCGGGCAGCTCTGTATCGTCGTCTAGAGAAATATGATATACCTGTAGACAAGTAAATCGTCCCGGCTGATGAGAATAAAAGGACTGTTTTGGATATTGACTGCATTGCTGTTGTCTGTATTGGCAATCATTACCTATCATGCTTTCTATACGGAATCGGTTTCCCTGTTCTTCTTGGTGGAAGGACTCGTACTTCTGACGGTTCTCTATTTGTCTGTGTTCTATCGCCGTATCATCAAGCCGCTTCATATCATTGGGAACGGTATGGAGCTGTTGAAGGAACAGGATTTCAGTTCCCGTCTGAGCCGTGTGGGACAGAAGGAGGCAGATCGTATTGTCGATATATTCAACAAGATGATGGAACAGTTGAAGAACGAACGACTGCATTTAAGGGAACAGAATCATTTTCTGGATCTGCTGATCAATGCTTCACCGATGGGAGTGATTATGTTGAATCTCGATAAGGAAGTCCTTTCGGTTAATCCGGCGGCTCGTAAGATGTTGGGGATCTCTTCCTTGCCGGATATTGTGGGTAAGCGTCTGTCGGAATTGGATTCACCTTTGGCGGCAGAGCTGGAGCCGATCCCCTTGTATGATTCGCAGACAGTTCGCCTGAACGATGCCAATATCTATAAATGTACGCATTCATCGTTTGTGGACCGTGGCTTCCATCATTCGTTCTATCTGGTGGAAATGTTGACGCAGGAGGTCTTCAAGGCCGAAAAGAAAGCGTATGAAAAGGTGATCCGCATGATTGCCCATGAGGTGAATAACACGACTGCCGGCATTACTTCTACATTGGATACGCTTGAAGCGACCTTCAGCGAGATGCAGGATACGGAAGATATTTGTGAAGTTTTGCGCGTTTCGATAGAGCGTTGTTACAGTATGAGCCATTTTATCACGAATTTTGCAGATGTGGTCCGCATACCGGAGCCGCAAACCAAGACACAGCCGCTGAATGCAGTTGTCTTTTCTTGCAAACGTTTTATGGAAACGATCTGTCTGAACCGGAATATCCGGATCGTGATGGAGCTGGACTCCGTCTCGCCGATTGTCAATCTGGACAATTCACTCTTCGAACAGGTATTGGTCAACATCATCAAGAACGCCTCCGAGGCGATCGGCCACGATGGCGAGATTTATATCCGTACCTCCCGTAATCCGGTTTGCCTGGAGATTGCCGACACTGGTAAAGGCATTGATAAGGAAACGGAGGCCAAGTTGTTCAGCCCTTTCTTTTCCACCAAACGCGGTGGTCAGGGCATCGGCTTGATCTTTATCCGCGAAGTGCTTCAAAAACACAACTGTTCTTTTTCTCTTAGGACGTATGCGGACGGATTGACGAGGTTTAGAATTTTGTTCGAGTAGTATCGGACTTACAGGCTTGACCGGACGGAATGATAATAAGTAACTGTAATAAAATATAGATAAACCTACATTTATGATTGAAAATATGACTACTGAACTGACTATGCTCGGAACAGGTAATGCTACCGTTACAAAATGTTATAACACCTGTTTCACGATTAAGACCGGAAAGAACATCTTACTGGTCGACGCCGGAGGTGGCAACGGTATATTGGGACAGTTGGAGAAAGCGGGAATCGCGATAAGCGAGATACATGATATGTTTGTGACACATGCTCATACCGACCATATATTGGGGGCTGTCTGGATGGTCCGTATCGTTATGCAGAAAATGCTGTCCGGACAATATACGGGCACTTTCCGGGTGTATGGACATGATAAGGTGTTGGAAGTGCTGGATTGGATCTGCCGGAAATTGCTGCCGGCAAAGATCGTCGCATTGATCGGGAGCGCAGTCGAGTTTCGTGAGGTGAAGGATGGAGAGACCTTTGAAGCCGGAGGTTTATGCCTGCAATGTTTCGATATCGCATCCACCAAAGAAAAACAGTTCGGATTTCGAACGCAGCTGCCGGACGGACAGTCGTTTGTCTGTCTGGGAGACGAACCTTATAATGTGATAAACCGCTCTTATGTGGAAAATGCGGACTGGCTTTTATGCGAAGCCTTTTGCTTGTATGAGGATCGGGAAGTTTTCCAACCTTATAAGAAGCACCACAGTACGGCATTGGACGCCGGGAGATTGGCTGCGGAATTGGGAGTGAAGAATTTGGTCTTATATCACACCGAAGACCGTAACTTGGATACCCGCAAGCAATCTTATATGCGTGAAGCTGCACAAGCATTCTCCGGAACCGTTTATGTACCGGACGATTTGGAAAGGATTAACATTTGAATAAACACCGGTCGATAGTTGTTCCGAGTGTGGCTGATATTATGCCGGATCTCTGTCGTACGGATTTATATGATTCGCTTTTTGTATAAATAAAAAAAGAGGACCGAAGTCCTCTTTTTAATTATTGCGTTATATTTTATTTTGCAGCAGCATTGATAGCATCCAGAATCTTTTTGGAATTAGCATCGGCTGCGTTCAAAGCGACTGCCTGTTCCAGATAACCTTTTGCTTTTGCCATTTGAGCATCTGCTTTTTTCTTTTCAGCAGCGTATTTGTCTGGATCGGATGTTGCGATCGGGTTGGCATCGGCCAGAATTTTTGCACCTGCATTGTAGAACATAACGCCAAGGCTGTACAGAGCATTGCCTTTATATTTGGCGTTACTTACAACTAATACGTCTTTGAACAGTTCTTCTGCTTCTTCTGTCTTACCTGCTTTCTGGGCTGCTTGTCCTTTCTTCATGCAATAAGCATACAGAAGTTTTTCGAGGTTTGCGTTTTGGGCATTTGCTTTCAGACCAGCTTCAACTGTTGCTGTAAAATCAGCAGCTTTGTCCTGACTACGCAAAGACATCGCTTTGCCTACATAGGCGTCGTCCGCTTTATAGCCCTTTTGAATGGCCATGTCGTAGAACTTGATGGCATCGTCATACTTTTTGGCATTGTAAGCTGCAAATGCACAGTTAAAGATACGGCTTTCATCTTCATAGTTTGTAAGTTTCAAGTATTCGCTGTACTTTGCTACAACTTCGGGATAGTTTTTTGCAGTCATGGCTGCGTCTCCTTCTTCACGCAGTTTGTCTGCGTTCGCATCTTGTGCGAATAAATTGCCTACACTCAGGCAAAAAGCCAGTAATAAGATAATTTTCTTCATGGTGATTAAATGTAATATTTAAATTAGTTCGACTAAGGTAGTAAGTGTAATGTAAGAGACAAAAGGATTTTATGTTTTTTTAGATTTATAAAGAAAACAAAGGCGACCTTCAGAGCCGCCTTTGTTTTGATCTTACAGGATAGGATTATAAACCTTGCCCGTGGCAATTCTTATATTTCTTACCGCTTCCGCAAGGACAGGGGTCGTTGCGACCTACGCGTTTTTCGGCGCGAACTGGTTCCTGGCGCGGTTGTTGCTGGGCACGTTCTTCCGGATTGTTGTTACCGGAGATATCGGTCTTCTCAGTACGATATTTGCTCATGTCCTGGTGGCGCTCGGCTTCAGCTCTTTGGATAGCGATACGCTGACGGGCAGCCTCTTCCATAGCTGCTTGACGGGCAGCCATAGCCTGCTTTTCTTCTTCGGTCGGTTCTTCGCGAACAGGGATCTGCCCGCGCATCAGGACAGCAGCAGTCTTACGGTTCATCATATCCACCATGTTCTTGAACAGGTTGTAAGACTCTAACTTGTAGATCAACAGGGGATCTTTATTTTCGTAACTGGCGTTTTGTACCGAGTGACGCAGTTCGTCCATTTCACGCAAATGTTCTTTCCAAGCTTCATCGATAGTATGCAGGACGATCGATTTTTGGAATGCTTTCGTGATAGCTTTGCTTTCTGTTTCGTAAGCTTCTTTCAAGTTGCAGGAAACATTATACATACGTTTACCGTCCGTAATAGGGATCATGATGTTTTCATACATCGCACCCTGATGTTCGTAAACTTGTTTGATCACCGGATTGGCAACCTGAGTCATACGTTCCATGCGGCGTTTGAACAGCTGCAACGCTTCATCGAACAGTTTATCGGCCAGCTTGTCGGCTTTGCCGTTCTTGAATTCTTCTTCCGTGAACGGACATTCCATTGCGAAAGTCTTGAACAGTTCCAGCTTGAAACCTTCGTAGTCACCATCGGCATGCTGGTCGACGATTGCAACGGATGTATCATAAATTGTATTTAATACGTCCAGACCGATACGTTCTCCCATCAGAGCATGACGACGGCGGGTATAGATTACGTTACGTTGCGAGTTCATCACATCGTCATATTCCAACAGACGTTTACGAATACCGAAGTTGTTTTCTTCCACCTTCTTCTGAGCACGTTCAACAGATTTGCTCAGCATGCTGTGTTCCAACACTTCACCTTCCTTGAACCCTAATTTGTCCATCAATCCGGCTATCTTTTCAGATGCGAACAGACGCATCAAATCGTCTTCCAGAGAAACAAAGAATACGGAAGAACCCGGGTCACCTTGACGTCCGGCACGACCACGTAACTGACGGTCTACACGGCGGCTTTCGTGACGTTCCGTACCGATGATGGCCAAACCGCCGGCTGCTTTTACTTCCTGCGATAGCTTGATGTCAGTACCACGACCGGCCATGTTGGTGGCGATCGTCACCGTACTGCTCTGTCCGGCAGTCGCTACGATTTCAGCTTCTTTCTGGTGCAATTTCGCGTTCAGGACGTTATGTTTGATCTTACGCATAGTAAGCATACGGCTCAACAATTCGGAGATTTCGACGGATGTCGTACCGACCAGTACCGGACGTCCTGCTTCGGTCAACCGGACGATCTCTTCGATTACGGCGTTATATTTTTCGCGTTTCGTCTTGTAGATGCGGTCGTTCATGTCGTTACGGGCGATCGGGCGGTTTGTCGGGATTACGACAACATCCAGTTTGTAGATGTCCCAGAATTCACCGGCTTCCGTTTCTGCCGTACCGGTCATACCTGACAGCTTGTGATACATGCGGAAGTAGTTCTGCAGGGTGATTGTTGCAAATGTCTGTGTTGCAGCTTCCACTTTCACACGTTCTTTTGCTTCGATAGCCTGATGCAGACCGTCGGAGTAGCGGCGTCCGTCCATGATACGGCCCGTTTGTTCGTCGACGATCATGACCTTGTTGTCCATCACGACATATTCGTCGTCTTTCTCGAACAAAGTGTAAGCCTTCAACAACTGGTTGATCGTATGTACGCGTTCGCTCTTGACGGAATAGTTGGCCAGCAATTCGTCTTTCTTAGCCTGTTTTTCTTCTTCGTTTTGGATATGTTCCAGTTCGGAAAGCTGGGAGGTGATATCCGGCAATACGAAGAATGTCGGATCATCGGTCTTGCCGGTCAGCAAGTCGATACCTTTATCGGTCAATTCGATACTGTTATTTTTTTCGTCGATCACGAAGTACAGTTCGTCTGTCGCTTCATGCATGTGACGCATGTTTTCTGACATGAAATATTCTTCCGTCTTCAACATCTGGGCTTTTACGCCTTGTTCGCTCAGGAATTTGATCAGTGCCTTGTTGCGCGGATATCCTTTGAAAGAACGGTACAGTTGGATAGAACCTTCTTCCACCTCTTTCTGATCGCTGCTTGCCATTTTCTTCTTGGCTTCGATCAGCATCTTGGAACAAAGGTCTTTCTGTGCGTTTACGACTACTTCCACGTTCGGACGGAACTGTTCGAACAGCTGCTCTTCGCCGCGAGGGATCGGACCGGAAATAATCAACGGTGTACGGGCATCGTCGATCAACACGGAGTCGACCTCATCGACGATGGCGTAGTTGTGTTTGCGCTGTACCAGGTCGTTCGGGCTGATCGCCATATTGTCACGCAGATAGTCGAAACCGAATTCGTTGTTCGTACCGAATGTGATGTCGGCATTGTAAGCGGCACGGCGGGCATCAGAGTTCGGCTGGTGCTTGTCGATACAGTCTACCGACAGTCCGTGGAACATATATAACGGGCCCATCCATTCCGAGTCACGTTTTGACAGGTAGTCGTTCACGGTTACTACGTGTACACCGTTGCGGGTCAATGCGTTCAAGAATACCGGCAGAGTAGCCACCAATGTTTTACCTTCACCGGTCGCCATTTCGGCAATCTTGCCTTTGTGCAGTACGACACCACCGAACAACTGTACGTCGTAGTGGACCATATCCCAGGTGATTTCGTTGCCACCTGCCACCCAATGGTTGTGATAGATGGCCTTGTCGCCGTTGATTTCCACAAAGTCGTATTTGGTAGCCAGGTTACGGTCGAAGTCATTTGCCGTTACTTCGATCGTTTCGTTTTCAGAAAAACGGCGAGCCGTATCTTTCATGATAGAAAAGACTTCTGGAAGTACCTCTTCCAGTACCACTTCCATCTTTTCAGTGATATTCTTTTCGATCTTGTCAACTTCTGCCCAGATCGCTTCACGTTCTTCCAGTTCCTTGTTGTCGATGCCTTTGCGCAGTTCTTCCACTTTAGCGCGTTCATCGGCTACGTAATCCTGGATACGTTGTTTGATTTCATCAGTTTTTGCACGAAGCTCGTCATTCGAGAGCTTTTGGATTGACGGATATACGGCCTTGATCTTGTCCACATACGGGGTGATTTCTTTCAGGTCACGCTGCGACTTATTGCCGAACAGCTTCGTCATAAATTCATTAAATCCCATAACTTATTAAATTGACAATTGACAATTGACAATTGACAATGCAATTGACGATTTCAATTGGATGGTTACTAATTTTATTTGTTTGTATTTGTCAATGGATATTTATTTAGATGGAATTGTCAATTGTCCATTGCCAATTGTCAATTCTCTAAGTGGTAGACTGAGGGACGCATTGGGTGGCCTGATCCTCAGCACATGGGTTACCGTTGGGGCTACCTCTGTGGCTTTTACTTCGCGGTAGATATGTTCCGGCTTGATACCGTTGCCCATAAATACCAACGGGGTTATAACTGCATTATTTCGTATTACTTTTACTTTCGCTTTCGGATCGTCGTTGTTGATGGTCCATCCGGGCTGTAACTCGATGATCAGGTCGCCACGGCTTGAAAGGTGGGTGCCGTGCAGGTATTTGGAAGTCTTTTCATTCCAGTTGCCCGTACGAAGGACATTCTCGGTTGCAACGAATTGCACGCCGCTGAATTCGCGCAAGAATTCGGCCGCCTTTTCCTGTATGACCGTCAGTTCCAGCTTCGCGTCTTCTATCGCTTTGCGGTTCAGATAGATATGGTTGTTATAGAATCCTTTTACCCAATTCGTATGTTGGCCGTAGATCGCCATCAAGTACATATTGAGTAAGGCGACGCAACGTTTCGGATGGAATTCGCCATTTGTCAGCTGCATGCCGTCAGGATATTCTTCTTCACTCTTATAATATCCTGAACCGGTAAAGACGATCAGCGTGTTGTTCAGTCCGACCTTCTTGTCGATCTTGTCCAACAACTGCTCCAGATCCTTGTCCAACTGATAATAGGTGTCTTGTATCTCGCGGGTGTATTCCTTATGCATATTGCCGCGATAATTACCTGCATAATAAGTGATGGCAAGCATATCCGGACAGGAACGTGTACCGAAAGCCCCGTATTCGAGGAACTGAAGCGCCAAGCGGTTGATTTCCTTATTGATAAAAGGGGAGGTCTTCAAGTTGAAGAAACACTCGTTTGTATTTTCCTTGAATGTGTATTTGAAAGGAATTTCATCTAACACGTACGGAAATGCATTGAACTTATCCAGTGACAGGGAGGGAGTCCAAGTCATCTGCTCCAAACGTGCCGACAGAGATTCCGGGCCGTTGTTGTAGCGGTCCACATACCAAGGAAGCCCTTTGTAGTAGGTCGTTGTTGCCCATTTGCCGTTGTAATCGTCCATCCAGAAAGCACCGTTTGCCGCATGTCCGGCAGAAAGGATCGCACTTTCGGGGTTGGGAGCAATGGCATATACGTCACTTCTGCCTTTGGAAGCGATTTTCAGTTCGTCTCCGATTGTGGAGCTGATCAGTTTCCGGGGAGAATAATGCTCTTTCGTATAATTGCCGATATAGTCCGGGTCATATAAGACCGAAACTTCCTTTTCCTTGTCAAAATCGTAGATATTCTTTCCCGCTATTCCATTGAAGTTAGGATTGCTTCCGGTGAATAGGGTGGCAAAGGCACTGGCTTCATCTATGTCTGAGAATTCGAACCGTATGTTGTTATACACCAGTCCTTCATTCATCAACCGCTTGAAACCACGCTCGCCGAATGTATTATAAAAGTATTCTATATAATCACCCCGCAATTGATCGACAGTGATGCACACGACCAATTTGGGAGTGCTTTGTTGAGCCTCCAGGTTGGTTGCTGCCAGAATTGCGATGAGCGATGTTAATATTTTTCGTACCCGATGTTCCATATTTTTCTGTAAACGCCATATCCCGAACGGAGCCAAAGGCTCATTACCAACGGAATAAATGCTGTATTTAAATGCTGCGGAATGAAATGCCAGCCAGCCAGCATCAGCGTAAGCGCCGCAAAGTTAATAAAATGATAATAATATGCGGCCTTTCTTAACTTTTTTACTGTAAACAAAATAACAGCTGCTAAGTCAAAAGGTTGTAACCAGATAATATTCCAGTTCGGGCAAACGCATGGATGTGTCGAAACGAAACTCAGGAAAAACAGTACGATTCCTGCTATTCCAGCTGTGAAAAACAAGATGCAATCAATAATCCTGAAATAGGATTTATGTCGCCATTCAACGAATGTGACAGCCAGCACAACCAGGAAAAAGGCCCAACAGCAGACAAGCGGCGTAAAGAAGCCCGTATCCGGTTTTACCTCATCGGTGAGCCCGTTTATCAATGTTTTGGTTGAACTTACCAATTCCTTCCGGGAACCGTCTGCACCGGTAATGCTTGCCGTACCGAACGCTTCTTTCAGGTAGGGCGGTAGGAACATCATTTCATGGGGAGTCGCGATCCGGTCGGTCGGACTGCCAAGTGCCAGGTCACATCCGAACGTAAGCCAGGGTTTGTTACGCGTACAGTAGTTGATGAGATCGCGGAACGTCTGCTGCTTGAACGGTATGTTATAATCTATTTTTCCACCTGCCAGCTTCTCGATGATGGCAGCGGGTCTCGTTGCACAATTGTCGAAAAAGAAATTATAACGGTATACGCGGTTTTCCGGCCGGTTATTGATCATCAACGCTTCCCATATCCGTGCTTTTCCTGCGGAATCGATATCCAGGATTTGTTCGGTGACTTCGCTTCCCCGCATCTCATATTCGATTAGGAAGTCGCGTGTATATTGCGCTGCCAGTCTGTAATCGGTTTCTCCTTTTGCAAACCGATAGATGAAGTTGGGCTTCGAGAAGTCGAATATCCCGTAATTAAATACGGTATCGAGTTTTTTCGATGCATCTCTTACCCGCAAAGCTGTATGTCCGTAGACCGTGTACACTTCGTCTTCCGATGGCGAAACTGTCAATAGGCTGATCTCGGCATCTTTGCTGAGCAACGGGTATTGCGCCTGAAGCGAGACGGCGGTAAAGAGTAGAAAGAGTAGGAATATATATTTTTTCATAAACAGAAAGTTATGTGTATGCTGAATTGAATTGCCATTGCTTCTAATAATTAAACTACAAATATACGACAGGCCGGAGGAAAATGTATTGGGAATGTAGATTATTTTAAGAAAAGACAGACATTACAGCGTAAGAGCCATTTTGTAAATCCTTCTATCACTCTATCACTGCGAAGGTTATAGTTATTGATATTCAATCGTTAGAGGCTGTGATACAGGACGTTTTCCTCTATCACTCCTCTATCACTTCTGAAACATATGGAATTTATTATATAATTGATAGCTAATATGTTACCTTCTTTTGCTTTTGAGAAAACATATAAAATAATCGAATAAACAAATGTAAAAACGAATATAATAGGTATTAAATAGGTGAAATACGGTTCTTCATCTCACAAAAGCCCTCTCTTTTTTTAGCAAAGACAAGCACATAATTCCGTAAACACCCCCGTGTTGTCATCCTTTACACCCGGATGTACCGGCCCTCTACACCCGGGTGTAAAGGATGGCAACATGGGGATGTCTGGCAACTAAAGTACCATGCCAGACAATAAAAACCACCCGGTTTTACCTATTTTATAGCCGTTTTTGCAGAAAATAATAGAGTGATTTGCAGGGATGGGAAACGGGATTTCCGAATTTTGGTGCGGTTACCCTGGAAGTTCTTTTATATGCTGTGTTAATTTTGTATATTTGTGAACGATTTGGCATGTCTAAGAATGAATACACAAATAAAATCTATTATTCCTAAAATGAACATCATGAAAAAAATCTCGTTAGCCTTAGCGCTTTGCTGTGCTTCTTTCTATAGCATGGCTGATCAATTGCCGCTTGGGGGATTTAGTTACGGACCGGTGGAAGCACCGACCGGTAAAGAGTGGGAGTCGCCTGAGAACCTGGCTCTGAACAAAGAACAACCGCATGCTTATATTTTCCCTTTCCAGGATGTGGAAAGCGCTCGTAAGGTATTACCGGAAAACAGTAAATTTTGGCAGTCTTTGGATGGAGACTGGAAGTTCAATTGGGCGCCTGATCCCGATTCACGGCCGAAAGACTTCTATAAGACGGAGTTTGATGTATCCGGCTGGGATAATATCCCGGTTCCTTCCAGTTGGAATATTTATGGAGTCCAGAAAGACGGTAGCCTGAAATATGGAGTTCCGATCTATGTGAACCAGCCGGTAATCTTCCAGCATAAAGTGGCGGTCGATGACTGGCGCGGAGGTGTGATGCGTACTCCGCCAGCAAACTGGACGACTTACAAGCACCGGAATGAAGTCGGTTCTTTCCGTCGTAATTTCGAGATACCGCAGGATTGGGACGGACGCGAAGTTTTTATCAGTTTCGATGGAGTCGATTCTTTCTTCTATCTCTGGATCAACGGTCAATATGTCGGTTTTTCCAAAAACTCCCGCAATACGGCTAATTTCAACATCACTCCTTACCTCCGTAAAGGGACGAATGTGGTGGCCGCTGAAGTATATCGCAGTTCCGACGGTTCTTTTCTGGAAGCGCAGGATATGTTCCGCCTGCCGGGTATCTTCCGGACGGTCGCTCTGTATTCGGTTCCGAAAGTGTATGTGCGCGATTTGGTGGCGATTCCGGATTTGGATGTGACTTATACGGATGGTTCGCTGGCAATCTCGGCCGATGTATGCAACTTGGATAAAAAGGTTGCGAAGGGATATAAACTGGAATATGCGTTGTATGCCAATGAGTTGTATTCGGATGAAAACGTCAAAGTGGAAAATGTGCTTGTTTCGGCAGCGGTGGATGTAGTAAATCCCGGACAGATACAGACCACGAAAGCTGTCTTGAATGTAAAAGCTCCCCGGAAATGGTCGGCAGAGTTCCCATATCGCTATACGCTGGTTGCAGAGTTGAAGAATGCTAAAGGGAAAGTGGTGGAGACAACCTCTACGATCGTCGGGTTCCGTAAGGTCGAGATCAAGGATACACCGGCTGAAGAAGATGAATTCGGGCTAGCGGGACGTTACTATTATATAAATGGTAAGACCGTCAAGCTGAAAGGCGTGAACCGTCATGAATCGAATCCGGCGGTCGGACATGCCATCACGCGCGATATGATGGAAAAAGAGGTGATGCTGATGAAACGTGCCAATATCAACCATGTGCGTAATTCGCATTATCCGGATGATCCTTACTGGTATTTCTTATGTAATAAATATGGTCTTTATTTGGAAGACGAAGCCAATATCGAGTCGCATGAATATTATTACGGGGCCGCCTCCCTTTCACATCCGGTAGAATGGAAAAAGGCGCATGTCGCACGTGTGATGGAGATGGTTCATGCTAATATCAACAACCCGTCTATCGTGATCTGGTCGTTGGGTAACGAGGCGGGACCTGGTGAAAACTTCGTGGCTGCTTATGATGCGTTGAAGCAGGTGGATAAATCCCGTCCCGTCCAATATGAACGTAATAATGATATAGTGGATATGGGGTCGAACCAGTATCCGTCTATTGGCTGGACGCGTGGTGCGGTGAAAGGTGATTATGATATCAAATACCCGTTCCATATTTCCGAATATGCTCATTCGATGGGGAACGCCTGTGGTAACCTGGTGGATTACTGGGAGGCGATAGAATCGACAAATTTTTTCTGTGGCGGTGCTATCTGGGATTGGGTGGACCAATCGATGTATAACTATGATAAAAAGACCGGTAAGCGATATCTGGCATACGGTGGGGATTTCGGTGATACTCCGAATGACGGTCAGTTCGTGATGAATGGCATTGTGTTCGGTGATCTGGAACCGAAACCGCAGTATTATGAAGTGAAGAAAGTCTATCAGCATATTGGTGTGAAAGCGGTCGATGTCAGGAAGGGGCTTTTTGAGATATTCAATAAATATTATTTTAAGGACCTTTCGGATTATGATATAAGATGGTCGCTTTATGAAGACGGAAAGGAGATTCGATTCGGTTTTGTTAATTCCGGGATGATCCCTGCCCGTGCCAAAGCACAAGTGTCAATACCTATGCCTTTTGACAAGTTGAAGAATGATTCCGAATATTTTGTAAAGGTGCAGTTCCTTCTTAAAGATGATATGCCGTGGGCTGAAAAAGGATTTGTGACGGCGGAGGAACAAATTTTGTTGCAGGAAGCTATGGCGCGTCCTTCCATCAGTGCCGTGACGGCTTCTGCCGGAAAGGTGAAGTTGGATAAATCGGATACTTCGATTAAAACGGTGAGTGGTGACGGTTTCGTTGCTAAGTTCGATATGGAGACGGGTACGATTTACAGCCTGGCCTACGGAGGCAAGACGATTATAACCGATGGAAACGGTCCGAAGCTCGATGCTTTGCGTGCTTTTACCAATAATGACAACTGGTTCTATTCGCAGTGGTTTGAACACGGCTTGCATAACCTGCAACATCGGGCAACGAATAGTACGGTTTTGGAAAGAAACGACGGTACGGTCATCTTGGCTTTCACTGTCGAATCGCAGGCGCCGAACGGTGCTAAGATCAAAGGTGGAACCAGTACGGGAAAAAATAGTATAGAGGAACTGACAGATAGGAGATTCGGGGAAAATGATTTCAAGTTTACGACGAATCAAATCTGGACCGTTTATCCTGACGGGTCTGTCGAGTTGCAGTCGAGCATCACTTCTAACCGTCCGAGTCTGGTATTGCCACGCCTAGGATATTTAATGAAAATCCCGCAGCAGTATGCAGACTTCACTTATTACGGACGTGGCCCGATCGATAACTATGCTGACCGCAAGAGCGGACAGTTTATCGAACAGCATAGGAATACGGTGGCTGGCGAGTTTGTGAATTTCCCGAAACCGCAAGATATGGGCAACCACGAGGATGTACGCTGGTGTGCCCTGACCGATCCGGATGGCGAGGGTGCTGTGTTTGTGGCTACCGACCGTTTGTCTGTATCGGCTCTTCAATATTCTGCGTTGGATTTGATTCTGGCTTCTCATCCCTACCAGTTGCCGGTTGCAGGGGATACGTATCTGCATTTGGATGCGGCTGTGACCGGGTTGGGTGGTAACAGTTGCGGACAAGGCGGACCGTTGGAACAGGATCGCGTCTTTGCCGGACATCATGACATGGGCTTTATAATCCGTCCTGCCGGAAAAGATGTAACCGTTACGGCAAATGTTGCACCCGCCGGAGAAATGCCGTTGACAATCATGCGTAATCGCGCCGGATCCGTTGAGCTCTCATCGGCTCGTAAAGACGCTGTGATTTGCTATACGACCGACGGGAAAGGAAAAGCGAAGGAATATTCGGAAGCCATACCGTTCCGCAATGGTGGTACCGTAAAAGCCTGGTTTAAAGATAATCCGAAAATCAATGCAACGGCTTCTTTCAGCAAGATCGAGAGTATTCAGACGGAAGTGGTCTATACAAGCAGCGAAGAGTCCGGTTACGGAGATGCCAAGAACCTGACGGATGGTGATCCGAATACGATCTGGCATACGATGTTTTCCGTTACCGTTGCCAAATATCCGCATTGGGTGGATTTGGATGCAGGGGAAGTAAAACAGATTAAAGGTTTTTCATTCCTTCCCCGGCAGGACGGATCGAATGGTAATATCAAGGATTATTCGATTAGTGTCAGCCTGGATGGTAAAAACTGGGGTGAACCGGTCTTGAAAGGTACTTTTGAAAATAACCTGAAGGAAAAGAAAGTGCTGTTCGATCAGCCGGTCAAAGCCCGCTATATCCGTTTTACAGCATTGAGCGAGCAGCGCGGACAGGATTTTGCATCGGGTGCTGAATTGGTGATTCTGGCTGATTAATTGAACTTTATATTATGTGATGGAACAGGAGAGGAAGTCATTCCTTTCCTGTTTTTTATACTTTGTGCCTTCGATATGTCTGTTATCTCATCATTTTTGTTTTTCTTTGCGGAAAAATTCAGACACGTGAATCTCATTATAGAACAAGGAAACACATCGTCGAAAGTGGCTGTATACAATAAGAGGCATATGGAGGCTTCTTTTGTGTTTAAGAAATTCGACGTGGAGGTTGTCTCTTCTATCTTTAAGAAGTACCCGCTGACGAAAGGGATATTCTCGACAGTGATAGATAAAGATGACGAATTGGTTGAATACCTGGGAAGCAATCTTCGGAATTTTGTGTTTTTGGACGAAACGGTATCTCTTCCGATCAAGGTGCAATATAAAACGCCTAAAACGTTGGGTAAAGACCGGCTGGCTGCCGCTGTCGGGGCTAATTACCTGCAACCAGGAAAGGATTTGCTGGTGATAGATGCCGGAACAGCTATTACATATGAACTGATCGATGCTTCCGGTTCTTATTTAGGAGGGAATATTTCACCTGGAATGACAACCCGGTTCAGAGCATTGAACCTGTTTACGGAGAAATTGCCTTTGGTTGTCGAACAGGAATACATTCCTTTGGTCGGAACGGATACGGAAACAGCCATCCAGGCTGGAGTAGTAAATGGTATAGTGTGCGAGATGGATGGATATATCGAAATGCTTCGGCTAAAATATCCTAACCTTTTGGTTTTTTTAACAGGCGGTCATTCGTTTTATTTTGAAAGACGACTAAAAAACTCCATCTTTGCAGACATTAATTTAGTGTTGACAGGATTAAACAGAATCTTAGAGTATAATGTTGAAGATTAATAAAGTACTAATAACAAGCGTTCTTATATTCATGCTGTTGCCTTTGATGGCGCAAAACAATACAAACTCGCCCTATACCCGTTTCGGGTATGGTGATTTGGGAGAACGTTCGTTCGGCGCAGGTCGAGCCATGGGCGGTGTCGGTTACGGATTACGTTCGCCGAAACAAATAAATCCGATGAACCCGGCATCATACAGTTGCATGGACTCCCTGACATTTCTCTTTGATTTTGGTGTAGCCGGTCAGTTGTCGTGGTTTGATGACGGAAATGCCCGTCAGAACGATATCAACGGAAACGTGGAATATATTGCAATGCAGTTTCCGATTCATCGCCGGATAGCCTTGAGTTTCGGTTTGTTGCCTTATTCTTATGTCGGTTATAAGTTTGGTGCTTTGCGTAACGACGAAGGAGTTACATTTACGGAAACTTATAACGGCTCAGGCGGTTTGAGTGATTTCTATGGAGGTGTCTCTATTGATATCTGGAAAAAACGTTTAGCCGTGGGAGCCAATTTCGGTTTCCTGTTTGGGAATATCAAGCATGAACAAGTTGTAATCATGAGTGGTGAAGGAACAGGAGCATATAATACGAACCGTAATCAGGAATTGAGGGTGCGTGACCTGAAAATGGATTTCGGATTGCAGTACACACATCCGTTAAGCAAGACGGAGAGTGTGACGTTAGGTCTTGTTTTTTCTCCTAAAAAAAGTTTGCATGCAAAATCCTATCAATTGACTCAGTCTTATACATCTTCTGGTTCAGATGGAGAAGTGCTTCAGTCTGATACTATCAGCGGGAAAGCGTTTGCGTTGCCAAATTCGTATGGAGTGGGGCTTTCTTATGTGAAACAAAATAAATTAACGTTAGCAGCCGATTTTTCCTATGAGGATTGGGGAAAAATGCCTTACTTTGGGGAGAAAGATAATTTCAAGAATCGTTATCGGGTAGCGGTTGGTGGCGAATATATACCGGATTATATGCGCAAATCATATTTCAGTAGGATTCGTTATCGCGCAGGTGTTCATTATGGCAATTCTTATTTGCGTATGAACCGGACAGATGCCAATCCTTCCGGAGACGGTTATAACGAGATCGGAGCAAGCCTTGGTCTGGGATTGCCGTTAATTGATAACCGTTCGTTGATTAACATATCGTTTGAGTATGTGAAAAAGAAACCGGAAGTGAAGATGAACATGATTGATGAACAGTATTTTCGTTTTACAGTGAATTATACGTTCAATGAAGCATGGTTTATGAAATTTAAGGTTGATTAACTAAATAGCTAACTTTAATAGAAATAAATATGAAGATCAAAGTATTATTATTGGCTTTCGGATGCTCTATGATGTCGTTCGGAGCTTATGCACAAAAAGGTGTGGATACTGGTACTCCGTTCGGTTCTGGTGAAGATAGCGTACGTTGTATTACCAATATCAGCTTATTTGTCCCTTATGCCAAAGCAGGGAATTTCAAGGATGCTTATGAATTCTGGTATCAGGCTTATACCGAATGTCCGGGAGCTCATAAGGATATCTACTTGTATGGTGTGAGGATCATGGACTGGAAAATCAATACCGAGAAAGATCCGGCTAAGAAAGCTGCTCTTATCGATGATTTGATGAAGGTGTATGATACGCGTGTGAAATATTTCGGTAATGACCGAAAGTATGGAAAGGATTGGATTATTGCTCGTAAGGCTGCTGATTATATCCGCCTTAAGGGAGATAATGCAGACCCGAAAGTGTATTATGCTTGGTTGGGTGAAGTGATCAATGAGTTTGGTGAAAACTCTGAAGCAATGGGAGTATCTTTGTATATGATGGGGTCTCACCGTCAACTGTTGGCTGATCCTAATTTCAAAGAGACTTATTTGGAGGACTATTTGAAATGTTCAAAGATCATTGCAACTCAGTTAGCCGCAGCTCAAGCAGCAAATAATGAAAAGGAGATAAAGAACCTGACTACCTACAAGTCTGCCATTGATGGTGGTTTTGCAGGTAGTGGTGCTGCCGATTGTGAAACGTTGCAGAATATGTATGCTTCCAAAGTTGAAGCTGCAAAGGATGATTTGCCTGCGTTGAAAGAAATCGTATCTCTGTTGAGACGTGTTCGTTGTCAGGAAATCGATGCTTTTTATACAGCTGCAGGTTATGCCTATAAACTGGAACCGAGTGCAGATGCCGCTCTGGGTATTGCAAAACAGGCTGTAAAAGCTAAAGATTATGATAAGGCTATCCAGTATTTTGAAGAAGCAGCCAATATGGAAACAGATGCAGTTTCAAAGGCTGAAGACTATTATCTGATCGGTGTACTGTTGTTCGAACAGAACAATATGTCAAAAGCAAGACAATATTGTCAGAAAGCAATTGAAACCAATCCTGATTACGGTGCGCCGTATATACTGATTGGCAATATGTATGCTAAATCTGCAAAATCTATCTATCCGAATGATGCCGTTTTGGCCAAAGCTGTTTACTATGCAGCTATCGATAAATTTGAAAAGGCAAGACAGGTAGATCAGAATGTGGCAGAAGACGCTGGTAAATTGGCTAATACTTATCGTGCTCACCTTCCTTCTACGGAAGAAGTTTTCATGCATCCGGATCTGGAAAAAGGAAAAGCTTTCAAAATCGGGGGATGGATTGGTGAGACTGTCACAATCAGATAATTATGATTAAGAACCGTTTTCTTTGTAAAACGAACGAACAAGGCATAACAACTATCTTTGCGGTAGTTGTTATGCTTCTTTTATTTACTGCCTCTTGTAATGGAGATAACAAGGAGGTTGTTGTGGTTGCTTTCGATCCTGAAACAACTTATACGTTGAGGACTACTGATTATACTACTCAGTTCTCCGATTCGGGGATTACACGCTATCGTGCTATCGCTAAAGAATTTTTGAAATTCGATAAGGCAAAAGAGCCGTTCTCATATTTTCCTGAAGGTATTTATGTGGAAAAATTCGATACTTTATTTAATATTGAAGCGAGTCTTAAAGCGGATACGGCTTATAATTATGAGAAGAAAGGACTATGGAAGCTGATAGGCAATGTGAGGGTTGAGAATCTGGAAGGGAAAAAATTTGAAACTTCCTTGCTTTTTTGGGACCAGAAAGAGGAAAAGGTCTATTCTGATAAATACATTCGGATACAAGAGGATGATAAAATCATAACGGGTATCGGATTCGAGTCGAATCAGAATATGACTCAATATAAAATATTTAATTCTCAAGGAGTATTCCCTGTCAGTGAATCGGTAACGACTGATTCAACCCAAAATATTGTTCCAGTAGATTCTATGCCCATAGCTGCCAACCCTGCTATGGAGACTGTTCCGCAGAAGCAACCGGCACAGAAGGAAAAAGTGGTTCCACGAAAATTGGTGCCGGCCGGGATGGATAAAACGAAGTAATGGGTGCACTTACATACATATTAATATCATTGGCTTTTTCTGCATTCTTTTCAGGAATGGAGATAGCCTTTATCTCTTCCAATAAGTTACGTTTCGAACTTGATAAAAAGGAAAAAAGCTTGACGAGTAAGATTCTGGATATATTTTACCGGAACCCGCATCAGTTTATATCTACAATGCTGGTCGGAAACAATATAGCGTTGGTGGTCTACGGTTTGCAGATGGCGATTATACTGGAACCTCTTATTGCTCGTGTGGTAAATAACGAGGCACTGATTGTTTTGACTCAGTCTATTATCTCGACTATCCTGATATTGTTTACCGGAGAATTTATTCCAAAAACTGTTTTTAAATTGAATCCGAACTTTTCGCTTACGTTGTTTTCGGTACCTTTGTTAATCATATATGTTGTTTTGTATCCGGTTTCTAAATTTTCTTCTTTGCTTTCTTTCCTGATTCTGAAAATTGCTGGTGTAAAGAATGTGACCGGTTCGACGCAACGGGCGCTGGGCAAAGTCGACCTTGATTATTTTATCCAGCAGAGCATTGAAGATGCGCCTCAAAATTCGGATATGGATACGGAGGTAAAGATTTTTCAGAATGCACTTGATTTTTCGAATGTGCGTTTGCGTGATTGCATCGTTCCCCGTACGGAAATTGTGGCTTGCGATAAGACGGCTGCTCTTGAGGAACTACGTTCCCGTTTTGTAGAGACTGGACTTTCTAAGATTCTTGTTTATAATGAAAATATAGATGATATTGTCGGATATATCCATTCTTCGGAAATGTTTAAAAACCCGGAAGATTGGACACAAAGTATCCGAAGCGTCTCGATTGTTCCGGAAACGATGGCTGCCAATAAATTGATGAAAGTCTTGATGCAGGACAAGAAAAGTATGGCTGTTGTGGTGGATGAGTTTGGTGGAACTTCGGGAATCGTAACCTTGGAAGATTTGGTGGAAGAAATATTCGGAGAGATAGAAGATGAGCACGATATCAAGTCGTATGTAGCCAAGAAGGTGGGAGATGACGAGTATCTATTGTCCGGTCGTATAGAGATCGATACGCTGAATGAGAAGTTTGACTTGGAATTACCGGAGTCGGACGATTATGTGACAATAGCCGGTTTTATATTGCATTTTTATCAGAAATTTCCGAAGTTGAATGAAACGATTGTAATTGATAAATATTCTTTTAAAATCGTAAAAGTGACAGCTACGAAAATCGAATTAGTTCGTATGAAAGTAGTGAGTTAATTAAAAAAAAAGCATAAAAAGATGCGGCAATCTCTTTTTTTCGTATCTTCGTGCCCTTAAAATGTGGAATAATAAACTTTAAAATAGATAAAGATAAATGGCTACGCTGGAAAAAATCAGAAGCAAAGCAGGACTGCTGGTACTCGTTGTGGGGGTGGCATTGTTCGCTTTTATCATCGGTGACTTTTTAAACTCCGGTTCTACTTATTTCAGACAATCGCAGGAGACGGTTGCGGAGGTAGACGGAGAAGTTATTAAAATTCAAGAATTTCAGGATCGTGTAGACGAAATGACTGAAATGTACAAAATGCAGACAGGTTCCACCAGTCTGCCCGAAGAATACCAGACTCAAATCCGTCAGTCTGTATTCGATGGTATGGTTCAGGATATCGTTTTGAATGAAGCAACTTCCGAGTTAGGAATGGGAGTAGGTCCGGAAGAACTGTTCGATATGGTTCAGGGTGAAAACATTTCTCCGATGATCCAACAGATGCAGATGTTTGTGAATCCGCAGACAGGTGCATTTGACAAAACTGCATTATTAAATTTCTTAAAGACTATCGATGACGATAATATTGCCAACTATCCCGCTGACCAGCAGGCACAGTTGTTGCAGGGGCGTCAGTTCTGGATGTTCTGGGAAAAGAATATCAAACGTCAGCGTTTGGAACAGAAGTATACAACTCTGTTGAGTAAGGCTGTTTCTGCTAACAAACTGGATGCAAAAGATGCTTTCGATGGCTCGGCTGTAAGCTCTGATATCGTTTATGCAATGCAATCTTATGCTTCTATTCCTGATTCAACTATACAGGTAAGCAAGAGTGATATCGAAAAGCTGTACAATCAGCGTAAGGAGTTGTTCAAGCAGAAAGAAGGAAAAGTAATCAAATATATCGCTGTCGATATCCGTCCGAGCAAAGAAGACTACGACAAAGCAAGTGCTGAAATCGAATCTTTGAAGAGCGAGTTGGCTACTTCTGAAAAAGTGGCTGATTTGGTGACGGAAAATTCTGAAATACCTTATATGGACGCTTTCTTTACAGAGAATGCATTGGATCCTGAAATGAAGCAATTTGTAAAGACTGCAAATGTTGGTGACGTATACGGCCCTGTTTTTGAAAACGATAAATACAGATTGTTTAAGTTGGTCGATAAAACCGTTGCTCCTGACTCTGTGAAGGTCAGTCATATTATGTTGGCAAATATAGGCGATGAAGCTGCTATCAAAGCAAAAGCCGATAGTTTGTTGAATGTACTGAAGAAAGGTGGTGACTTTGTTGCCTTGGCAAAGGAATATTCAGCTGACCAGGCTGCTGAAAAAGGGGGTGAACTGGGCTGGTTTACTGAAGCGACAGCTTTGAGAGGTGTAAATGATGATTTCAAAAAAGCTGTTTTCTCGACTCCGGTCAATGACTATTCAATTGTAAAATCTTTGTATGGTACACATATCATCAAAGTTACCGATAAGACTACAAATGTAGACAAATACAAAGTAGCAGATATTGATATGACCGTATCTCCGAGTACAAAGACTTATGGTAACATCTATAATGAATTGAACCAGTTCATTTCAAAGAACCAGAATATAGATAAATTGGATGATGCCGCTAAAGAGGCCGGTTACAACTTGTTGTCAAATGTGACAGTAACTGCTAACGACCAGTTGCTGGGTTCTATCAAGAATTCCCGTCCAGTAATCCGTTGGGCGTTCCAGAACAACAAAGGCGATATTTCTGAAATTTTTGAATGTGACGATAAGTTTGTGATCGCAGCTATTCAGGGTACGTTGCCGGAAGGTTATCGTTCTTTGGAATCTGTTACTCCGATGTTGAAATCAGAGTTGATCGCTCAGAAGAAGGGTGAAAAGATCGCACAAGACCTGTCTGCTAAAAATCTGAGTTCTGTCGATGCTTATGCTCAGGCTATGAATTCTTCTGCAGATTCTGTTAAGTTCGTTAGCTTTGCAACACGCCGTATCGCAGGTATCGGGGTTGAGCCGAAGTTGAATGCAATGGTTTCCTTGGCTCAGAAAGATCAGTTGAGCGCTCCGGTTGTCGGCAACAACGGTGTATATGTGTTCAAGGTATACGAACAGAACAAGGACGCCAAGAATTATGACGAAGCTGCTGAAATCAAAGCATTGGATGCTTCTAACGCTTACCGTTTTGGTTTCCAGGCTATTCAGTCATTGGTTAACAAAGCTGATGTGGAAGATAACCGTATCCGCTTTTATTGATCGTTGAACTGTTTGCGGCAGGAGAGACTGCCGTCCATTATAGGGAACCGCCAATCGCAACCGATTGGCGGTTTTTTTATATCTTTGCATGAAAGAAACACAAGAAGGATCATGAATGAGAAAAGACGTTTATTGGGAATGACTTTGGATGAACTGAAAGGAGTGGCTTTTGAAGCCGGACTTCCAGGCTATGCAGCTAAGCAGATGGCTGACTGGCTGTATAAAAAAAAAGTGACTTCTATTGCAGCGATGACGAATATAGCCTCGGCGAAACGTGCCTTGTTGGAGAAAAACTTTGAGGTGGGGGCCGTACCTCCTTCCGACTTGATGAAGTCGGTGGACGGGACGATCAAGTATTTGTATCCTGCCGGTCCTGGTAATTTTGTTGAATCCGTGTACATCCCGACGGAAGACAGGGCGACATTGTGTGTTTCCTCCCAGGTCGGATGTAAAATGAATTGCCTTTTCTGTATGACCGGTAAACAGGGGTTTACCAAGAATTTGTCAGCTAATGAGATTCTGAACCAGATACAATCCTTGCCGGAAACGGAAGAATTGACTAATATCGTTTTTATGGGAATGGGCGAACCTCTAGACAATGTGGATGAACTGTTCAAAGTATTGGAAATCTTGACCGCCTCTTACGGATATGCCTGGAGTCCGAAGCGAATCACGGTTTCAACTATAGGGGTAGCCAAAGGGTTAAAACGGTTTCTTGAAGAGAGCGACTGCCATTTGGCTGTCAGCTTGCATTCGCCTTATCCGGACGAACGGCGATCTTTGATGCCGGTTGAAAAGGCTTTTCCTGCGTGTGATATTATCGAGACGATCAAGCAATATGATTTTACGCATCAACGTCGTGTTTCATTCGAATACATTGTTTTTAAAAATTTGAATGATGATCTTCAACATGCGAAGGCTTTGGTTTGTTTATTAGATAAAGTCCCCTGCAGAGTCAATCTGATCCGTTTTCATGCAATCCCTAATGTGTCGTTGGAAAGTTCGGACTTGGCAAGAATGGAGGCGTTCCGGGACACGTTGAATGCAGCCGGTATCGTTTGTACGATCCGAGCATCACGAGGAGAAGATATATTTGCCGCATGCGGGATGCTTTCTACGGCGAAGAAACAACAAAAAGAATAGAAATGGTTTCTTTTGAGGGAAAAGAAGCTATATTTGTATAACAAAAAAATAAACGGGTATGAAAACACATTCTTTATTGATCAGCTTTTTAATGCTTCTTGTCATTATGGGAGCATGTAGTTCGGGCCCAGTGATGAGAAATGCTACCGGTTTCGCCTATGAAATTGTTGTGACGATGGATAAAGCTGACTGGGATGCTCCTGCCGGAAAGGCTATCAAAGCCGAATTGACTTCCGATATTCCAGGATTGCCACAGGCTGAACCTGCCTTTAAGATCACCTATGTGACTCCTGACCAGTTTAACGGTTTGTTAACATATGTGCGCAATGTTTTGATTGTTAGGATAGATAAGTCTCAGTATACGAAAGTTTCACTGAACTATGAGAATAATCGCTGGGCGAAAGGTCAGGTAGTGATGACATTGACAGCTCCTGACGATGCAGCCATTCTTGAATACGTAAAGGCTCATCCGCGGAACATAGTGGAATTTTTTACCAAGTGCGAAAGAAACCGTACGATCGGACAATTGGAGAAGGAACATAGTCCGGTGGTTATGGATCACGTGAAGGACCGTTTTAACGTCATGTTGAGTGCTCCGGCAAATATGACCTATTTCCGTGACACGACCGGCTTTTTCTGGGCTTCCAATAATGCCAATACTGGGCGTACGGATATTGTTGTCTATGATTTCCCATATAAGGATGCTGATACTTTCACAGCCGACTATCTGATTGCAAAACGTGACTCTGTCATGAAGCTGAATATGCCGGGGACGTTTCCCGGATCTTATATGGCTACGGATACAGCTTGGGTAACTTATAATCCGACAACGGTAAATGGTAAATATTGTGGTGTGTTGCGCGGTTTATGGCATATGAAAGGCGATATGATGGGAGGACCATTTGTCAGTCATGCACGTTTGGACGAAAAGAACAACCGGGTTGTAGTCGTTGAAGGCTTTGTATTCGCCCCGGAGACGGATAAGCGCAATTTTATCCGCCGTATCGAATCTGCATTGTATACCTTGCGTCTGCCTGGTGAATTTGAAGAAACACAGGTAGAGAAACTGGATGTTTCCGAAGAAAAGTAACAAAAGATTTGTGGTTTGTGATTTAGAGCAGCGATGGAATAAATCATAAATCATAAATCATAAATCAAAATATATGGAAGAACGATTGGTTAAGGTGGGCATAACCCACGGAGATATAAATGGTATCGGTTACGAGGTGATACTGAAAACATTGTCGGATACTCGTATAGCCGAACTTTGCACGCCGGTCATTTACGGCTCGTCGAAGATTGCCGCTTATCACCGGAAGGTCTTGGAATTGCCTGCTGTGAATTTAAGCATCATTGCACAGGCTGAAGATGCCGGGGCAAACCGGGTGAATATTATCAACTGTGTGGATGACGAGACTAAAGTAGAGTTGTGTCAATCTACAACTGCTGCCGGTGAAGCCGCTTATCTGGCTTTGGAGGCTGCCGTTACCGACTTGAAACGCGGTGCGGTGGATGTATTGGTAACGGCTCCGATCAATAAGCACAACATACAGAATGAACAATTTCATTTTCCCGGTCACACAGAATATCTGGAACAATGTTTCGGTGGTTTGGGAAAAAAGGCATTGATGATTCTGATGAAAGATAATCTTCGCGTTGCCTTGGTAACGGGACATATCCCATTAGCACAGGTCGCATCAAAGATTACTGTTGAAGATATTGTGTCCAAATTGCGTATTTTTAATCAGTCACTTAGGCAAGATTTCGGAATCGTGCGTCCCCGTATAGCTGTCCTTGCTTTGAATCCGCACGCTGGAGATGCCGGATTGTTAGGTAAGGAGGAAGAAGAAATCATTATTCCGGCTATCCAGGAAGCAGAGAAGAAGGGAGTAATGCCTTTCGGACCGTATGCTGCTGACGGTTTCTTTGGTTCGCAATTGTACGATAAATTCGATGGTGTACTGGCTATGTATCATGATCAGGGCTTGGCTCCGTTTAAAACGCTGGCGATGGATGACGGTGTTAATTATACGGCAGGTCTATCAATCGTACGGACTTCACCGGCTCATGGTACGGCTTATGATATTGCCGGCCAGAATGTGGCCTCTGAAGAATCTTTCCGCCAGGCCCTATATGCTGCATTGGATATTTACCGGAATCGTATCCGTTATCGTGAGGCAACAGCCAACCCTCTGCGCAAGCAGTATTTCGATAAAGGAGGTGACAATGAAAAGCTCGACCTGACAAAAGAGGAAGACGAATAACCGGAAGCCCGGAAATCATTTGAATACTAAAAAACCATTTCTTGCTTTATGGATAAAGCAGGAAATGGTTTTTGTTTTTTGTCCGTAGTCGAAAAGTAAGAGAGAGGTATTTTTGTTGTAAGAGCCTGTTTAGTCGTTCGTTAGTTGAAGTTGTGTCATTTTTGTATTTTACTTAAGTATATAGTTGTGGATATGAAGCGGAGAGAGAGAATGCCCAAACTGAATCAGGACGAGAGTCCTTTTTACCGCCATTTTTTTTTTGATAGGAAAAGTTTGTGTAAGTTTGCGGTTTCAAAAGGATATTAAGTATTATGTTTAAGGATAAAACGATTGTGTATACATCAGGAACATTTGATATGTTCCATTACAACCATCTTCGGATGATAAATTATGCCCGCAGCCTTGCGGATATTTTGATTGTGGGGGTGAGTACGGATGAATTGGTGTCTTCTTATAAGGCGAAGCCGATCATTCCTTTTACGGAACGTCTGCAAATCATCGAAGCATTGAAAACTCCCGATATTGTCATTCCACAACATACGTTGGATCATTCCGAAATAGTCAAAAAGCTGAATATCGACGCTTTTGTCGTGGGAGACGATTGGTATGGCAAGTATGATTATTTGAAAGACTTGGGCGTTCAGGTATTCTATTTCCCTTACGGGACAGGAGTGTCCTCTTCCAACTTGAAGAAAACGATCCATGATTCATATGAAGCGAATTTGAAGTCTCAACGGCAATCCAAACCTGAATCTGTTAAAGGCTTCGGTGAAAAAGAATAAGGGTGATGATGGAAAAAAGGGTATTGATTACCGGAGGGACGAAGGGGATAGGCAGAGCGGTTGCCGAATGTTTGGCAAAAGCTGGCTACAGCCTGATTTTGACTTATGCTTCGGATAAAGAAGAGGCTCTTCGGGTGGCAGACGGTTTGCTGCAGCAATACAAAGTGGAGGTTCTTACGCTTCAGGCCGATATTTCCGATCGGAAATCAATCAAAAAGATAGAATCATTTCTAACCGGGTGCTCTATGCGCTTGGATGCGGTGATCTTTAATGCCGGCCTGACCTGTCGTGACTCGTTTGAGGATTTGGATATAGTAGAATGGGAACGGGTGTTTTTTGCCAATGTGCATTTCCCTGTCTTCCTGTTGCAACGCATTGTCGGTTTGATTAATAAGGGAGGAAGCATTGTCTTTACCGGTTCTCTGATGGGGATACAGCCCCATTCGGTTTCACTGGTGTATGGCGTGACGAAGAGTGCCGTGCATGCGTTGGTGAAGAATATGGTGAAGTTCCTGGTTCCGTATGAGTTGCGTGTGAATGCTGTGGCTCCCGGTTTTGTGGATACCGAATGGCAGAAAACGAAACCCGCTGAAATACGTCGTAATATAGAGAACAAGGTTTCATTAGGGCGTTTCTGTGATCCGGAGGAACTGGCGGAAGTTTATAGAATGTTAGTAGAAAATAGTTATTTTAATGGCGAAGTGATCGTCGTCGATGGCGGTTATTCGTATAAATAGAAGATAAATGAGCGACTTGGATAAAGAGTACGAGGCTTCGTTGAAGTCGATAGAAACAGAAAATAAGATTGACCGGATTTTTTATCGTCCTATCGGTTTTCGTATTGCCCGTATGTTAAGGGGTACAGGTATTACGCCTAATATGGTGACTGTTGTCTCTATTTTTGTAGGGGCGGCAGTCGGTTTCTTTTTTTATCATGATGATCTGATTTACAATGTTTGCGGTATCCTGTTGCTGGTATGTGCAAATATCCTAGACTGCGTGGACGGGCAGTTGGCCCGCCTGACGGGAATCAAATCGGCGATCGGTCGTATCTTGGATGGTTTTGCCGGGGATATCTGGTTTACGTGTATTTATGTCGGTTTCGCCCTTCGTCTGTCTCATGATTACGGAACGGACTGGTTCTTTGCCTTGGCGGTTCTTTCTGGTTTGTCACATTTGGTACAGGCGAATATCACGGACTATTACAAGACACTTCATTTGTATTTCATCAGCAAGGATAAAGGTGCGGAGTTCCAGTCGCTGGAACAGGTACGTGCCCGCCATAAGGAAATGAAATATGGTATCAATAAATTTTTCTATTTCCTCTATCGTGGCTATACGCTTTTGCAGGTGAAAGCTACTCCGTCCTTGCAGGGTATGCTTCGCAGCTTGCATGCACGGTATGGAGATGATATTCCGGAAGATATCCGTATCCGTTTCCGCAAACAAAGCAAGGAACTGATGCACATGGTAGACCTTTTGACTTTTAACGGACGTACGATCGTGATGTTCGTCGTGGTTCTGGTCGGTGAGGTTTGGGTTTATTTCTTGTATGAGATAATCGTATTGAACATCGTTTTGTTGCTCGCCATGAGAAAGCATGAACAGATGTGTGCAACATTCTATAAATAAGAATTTATGAAAGAGAGCGTTGTAGACATACATGATTTACAGGAAGCTGCCCCGTTCTTTAAAAGTCGTTTCGGCTCTTTTCTGGGGAAAGTGCTGATCAAATGGTTGAGTATCGATAAGGTAAACAAGGCTCATGCCCATAACTGCCATTTGCGGGGAGCGGAGTTCACAACGGCCTTGCTGAACGACCCGTTGATCGATATTAAATATGATCTACATAACGCCGAGGTGCTGGATCATCTGCCCGAAGGCGCTTTCGCTACTGTTTCGAACCATCCTATCGGATCGATAGACGGGATTATGTTGATCGATATATTCGCTTCACGCCGTCCGGATTTCAAAGTAATGGTAAACGGCGTATTGACCAAAATCGGGGCCATGGGAGATAATTTCGTGTCCGTCAAGCCAGACTCCAATAACCAGGGGGCTAATCTGAAGAATATAAACGGGGTCCGTATATCCCTGCAACAACTGAAAGAGGGGCATCCGATGGGTTTTTTCCCTGCCGGGGGGATCTCGATGTATAATAAGAAGACGAAGAAAATACAGGATTTGCCTTGGACGCACAGTGTGATTCGTCTGATCCGGAAAGCGAAAGTGCCTGTATATCCTGTTTATTTCGATTTCCTGAATTCCCGCTTTTTCTATTGGCTGGGCCGGATTGACTGGCGTATCCGTACGTTGCGCATACCAGCCGAGGCCTTTAACAAGCGCGGGCGTACGGTCGATGTTTATATCGGTGAGCCTGTTTCTCCAGAAGAAATCCAAAATATTGCCGACGACAAAGACCTGGCCGAGTTTTTATATCAACGTACGTACGCTGCTAAAAAATAACAAACCTGTATAGAAACCGCCTTCGGATTTCGGTTAATTGGATTAAGATTTGTAATTTTGGCAGATAAAACTGAAATAATTACAGATAGTAGAAGAAATATGATAAAGGTTGACGTGCAGCAGATAAAACAGCGTTTTGGAATTATCGGTAATAATGCCGGGCTGAACCGGGCTATCGATGTTGCCCTACAGGTCGCTCCGACAGATTTGTCTGTGCTGATTACCGGTGAAAGTGGTGTCGGTAAAGAAACTTTTCCTCAGATTATACATCAGAACAGCCCGCGTAAACATGGGCAATACATAGCGGTGAACTGTGGTGCCATTCCTGAAGGTACGATTGACTCGGAATTGTTCGGACACGAAAAAGGTTCTTTTACAGGAGCGTTGTCTGACCGTAAAGGCTATTTCGAGGTTGCGGATGGCGGGACGATCTTCCTGGATGAAGTAGGAGAGCTGCCCACTCCTACGCAGGCACGTTTGTTGCGTGTTTTGGAGACGGGAGAGTTTATCCGTGTCGGTTCATCCAAAGTCCAAAAGACGAATGTCCGTATCGTCGCGGCGACAAACGTCAATCTGACGCAAGCTGTAGCGGAAGGAAAATTCCGTGAAGATTTGTTTTACCGTCTGAGCACGGTGCCTATCCAGGTTCCTCCTTTACGTGAGCGCGGTGAGGATATCATCTTGCTTTTCCGGAAATTTGCCAGCGATTGCGCGGAGAAGTACCGGATGCCGCCGATCCGTTTGGATGAGGAAGCCCGCCAGTTGATGCTTTCCTACCGTTGGCCGGGGAATGTCCGGGAACTGAAAAACATAACGGAGCGTATTTCTGTTATCGAGGAAAACCGGGATATCACCGCTTCAGTGCTTCGCTTGTATCTACCCGATCTGAATATCGAGAAATATCCGGTCCTAGTCAAACAGGATTCCGATCAGAAGATATTCAACAGCGAACGGGAGATTCTATATCAAGTGCTGTTTGACATGAAGAAAGATGTCAACGAACTTAAGAAGCTGGTACACGACATCATGGGAGGCAAGATGCCAATCGAGATGCCGGAAGAGCCGGCGGCTTATCCCCATCCGATCCATACCGTCCATCCGGTTCCTTCTATTCAGGAAGCCGAAGCAGTGGAAGAGGAGGAGAGCCTGTCGCTGGAAGAAGTCGAGAAAGAGATGATCCGAAAGGCCTTGGAGAAACATAACGGTCGCCGTAAGAATGCCGCTGCCGACCTGAAGATATCGGAACGGACACTTTACAGAAAAATAAAAGAATATAATCTGGAATAAAAGATGTTGAAGATTAATAAGATATGGCTTTTCTGCCTGATCGGGCTGATTGTGACGGCTTGTTCGATCTCCTATAAGTTTAATGGAGCTTCTATTGATTATACGAAGGTCAAGACGATCACGATCAAGGATTTCCCGAACCAGGCTCCGTTAGTCTATCCGCCCCTTTCGCAAAAGTTTACGGAAGCATTGAAGGATATTTATATCCGTCAGACCCGTCTGCAGTTGGTGGGGAGCAACGGCGACTTGGACCTGGAGGGTGAAATTACGGGCTATGACCTGACTCCTATGGCTGTAAAAGAAGATGCTTATGCCTCACAGACCAAGTTGACGATTACGGTTCGGGTTCGTTATGCCAACCGGGTGAATCCGGATGAGGATTTTGAGCAGAGCTTTTCGGCATACCGTGAATTCGATGCGACTCAGATGTTGCAACAGGTACAGGACCAGTTATCGGAAGAGATTATTGACGAGCTTGTCGATCAAATTTATAATGCAACGGTTGCCAACTGGTAAAAATGAAAGCTGCTGATCTATATCGACTAATGGAGAGCCCGGCCCTGCTGACTGAGGATACACTTCAGCAGTTAAAGCAGATCGTCGATGAATTCCCATATTTCCAGATTGCCCGGATGCTTTACCTGAAGAACCTGGCGGTCTTGAACGATATACGTTTTGGCGCAGAATTGAAGAAGATGGCAATCTATGTCCCTGACCGTAGGAAGTTGTTCACCCTGATAGAAGGTGAACGGTTCGGTTTGCAGCTCCAGTCAGCGAAAGAGGAAAATCCAACCCGTGAAGATGCTTTTTCACTGATCGATGCTTTCCTGTCCAATCGTGAGGAGGAAGAACCGAAGACGGATGCGTCTCTTCTGTTCCAGCCGTCCGTTTCGTCGGATTACATCTATTGGTCATTGACGAAGGAAAACGGGCAGGTGGAGGAAAAAGAAGAGGAAGAAGAAGTCCGTTTGCAACATCACGATCTGATCGATTCTTTTATAAAAAATGAAGAACAGCGGACTCCCGGCAGTGGTCTGAACCTGGATATGGAGACAACCGGAGCACCTGTTCCCGGAAATCTGGCGGAGTTGGAGGAGAACCAGCATAAACCGCTGGATGACTCCTATTTTACGGAAACATTAGCTCATATTTATGTAAAACAGAAGCGATATGAGAAGGCATTGCAAATAATTAAAAACTTAAACTTGAAATATCCAGAAAAAAATGTTTACTTTGCAGACCAAATCAGATTTCTGGAAAAGTTGATTATTAACACTAAAAAATAAAACAAAGATGTACGTATTTATTTCTATCTTAATCCTGATCGCATCTATACTATTGATCTTGATTGTATTGATTCAGAACTCGAAAGGTGGAGGTCTGGCTTCAGGATTCTCTTCTTCCAACCAAATTATGGGGGTACGCAAAACCACAGACTTTCTTGAAAAAGCAACCTGGACTCTTGCCGGCACTGTTGTTGTTTTAAGTATTGTGATTACTGCTTTTATTCCGAGAGCTCAGCACGCGAATCAGTCTGAAATCAAAGAACAGATAAATAATGCCGTAACAATCGATCCGAATACGGTTGCTCCTGACTTTGGCACTGCCCAGCAACCTGCGACAGCTCCCGTTTCTTCTTCTGAAGAAGAAGCTCCAGCTAACTAATAGAAAACGGATTTTCGATATAATGAAGAGGTTTCCTGCAACAAGGATGCCTCTTTTTTTGTTTTGTTTGATAGAATTATCGATAAGTGGATAGAAATAATTTATCATGGACGATACATATTTCTTCGTATCTTTGTCATTACAGGCAGATAGGCCTGTCTTAAATCGTAAACAAATATGGACATGATTAACTTTGATGGATTGTTGATAGGTATTGCTACCTTTTTGATTATCGGGCTTTTTCATCCGGTTGTGGTGAAAGCGGAATATTATTGGGGCACGAAATGCTGGTGGATCTTTCTTGTTTTGGGAATAGCGGGAACTGTCGCTTCCCTGCTGGTTGAAAGCGTTTTCGTCTCGGCTATCTGCGGCGTCTTTGCCTTTTCCTCTTTCTGGACGATAAAGGAAGTTTTCGAGCAGGAAGAGCGCGTCTTGAAAGGCTGGTTTCCAAAGAATCCCAAACGTACTTATCCGGAGCAAAAGCCTTAATCAGGCTTTTCAAGCAGAAGAACTGGTTACGATATCTTACCGACACCGCCTAAAACCAATCCTCAGGTAACCGGTAGACTAAGCCGTTTCATGCCATCAACTAAGTCAAAACACCCCAGAAACTAAATGATAACATATCGTAAAGTATCTGTTGGTAGTTACTATTTATAGACGATACGTAGTACTACCAATAGACGATATGTGGTACTACGTATCGTCTATTGGTAGTACTACATATGAATAATATGAAGTATGTCTTGAATTAGTTTACTATGACTTTTGAGATAGTTTACGGTATGTTACGGATCAGTTGCTCCATGAGAACAGGCGATAGTGTCGGGGCTTTTTATGTATTTCCGTACATTTCAGGAAAGACTGAACCAACTTCAGATATTATCCGTACCTTTGTCACGTTAAATATTATTCGTATGAAAACAAAGAAAAAAGATTCATTTATGGATTACATCAAAGCGAACCGAAAAGGAAGTAGGGAAGCGGAGATTGAGAATCACGGTCATCCGGTCAGTTTCAACCGGGTACATGTATCGAAAAAGGTTTATAACCGTAAAAGAGATAAGGCAGATGCCCGGAGGCATCTGCCTTATTTGTACATTGTCGTTTGCGACAATTAGTGCTGGTGGTTGTGTACCGGATATTTTTCCTTAAACCACTCAACCAATTTTCCGTCTTTGAAACTTAACAGGTAATACCCTTCCGTATTTTCAGTCATGGAAGCTGTCTTGTAGCTGATGGTTTCGATCGAACCTTCGGAGGTCATGCGGGCACCTGCCGATTCGAAATCTTTTCCCAATATGGAGATCACTTTCTTTTTGGTCATGCCTAATTCGATGTCTTTCATCTTACTATCCATTTGATAGGGTTGCATGAGCGTTCCGCAACTTGTCAGCAGGAATGTGGCCAGTAGTACATACAGCCATTTCATCTTTTTCATATATCCTTGTTTTTGTAGTTAGTAAACACAATGACAAAAGTAGTGATATTCATTGAAGAAAGGAGTGTTTTTACTTCAATATCTTTAGAAAATGAAAGATGAAACCAATCAAGGGGTGGGCAAGTCATATACATATATGGCATCTTCAGTGTCTCCGTCTACGGCATATAGTTTTTTTTCTTTTCTTTTTCGGATATCGCCCCAATAGATGATGGATGGATCCTTCCAAAAGAATGTAAATAAATGCAGACTGCCAAATAAAAAAAGAGGAAAACCTTTCGATTTTCCTCTTCTTGAGAGCGGAAGACGGGGCTCAAACCCGCGACCCTCAGCTTGGAAGGCTAATGCTCTATCAACTGAGCTACTTCCGCAATTAATTTGTGGGCAGTGATGGATTCGAACCACCGAAGGCGAAAGCCAGCTGAGTTACAGTCAGCCCCATTTGGCCACTCTGGTAACTGCCCCCGTTATTTTCAATTGCAGTGCAAAGGTACGATTATTTTTGAAACCTGCAAGCGTTTAGGCAGAAAAATTTACCATTTTAAGAGCTGTTACTGCCGCTTCATCTCCTTTGTTTCCGTACTTGCCACCTGCACGGTCTTCGGACTGTTGCATAGTGTCTGTCGTTAACAAGCCGAAAATGAATGGAATATCGTACATAAGATTTAATTCTGTAATGCCCTGCGTAACGCCTGAACAGACATAATCGAAATGAGGAGTATCTCCTCTTACGACGCAGCCCAAAACGATAACGGCATCCACTTCTTTTGTTTCAGCCATTTTTTTTGCGCCAAAAGTCAGTTCGAAGCTGCCTGGTACTCGTTTTACAAATATGTTTTCGGCTTTGACGCCATGTTTTTCCAATGTGTTGCAGGCGCCTTCCAATAGCTTTTCGGTGATGTGCTTGTTCCATTCCGCTACGACGATTCCGACAGTCACTTCCGATCCGTCAGGAACACTGTTAAAGTCGTACTCCGATAAATTCTGATAAGCTGTTGCCATATTTTTTGTTCTTAAAAGAAGAGGATGCCTTGTTTGACGAGACATCCTCTTATATGATTATAATAATGTGTATACGTTATTTGTTCAATGCCGAAGCACGGGTGATATATTTGTCGATATCGGAAGCTTCCATTGAATTGAAGTATTTTTCCTTAATCGTCGTGTATGCCTTAACAGCATCACCATATTGTTTCAGGCTTTCATAAGCGATACCGGCTTTCTTCAGGTAAGTCGGGCTGATCACTTCGTTGCTTGCCTGCTTGGCTGCTTTTTCGAAATAGCTGATACCTTCTTTTACGTTGCCCATATTTACATAGCAGTCACCGATCAGGCCCGTGATAGCCGGCGAGATCATGTCGTCGCTGCCGCTGAAAGATTTCAGCAGATCCAATGCTTTTTCATTGTCGCCCATCTTGAAATAGCAGATACCGGCATAAGCCTTTGCCAAGTTACCGGCCGATGTGCTTCCGTATTGGTCGATGATAGCTTCGAATCCTTCATAATCCGCACCGTTTCCGTTCAGTGCCAGGTTGAAAGAGTCTTTTGCAAAATATTGTTCGCCTTTGAACATAGCTGCTGCGGCTTTTTTCTCCTGCGGAATCAAATATCCGTGCTTGATACCCAAAACAGCTCCAACAACGAGAGCGAGTGCTATAATACCATAAATGATTTTCTTTGAATTGTTTTCAATGAACTGCTCCGATCTCGAAACAATTTCTTCGACCTCTAACTCTTTGTTGGTGTCTTTTTCCTTAGTAGCCATAATGTTTTATAGTTGTTATTATTTTATCATTGTTTTATGCCTGTGGCAATTCAAGTCGCAAAAGTAGTTTTTTTTACTGAGAAAATCTATACTTAGAAGTATATTTTTTAATTTTGTGCAACTAATATAGCGTGGATGATACTTAAAAAGCTTTCTATACTCAATTATAAAAACATTCTCCAGGCAGAAGTTTCTTTCTCTCCCGAAATAAATTGTTTTTTCGGGAATAACGGAATGGGAAAGACCAATCTGTTGGATGCCGTTCATTATCTCTCTTTTTGTAAAAGCCATATCAATACGCCCGATTCCCAGCTGATCAACAATGGTCAGGATATGTGCGTGTTGCAAGGTAACTATGACTATGAGGGGCGTGAAGAGGAGATCTTTTGTGCTATCCGTCGCCGGCAGCGGAAACAGTTCAAGCGGAATAAAAAAGAGTACGACAAACTGTCGGAGCATATCGGTCTGTTGCCATTAGTGATGGTTTCGCCAGCCGATTCGGAACTGATACAAGGCGGGAGCGAAGAACGTCGCCGCTTTCTCGATGTGATTATTTCGCAGCAGGACAAGCCTTATCTGCATGCGTTGATACAATATAATAAAGCCTTGCTTCAGCGGAATTCGCTGTTGAAGGACCAGTGTATCGACGCTTCCCTTTATGAAGTGCTGGAAATGCAGCTGGACATGTACGGCCGGATGGTGTACGAGAAGCGGCAGATGTTGGTGAATGATTTTATCCCGATCTTCAACGAATATTACCAGACGATCTGCCGTTCGACCGAACAGGTCGGTTTGCGGTATATCTCCCAGTTGGAGAAGGGGAGCCTGGCGGATATGCTGGCTGCCAATCGGGAACGTGACCGCATACTCGGTTATACCTCGACCGGCATTCACAAGGATGAACTGGAGATGACGTTGAACGGCCACCTGATCCGCCGTGTCGGTTCGCAAGGGCAGAACAAGACGTATCTGATTGCCCTCAAGCTGGCTCAGTATGTGTTTCTTTCCTGCAGGGGGCAAGCGCGTCCGATCCTTCTGTTGGACGATATTTTCGACAAGCTGGATGCCGACCGGGTGGAGCAGATCGTCAAGCTGGTGAGCGGCGACCAGTTCGGGCAGATTTTCATTACTGATACGAACCGGAAATATTTGGACGCCATCCTGCAATCGATCAATCACGGCTACGCTCTGTTCAGGGTCGAACAGGGTGAAGTGCAACCGATGGAGGAAGCGGAATGATGCACCGGAATGCACAGACGTTGGGCGATGCGATCCGGGAGTTTTTCGAGGATAATGCTGAGTTGAGGGGGAAGATACTGGAAATCCGTGTCATGCGGGCCTGGGGCGAGATACTGGGGCCGATGGTCGCTCAGTACACTCGTAATATATATGTAAAAGACAAAGTGCTGTATGTTTCCCTCACTTCTTCCGTCTTGAGAAGTGAATTGGTGTTGTGCCGGGAACGTCTGGTGAAGAGCTTGAACGATTATGCCGGTTCGGAAGTTATACAAGATATAGTTATCAGATAAAAGAGTTGAATCATTATGGATGCAAAAAAGATAGAAGAAGTTCCGTTTGAAGAGGTTTATGAAGTGGAAAAGTATGGCACATACTATTCTGAAAATAAATTCTGGCAAAAAGTACAACGGGTTGCAAAGAAAGTCGGTGCGACGGTGATACGCCCTGTCTTCCAGCTTTATTATCTGCTGCACGATAAAGATGTTCCGTTACAACATAAGGCTTATATCATAGGAGCTTTAGGCTATTTTATTCTGCCGTTCGACCTGATACCGGAAGGTCTTCTTCCGGTGATCGGCTTTACTGACGATGTAGCCGTGATGGGACTTGTCCTGAAAATCGTGAAGGATAGCATCACACCGGAGATAAGAGCCAAGGCGGATGCTAAGGTTATGGAGCTGTTGCAAACGGATAAGATCTGAATCACAATATTTCTTTTTCAGTTATGATCAAGTCCATTTTCCGGTCGAACGGCTCGGCCGGAATCTGATCCTTTAACTGGAAGTCATAGCAGATTCCGATTTTAGGAACATCCAGTGTCGAAAGCAGTCGGTCATAAAATCCTTTTCCCCGTCCGAGGCGGTTATGCTGGCGGTCGAAGGCGACACCCGGAACAATGATCAGGTCTATTTCGCTTTCCGGTACGGCTTCACAATCTTCGCTTGGTTCCAATATCCCGAAAACACCCGTTTTGAGTGATTCTTTTCCTGCATACAAGAGCAATTGAAGATCATTCCCTTTTATAAGAGGGAGCAATAATCTCTTTTTCCGGTACCATTTTTCGATCAGTCCGGCAGTCTGCACTTCGCCGGGGATGGCATGGTATAGTGCAATGCACGAAGCTTGCTGGAAGAGGTCTGTCTCTTCCAGCCGATCCATTATCTTAGCAGAGAGATCCAGCAATGTAGTCTTCGTATATGATCTCTTTAAGGAAGCCATATCCTCTCGAAGCGTTTGTTTGGCTTTGCGCAATTCCATTGGGCGTATTGTTTTTGTTCTCCAGTGTCGGGAATGATTTGCCTTCGTTCAGGACTTTGACGGCGCGTTTCAGCGTGATGTCATCGTTCTGGAATATTGGATAGAAGCCGGCTTCGTCGAAGAAGTTACGGACGATGTAGGCCTGGATCTGTTTCTCGATCAGTTTGCCTGATATGTTGATCAGGTGCGGACGTTTCTTGATCCCTTTTGCTGCGGCATAATTGGTGAAATCGGAAAGCAGTGGTTGTTGTTGCAGGTATTTGTGTAAGTCCTGATAGGTCTTGAAAGAAGCCAACTTGTCGTAATTGCGATCCGAGTATTCGAGTGCATATAGGTTCAACATACCGGAATTGACTACGTTGGAGAAATAGGAAGTCACACCGCTTGTGTCACGCGGGATGAAGATATCCGGCATGATACCGCCGCCGCCGTAAACGGGGCGTCCCATCACGGTTTCGTATTTTTCGCTGTTGTTCAGCTTGATGCTGTCGGCAGAATCAAATTCACCGTGCATGAAACGTTGGTAGATGTCCTGTTCGTATTCGCTGTCTTTACCCAGTTCGTACTTTTTCTGGATACAACGTCCAGACGGCGTGTAATAGCGTGCGATCGTCAGGCGGATTTCCGAACCGTCGCTTAACTGGATCGGCGACTGGACCAAGCCTTTTCCGAAAGTACGGCGGCCGATAATCAGCCCGCGGTCATTGTCTTGGATAGCTCCGGAGAAGATTTCACTGGCGGAAGCCGAGAACTCGTCTGTCAAGACTACAATCGGAGCATCCTGGCAAGTACCTGTGCCGTTCGTATAGACATCGTTGCGCGGGAATGCTTTTCCTTCCGTGTATACGATCAGGCGGCCTTCCGGCATGAATTCGTTTACCATATTGATGGCGGCATCCATATAACCGCCCGTGTTACCGCGAAGGTCGATCACGAATGAGGTACAACCTGCCTGTTTCAGCTTGGCGATTGCTGTGATAAATTCATTATAAGTGGTACGGCCGAATTTGCTTACCTTGATGTAGCCGATTCCTTTGCTTACCTCGTAAGACACGTCGACCGAACTGACGGGGACATCGCCGCGCGTCACGTCGAAATACAACAGTTCCGGTTCGTTTTTACGTTTTATGCCTAACTTGACCGTACTGTTCTTCGCACCACGCAGAGTCTTCATGATGACTTCCTGGTCACTTTTGTTGCCGGCATACAGGGAGTCGTTGATCGTGATGATACGGTCGAAGGGCTTCAAGCCGGCCTTCTCTGAAGGTCCCCCCGGAATGACGTTGATAACCAGAATGGTATCGGTCTGTATATTGAATGAAACCCCGATGCCGCTGAACGATCCTTCCAGGTCTTCATTTGCCCGTTGGGCATCCTTTACCGGTATATACACGGAATGCGGGTCCAGTTCGCTGAAGACCTTAGGAATGGCATCTTCCACTAATTGTTTCATATCGACTGTATCGACATACTGTTCGTCGATAATGTCGAGGATGGCATTGATTTTATTTCCACTGGAATAAATATGCCTCTTTCCTTGTGTCAGTCTGAGGTAATGATTCCCTACAAATATCCCGAGAGCAATACTTAATGCTATAATCACAGGCAACCATACAGCCAGCCTTTTGTTCTTGTCCATAAAACGTATCTTTAGTCGTTTATTTCTATATAATCTATAATAACACCAGCGCGACGTAATAGGTTGCAACCATCTTCCACCCTATATTTTTCAGAGTATACCACCCGCTTGATCCCAGACTGGATGATGAGCTTGGCACATTCGATGCAAGGGGCGGAGGTGACGTAGATCGTTGCACCTTTACTGCTGTTGGACGAAGCGGCCACTTTCGTAATGGCATTGGCTTCCGCATGCAGAACGTAAGGTTTGGTAACATTGTTCTCGTCTTCGCAAACATTCTCGAAACCGGATGGCGTACCGTTATATCCGTCAGAGATAATCATTTGGTCTTTTACTATCAGTGCCCCAACCTGGCGTCTCTTGCAATACGAATTTTCAGCCCATACGGCCGCCATTCTGAGATAGCGCTTATCCAATTCGAGTTGCTTTTCCTTCTTATCGCACATCGTCTTCTGATTTTATATACCTTAAATTATATAAATAGTAGGCAAAGGTACATATATTTGGGATAAATGGAATAGGTTCGAAGTTTTTTTGTTCAAGCGTGTATCATAAAAATACCATAGAAGGCAACCTCGAAAACAAATCAGACTTGCATCCGGCTCTGGACGGATGCGGATGGTCCGCCTGGTTCTATTCCGTTTCTTTTTAACAGGGCACCGATTTCCGCATCTTTTCCCCGGAAACGTTTGTACAGGATATCCGGATCTTCGGTTCCGCCTTTCGATAGGATGTTTTTACGGAAAGAACGGGCTGTTTCCCGGTTGAAGATTCCCGTCTCTTTGAAGACCGAGAAAGCATCGGCATCCAGGACCTCTGCCCATTTATAGCCGTAATAGCCGGCTGAATATCCACCGGAGAAGATGTGTCCGAAACTGCTGCTCATCAAGGTTCCGGGAACTTCGGGGACGATCACGGTCTGTTTCCAGGCTTCCTTCTCGAAAGAGATAACATCTTCGCCGAATGGTTCTGTTCGGGTATGCCAGGCCATATCTAAGAAACCGAAGCTCAGTTGACGGCAGCAGGCATATCCTGCGTTGAAATTGGAAGCGTCTATTAATTTCTGTACTAATTCTTGCGGGATTTTTTCCCCGGTTTTGTAGTGGATGGCGATCTGATCCAGAAACTCTTTCTCTGTCAGCCAGTTTTCCATCAGTTGGGAAGGAAGTTCCACAAAGTCACGATAGACATTTGTACCGGAAAGGCTCGCGTATGATCCTTCGGCAAACATACCGTGCAGGGCATGCCCGAATTCGTGCAACAGCGTGTTGACCTCGTCAAAAGTCAACAAAGAAGGCTTCGTCTCGGTCGGACGTGTGAAGTTCATTACGATAATGATTTGGGGCCGGCTGTCTTTGCCGTCTTGATCCCGGTATTGTTCCTTTATGCTGTTCATCCAGGCACCCGACTGTTTCCCGTCGCGCGGATGAAAGTCTGTATATAATATGGAAAGAAACTTCCCGTCGGCATCGTAGACCTCGTATGCCTCTACTTCGGGATGATAAACCGGAATCTCTTTATTCTCTTTAAAAGTGATGCCATATAATTGCGTAGCCAGACCGAACACGCCTTTCTTTACATGATTCAGTTCGAAATAGGGACGCGTCATTTCATCATTCACGTTGAAACGGATGTCTTTCAGTTTTTCGGAATAATAGCTCCAATCCCAAGGCATGACCGTTATGTTTTCTTTTTCCGTTTCCGAAGCAAATCCTTGTACGGCCTCGTATTCGTTCCGGGCTACCGGCTTGTAGGCATCCAATAACTCATTCAGCAGTTTATAGACGCGTGCGGGAGTTTTGGCCATCGTATGTTTCAATTTGTAGTCGGCATAGTTGGCATATCCCATCAGTCTTGCGATTTCCAGGCGGATATTGACGATTTTCCGTATGATTTCCTTGTTGTCGTATTCATCCCCTTTGTTACCTATGCTCATATATTCCCGATACATCTTTTCCCGTAACCCGCGCAAAGCTGAGTAACGCATGAAAGGCACGTAGCTTGGGGCCGAGAGATTGAACAGCCATCCGGTTTTTCCTTTTTCTTTAGCCCTGAGTGCGGCAGCTTCGCGTATGCTTTCCGGTAGTCCTTCCAGTTCGTCTTCTTTTGTTAGCAACAGTTCGTAGCGGTTCTTGTCTTTCAATGCGTTCTGATCGAATGTGAGGGAAAGAAGGCTTAACTCGGAACTGAGTTTACGGTATTTTTCTTTCTCTTCGGGTCCGAGTGCGGCGCCACGTGCGCAAAAAGCTTCGAATGTCTTCTCCAGCAGACGTGCGTCTTCCATCGGGAGATGCAGTTCATCTTTCCGGTCGTAGACACTCTTTACGCGTGCGAATAGTTGTTCGTTCAAATAAATATTGTTGGAGCTTTCCGACAGTTTGGGGGATACTCGTTGCGAGATATCCATCATCTCGTCGTCTGCTTCTGCATTCAATACGTTGAAGAAAGCCGAGATGACTTTATCCAGCAGCTTGCCGCTGCGTTCGAGTGCTATGATTGTGTTCTCGAATGTAGGAAGTTCCGTATTGTCGGCAATGGCTCGGACTTCCTCGTCCAATTGCCAGATTCCTTCGTCGAAAGCTGGTTCATACTGTTCTGTTTCGATCTGGTCGAACGGAGGAGTTCCGAACGGAGTCCGATAAGTCTCGAAAAAGGGATTTTCTCTATTTTGTTTCATGTTCTTTCGTGTTGATTTATTATATAACAAAGGTACGGAATAATCGGCAAATAAAAATGCATTGATTGCCAGACGATGCCAAACTGCCGGATTTGGAAGTTTTTAACAGCTTGGCATGTGTTTGACAACACATATATCCACTTTGGCATATTTGTAACAGATTATCAATCAAACTGTTTTTAAATCGTAAAAATGAAATTTCTAAATAAATATGAAAGTGAATTTGTTTTTTTATTTTTTAAGTGATACTTTTGGTCAAGATACAAAAGCAATTTATATGTTATCACGTTAAAGCATAAACTTAAAACCAAATATAAAAATATGAGTTATCTTAAATTTGACAAGACTCTTATGACGAACCTGGAAGAAGCGCTGCCAAGAGAAATTCTTCGTACGAATCGTTCGGGAGCCTATCATTGTACAACTATCGTTGATTGCAACACAAGAAAATATCACGGATTACTTGTAATTCCGGTTCCGGAACTGGATGATGAGAATCACGTATTGTTGTCGTCATTGGATGAAACTGTCATACAGCATGGTGCCGAATTTAACTTGGGGCTTCATAAGTATCAGGGGGATAATTACAGTCCGAGAGGTCATAAGTACATTCGTGAGTTCGAATGCGAGAAAGTTCCTACGACGATCTATCGTGTAGGAGGTGTTATTCTGAAAAAAGAGAAGTTGTTTGTGCATCATGAGAATCGAATCTTGATCCGTTATACGTTGTTGGATGCCCATTCGGCAACAATATTGCGCTTGCGTCCGTTTTTAGCGTTTCGCAGTGTCCGTGAATATACACACGAGAATGCCCAGGCCAGTCGCGAATATCAGGTTGTGTCGAATGGTATCAAAACCTGTATGTATCCGGGCTATCCTGAATTGTATATGCAACTGAACAAAAAGAATGAGTTTCATTATCTGCCTGATTGGTATCGGGGTATCGAATATCCGAAAGAGCAGGAGAGAGGCTATGACTTTAACGAAGATCTGTATGTTCCCGGATATTTTGAGGTTGAGATAAAGAAAGGGGAAAGCATCGTCTTTTCCGGTGGGGTTTCTGAAATAGGAACTCGTTCGTTGAAAAAGACTTTTGAAGACGAGGTTGAAGAACGTACACCTCGCGATACTTTCCGACATTGCCTGATCAATGCAGCACATCAATTCTTAAATAAGCAGGAAAATGAATTTTATATTTTAGCCGGTTATCCGTGGTTCAAGTGCAGGGCACGCGATTTGTTTATTTCTTTGCCGGGGCTGACTTTGGCTATCAATGAGGTTTCCAAGTTTGAAATGGTAATGGAAACGGCCTGTAAGGCGATTTATAATTTTATCCGTAATGAACCGAGCCAGATCAAGATTTATGAAATGGAGCATCCCGATATCTTGCTTTGGGCTGTTTGGTGCATTCAGCAATATGCTAAAATGGTTTCACGTGAGGCATGCCGCGGGAAATATGGTGTATTGTTGGAAGATATCATGAGGTTCCTCTGTCAGGATAAACATCCGAATCTGATTCTGCATGATAATGGATTGCTTTATACCTATGGGACGAATAGGGCTGTAACATGGATGAACTCGACGGTTAACGGACATCCCGTTATTCCGCGTACAGGATATATTGTTGAGATCAATACATTGTGGTATAACGCTTTGCGGTTTGCAGGAGAATTGTCGGGTGAGGCCGGAAATAATGCTTTGGCTGAATCATTGGGAGCTTTGGCCGAGAAAAGCGGGAAGTCGTTTGTCAATGTGTTCTTGAATGAATATGGCTATTTGCTCGATTATGTCGATGGTAACATGATGGAGTGGAGTGTGCGTCCGAATATGATATTTGCCGTGGCATTTGATTATTCTCCTTTGAATTCCAGCCAGAAAAAAGGTGTACTCGATATTGTGACGAAAGAGTTGCTTACTCCTAAAGGACTCCGTTCCTTGAGCCCGAAGAGCGGTGGGTATAATCCTAATTATGTCGGTCCTCAGATCCAGCGTGATTATGCTTATCATCAGGGAACGGCCTGGCCTTGGCTGGCAGGTTTCTATTTTGAGGCATATCTTCGTATCTATAAGATGAGCGGTATAGGGTTTATCGAACGTTATCTGATTGGGTACGAAGATGAAATGTCGTCTCATTGTATCGGGTCCATTTCAGAATTGTTTGACGGTAATCCTCCGTTCAAGGGGCGTGGAGCTATATCATTCGCAATGAATGTTGCAGAAATATTGAGAATATTATACTTATTAAGCAAATATAACTATTGAAAGGAGGAGCCTGTATGAAAGTGTTAATGTTTGGATGGGAATTTCCTCCCAAAATATATGGTGGTCTTGCGGTTGCCTCTTATGGTATTACTAAAGGTCTGAGTCTGCAGAATGATGTGGAAACGACTTTCTGTTTGCCGAAGCCTACCGGTGAAGAAGAAGGTTTCCTGAATATTATAGGTATGAATCAAGTACCTGTCGTATGGCGGGATATCAATTATGATTATTTGAAGTCCAGGCTTCCCAATTATATGACGCCGGAGCAGTATTATGCTTTCCGTGACCATATCTATGCCGATTTCTCATATCTGAATGTAAATGATTTGGGGTGTATGGAGTTTGCCGGAGGGTATCCTGCTAACCTGCATGACGAGATCAATAATTTCTCGATTATAGCGGGTGTCGTTGCTCGCCAGCAGCAATTTGATATTATTCATGCCCACGATTGGTTGACATATCCGGCCGGCGTGCATGCTAAGATGGTGAGTGGTAAGCCTCTTTGCATTCATGTTCATGCAACCGATTTCGACCGTTCACGCGGAAAGGTTAACCCGACCGTATACGCAACGGAAAAGAACGGTATGGATTATGCGGATTGTATTATGTGTGTATCTGAATTGACACGGCAGACGGTTATCCGGGAGTATCATCAGGATCCGCGGAAATGTTTTGCCATGCATAATGCGGTTTATCCGTTGTCGCAAGAACTTTTGGACATTCCTCGTCCGGAGCATAAAAAGGAAAAGGTCGTGACTTTCCTGGGACGTATCACCATGCAAAAAGGACCGGAATATTTTGTCGAGGCAGCAGCGCTTGTTTTGAAACGTACACGTAATATCCGCTTCATTATGGCAGGTTCGGGTGATATGCTGGACGCTATGATTAATTTGGCCGCCGAGCGTGGAATTGCCGACCGTTTCCATTTTCCCGGGTTTCAACGTGGAAGGCAGGTATATGAAGCTTACAAGAACAGTGACGTCTTTGTGATGCCTTCTGTTTCCGAACCGTTCGGGATTGCCCCGTTGGAAGCCATGCAGTGCGGAACACCTTCCATTATTTCCAAACAGTCCGGTTGTGGGGAAATTCTCGACAAGGTGATTAAGACGGACTATTGGGATATTCATGCAATGGCTGACGCTATTTATTCGATCTGCACGAATCCGTCTTTGTTCGAATATCTTCAGGTGGAAGGAAAGAAAGAGGTCGATGGCATCACATGGGAAAAAGTCGGCTTGCGTATTCGCGCTCTTTATGAGAATGTCTTAAAGAATTACGGTAAATAATAAAACAACATTAGATATGAAAACAATCTGTCTTTATTTTGAAATACATCAAATCATACATCTGAAACGCTATCGTTGTTTCGATATCGGTACGGATCATTACTATTATGATGATTATGAAAATGAACGCAGTATCACGGAGATTGCAGAGCGTTCTTATATTCCGGCATTGACCACTTTGCTTGAAATGGTAAAGAATAACGGAGGAGCTTTTAAAGTCGCTTTTTCTATTTCGGGTGTGGCTTTGGAACAGTTGGAGATCTATTCTCCCGCTGTGATAGACCTGTTGCATCAATTGAATGACACAGGTTGTTGCGAATTTTTGTGCGAACCTTATTCTCATGGGCTTTCTTCTTTGGCTAATGAAGAATGTTTCCGTGAAGAAGTTTCCAGAATGAGTGCGAAGATCAAACAAGTTTTTGGACAAACTCCCAAGGTTTTCCGTAATTCCAGCTTGATTTATTCGAATGAGATTGGATCGGTTGTTGCAAGTATGGGATTTAAGGGTATTTTGACCGAAGGTGCCAAACATGTGTTGGGATGGAAGAGCCCGCATTATGTGTACCATTGTGCCTATAATCCTAATTTGAAGATTTTGCTTCGTGATTTCAAACTGTCGGACGACATTAGTCTGCGTTTCTCTAATTCGGATTGGAGCGAATATCCGTTATTTGCAGATAAATATATCGGTTGGATTGCGGGGTTACCGGAAGAAGAACAGGTTATCAATATTTTTATGGAGCTTTCTGCCTTGGGTATTGCACAACCGTTGTCTTCGAATATCCTGCAGTTCATGAAGGCTTTGCCGGCTTGTGCGAAAGAAAAGGGCATTTCATTCTCGACTCCGTCTGAAATCGTGACAAAGTTCAAGTCTGTAGATCAAGTCGATGTTCCTTATCCGATGTCATGGGCCGATGAGGAAAGAGATACGAGTTGTTGGCTGGGTAATGTGATGCAGCGTGAGGCGTTTAATAAATTGTATAGTGTGGCTGGTCGTGTTCATTTATGTGATGATCGCCGCATCAAGCAGGACTGGGACTATTTGCAGGCAAGCAATAACTTCCGTTTTATGACAACCAAGAAAACTGGAATTTGGCTTAATCGTGGTATTTATGATTCTCCGTATGATGCGTTTACCAATTATATGAATATATTAGGTGATTTTATCAGCCGTGTAGATGCTTTGTATCCTGTTGAGATAGAGAACGAAGAGTTGAATTCGCTTCTTACAACGATTAAGAACCAGGGTGAAGAGATTGAAAAGTTACAGAAAGAGCTTGATAAGTATAAGAAAAAAGCAGCGAAAAAAACGGCTGCTGAATAAAGGTAAAGTAATAAATGAAAGAAGGTGTGTCAAAATTCTCACCTTCTTTTTTATGCCCAAAGCCCCGACTTTCACAAGCTGGGGCTTTGTTATAACCTGAA
>NZ_JAHPXO010000148.1:0-331 GCF_019041495.1 Parabacteroides sp. MSK.9.14
AACGAAGATACAACAACAAGGCTGACAAATAAAAAAATACATACATCGGAACCTTTACTGCACTGATCCAAGCAATGGATTCTACATTCACCGGATGGATGGCAAAAAGGAAGGCTGTCAATGCAGCCATCTGCAAACTTTGACGAGATCCGGATTGGTCGGACATCTCCAACAAACGGAGAATCAAGAAAAAAAGTAACGTGATACATCCACAATGCCAGACAATGCTCATCAAATGAAACCAAAACGGATCATAGCCGAACAAGCCGTACAGCACCATATAGTTCAATTCCACCAACGGGCTATATTGACCTTTATAGGATTGTGTAAA
>NZ_JAHPXO010000149.1:0-324 GCF_019041495.1 Parabacteroides sp. MSK.9.14
TCCTCGCCATCATGAACTGCACGCTCTTCCTCTCCACCTTCGCCTGCCGCATGAGTCTCTGCACGATAAACCCCGCCGAGAACCTTGCGCATCTTTTATCCTTCCAGACAATGAACCCCTCGCTGTCATCGGCCCGGCAGATGTACCAGTCATCCGTCTCGTCGTCGTGGGCGAAGTTCACCCGTCCGCCACCGAGGATTCCCAATTCGATTGACATCGTCTTTGACAGATAGACGGTCCCCCTGCTGTCAAGGTTGATGGTCCGCTTTCCCTTGTATGTGACTTCCTGCGGACGGGAGTTTTCCCTGTTGTATACTATCAGTG
>NZ_JAHPXO010000150.1:0-324 GCF_019041495.1 Parabacteroides sp. MSK.9.14
TCCTCGCCATCATGAACTGCACGCTCTTCCTCTCCACCTTCGCCTGCCGCATGAGCCTCTGCACGATAAACCCCGCCGAGAACCTTGCGCATCTTTTGTCCTTCCAGACGATGAACCCCTCGCTGTCGTCGGCCCGGCAGATATACCAGTCACCCGTCTCGTCGTCGTGGGCGAAGTTCACCCGTCCGCCGCCGAGGATTCCTAATTCGATTGACATCGTCTTTGACAGATAGACAGTCCCCCTGCTGTCAAGGTTGATGGTCCGCTTACCCTTGTATGTGACTTCCTGCGGACGGGAGTTTTCCCTGTTGTATACTATCAGTG
>NZ_JAHPXO010000151.1:0-311 GCF_019041495.1 Parabacteroides sp. MSK.9.14
GGTATCATTATCCTCCGGCAATGCCGTTTCCCGGTCTTTTCGGAGTGACCTTATGCCGGCCGGTGACAACCGCATGTCCGTGTGTAAACATGGCGGCGCATAAAAACAGGCACATCCTCCGGGCTCCTGTCCCGTCGGATGCACCTGTCTCCGTCATGTCATATACAGCCGGACTCCTCCGGCCCATGCCTCTATCTGAGTATCGGATTCGAGAGCAGTATCTTGTAATAGGCCACTCCGCCAATCTCTACCGGCATCCTCGCCATCATGAACTGCACGCTCTTCCTCTCCACCTTCGCCTGCCGCATGAG
>NZ_JAHPXO010000152.1:0-309 GCF_019041495.1 Parabacteroides sp. MSK.9.14
ATTTGAAAACGAAAGTCTTAATACGACTCGATATGGATAGGCCAAAATCCTTAACGTTTAATTTTCGGATGATTGTTTTGTAGAAGTTCCTTATCAATGCAGTCATCAGCAGGTATACTGCATTTTCTGCCATGAATGACTTTGGCAAATGTTTCCATCCAAACCCGTTGTTCATGTCATCGAGGATTCTTTCCTTCCCACCGCGCAGGTTATAGAACTCTACGACATCCCTTATATCGGATTCGAAATCATTGGTAAGGATACACCGGTAGGTATATTCTCCTTCCCATAGCTCCCGTATGTCATCTG
>NZ_JAHPXO010000016.1:0-112016 GCF_019041495.1 Parabacteroides sp. MSK.9.14
TCTACACTTCTGCAAATGGAGAATAACAGGTAGCCGTATACGCCTTATTGTTTTTTCATCGTCTCCATTAATGGATTGAAACTTCTACACATCTGTAAATGGAGAATAACAGGTAGCCGTATACGCCTTATTGTTTTTCTTCATCGTCTCCATTAATGGATTGATATTTATACACTTCTGCAAATGGAGATTTTGAGATATCTATATCCGGAAGGATGCGTGCTCCCTTCGCTCCCGGCTATCCCTATTTTGATATCCGGCTATATCGCAATTCTGTGATAGCATTATCCGGATAGCGTATCATATGGCTATATACAAATATGGCTACACTATAATTCATGGTTGTGATGGAGATGGCTTTTCCTATCCGGTAACAGACCATGATGCCACGAGGAAAAAAGCGACAGCCGCAGAGAAAAAACGGATGGCAGGAACCATTATGGAATCTGGTAAATAGAAAATCCGGTACATGCGAATTCAGGCGATCATCCCGGATGGTAACCTGTCAAAGAGGCTTTTGAGACATTTGAAATACCGATAATAAAAAAAACGAGATCAGGTATTTTGGCGGATGGCGGCAGGATTGCCGCCTCCGGCCCTTCCGAGTTTGTACGCGTCCTGCGTGAGCGCAGCTGGTTTGACAGCGGGTGCACCGACGGGGAGTACATGGTGAATTTCTCCGGGCGGTACAGGGAACTGCACGGGGTGACGGTGAGGACCGACACGCCGGAGCATTTCATGGACGACCTGAAAAAGTACGGTTACATCAAGGGCTGAACAGTCCGTTCCTTTATTATTACACTCCCTGCCGGTTTGGGGTCGCTTCACTTCCGGTGGGGATTTTTCTTTTTTCATCGCCGTGACGCACCCGTCCTTCAGGTTTTCCAAAGGGGGGCGTGAAAACCGACCGGCTACGGAGTATTTTTCCTTCCCATATGACAAAAACCGACTATCCATGACTATTCCTGCCAGTGTACCGGTCGCGCTTGCCTCTCATGGTTTCTTCCCTTATATTCGCACTGACATTTAAACAAGTTGAAAAATATGGAAATATGCTACATCGAGGCCGGTGTCCTTGAGAGGATGCTGGCACGCGCCGAGAACCTGTCCGCACATGTGGACAGACTGTATGAGAGAAACCGCTGTAAGGAACCCGGAGAGTGACTGGACGGCCAGGATGTCTGCCTGCGCCTTGACATCTCGCCACGTACCCTGCAGACACTCCGCGATACCGGACGGCTGGCGTTCACCCGCCTCCAGCGCAAGTTCTATTACAAGCCAGAGGATGTGGAGAAGCTGATGGCCTACGTCGGCATCAGACGCAAGGAGAAGGCAATGAGAGAAGGAAGGAAGAACGGAAACCTTTAAAGAGCGGAAGAGATGGAAGGCATTATCGACAAGGAGAACGAACGTGTCCGCAGGTTCTTTGCCCTGCTGGACAACATGGAGAAAAAAGTGGAGCGTCTTGCCCGTGACAACCGTCCTCCCTTCAACGGGGAACGGTTCCTGACTGACAGGGAGCTTTCTGGAACGTTGAGGATCAGCCGCAGGTGCCTGCAGGATTACAGGGACCAAGGGCGGATTCCCTATATCCAGCTTGGCGGGAAGATCCTGTACAGGCAGTCGGACATCGAGAAGCTGTTGGAGGAGAACTATCACGCAGCATTGGTATAATATCGTATTCAAGTTTAAGGATTGCCGCCGGAATCGTAAATACAATTCCGGCGGCAATTTTTTTATTTAGCCTGCGGCTTCCTTGTCGGCCGCAGGCTTTCTTCTTTCCATCAGCCGGTCCATGTCCGAGGATATCTTCCGGTCGGTGACCTGGGCGTAGACCTGCGTGCTGTCGATATTCGTATGGCCCATTATCCTGGCGATGCTCTCTATCGGAATGCCCGCGGTCAGTGTCAGGGTCCCGAACGAATGCCGGGCCATGTGGTAGGACAGGTTCTCTTTCATGCCTAATGCCACGCCCATTCCATGTACCTCGTACCAGAGGACATCGCGGACCGGCAGCGGGAATACCGGCCTGTCGTCATCCGTGGTGTTGTAAAGATCCAGTATCTGTCCGGCTATGGGATGCAGCGGGATGAACGCCTCCACGTCCGTTTTGGCGCGGCGGATGCGGATATACCTTCTTCCTTCCGAGGTCGTTCCGATGTGACGGGGATGGAGAGCCCTCGTATCCGCGTAGGCCAGACCGGTCAGCGAGGAGAAGATGAACGTCCTGCGCGCCAGCTCCATCATCGGGTCGGGCAGCGGGGTTTCCATCATCCGCTTCAGTTCACTGCGGCTGATATGCCTTAGTTTAGGTGCTTCTTTCCTCTCGTATGCCACGTCCTCTATCGGGTTGGCACGCAATACTTCCCGGTCCACGGCGATGTAGATGAGCCGGTTGAGCCAGCACAGGCAGTGGTTCACGTGTCCGTTCCTGTGTCCCAGCTCCTTCTTGAGAAAGACCTTGAACGATTCGGCGAACTCTTCGGTGATGTCCGAAAAGGCGATGTCCTTCATCCCGCGGGATTCGATGAACTGCCTGAGGTTAAGCTGCGTGGTCTTCGACTGGCGGTAGGTGGAGGTGGAATTGATCTCCTTGGAGCGGACCCTGAGCCGTTCGCGTTCCACCTCTCCGGCCTGCAGGAGGTATTCCGGCACGGAATTGGCACCGGATACGGTGGTCTTGAGCAGCTCGGCCGTGACCACTCCCTGGTTCCTTAGCAGGTTCCCGTACGCCTCTTCCAGCCGGCTTCGGAAGGCGGCAAGGCGGTTGTTCTCCCTGGCTGTTTTGATTTCACACTTCTTGCTGTCCCAGTCTCCGGGTTTGCAATAGATGCCTGTCGTGACAGCCGATTTCTTTCCGTCGATGCTGATCCGGCAGAGGACGGCGGTCGTGCCGTCCGATTTTACCTTGTTACGGTTGATGTAGAATAAAAGCTTGAATGTACTGCGCATGATAATGATTGTTTAAGGATTAAAGAATAAGTTTCAAATCGCGGGTTGCCTCGACGAACCTGTCCATGTCCTCGAACAGTCGCTTCGGGGTTACACGCGCGTATATCTGGGTGGTCTTTATGTTGGAGTGTCCCAGCATCTTGCTGATGGTCTCGATCGGCACCCCTTCCTCGAGCGTGACCAATGAGGCGAAAGAATGCCTTCCCATGTGGTAGACAAGGTCCTGGCTCAGCCCCGCCATCAGGCGCAGGGATTTCATGTTTGCCCTGAGCGTGTGGTAGTCCTGCGGCGGGAAGAGGGTAGTGCGGGTATCGTCACGGTACTTCTCGATCAACGCGAGTGCTTCCGGCAGCAGCTTGACGCGTCCGAGGTAGTCAGTCTTCTTTCGCAGGTATTTCAGCCAGAGGCTGCCCTCGTCATCCCGGAAGAGGTTCTCCCGGGTGATGCTTACCGCATCAGCATAGGCGGTGCCGGTGTAACAGGCGAAAAGGAAGAGGTCCCGGGTGATGACATGTGACCTGCGTTTTTCCGGTATCTCCAGATCACGCAGCTTCTCGAAATTCTCACGGCTGAGTGCTTTCGGTGTTGTCTCCTTCTGCTTGGGCAGCTTGAAGTGGCAGAAATGGTATTTCTCCGAGTGCCCCTCCTTGTAGGCGATGCGGCAGATCTTTTTCAGGATGGACAGGTAATGGCGCACCGTCTCCATCGCCAGTCTCTTCTTTTCCAGGCAGAAATCCTGATAGTCACGGATGAACTGCTCGTTGAGCTGTCCGAAGGCGAGGTCCGAGACCTTGAATTCCGTTTTGATGAATTCGGCAAGAGTGCGCCGGGTGTACACGTAGGTCGACATTGTCGTCGGCGCACGGTCCACGCCGACACGGGTCTTCATCTCCTCGTTGTGCCGGTCGAGAAGTTTGAGCAGGGTCATCTGCATGCCCGCGTTACCCTGGAACATGTCCCTGACCGCGGCGGCATCGAAATCCTTTTTCCTTTCCATGAGGGAATTGAAGGCCGAGTGTACGGCAAGCAGCAGCCTCTCTATCTTTTCATTGGTCTCCACCGCTTCCCGGCTCTTGCCATTCAATCGGCTCTCACGCGCGTTCCATAGCCCGGGGGTACAGGAAAGCTTGCAGCTGAACTGCACCATCGTGCGGTTGAGGGTGATCCGTCCCATGATCGGGGCCTTGCCGGTCTTGTCCGGCTCGCTCTTTTTCAGGTAGAGCAGCACCTTGAATTTTTCCACTTTCATAACGCTCTTTTTTAGGTTGTAAAAATACTCCTTTGAAAAGCGTCCTTTGGCATGCAAAACATTGATAAACAGTGAATACAAATCCGCTTTGTTCCTATCGGTAAAAATTCGGTTACCTGCCGTTGTTTCCGAAACAGGCGGCTAACAGTCTGGTAACTGAAACGTCGCAATATTTTGTTGTCTTTTGCAGGTATGTCTGTTCTGCAATTCTTGCAAAATACTTAATTATAAAAGTTTTACGTTTAATTCTCGTCATTCTGTTTTTTATTGCATTTCTAAATATTACTTACTGTGCCCGTCATAGCTATGCCACAAGCATTTGCCTTGCAAATGGCGTGAGTATGGAGAATGTTGCTAAGATGTTAGGTTATGCAGATACAAGCGTAACAAAACACTATGCAAGGGTATTGGATCAGAATATTTTCAAGGATATGCAAAAAGTAAATAGCTGCCTGTCGGAATTGGCTATATAATAAAAATAGTAGCTAATATTGAAAAAGGATTGGGAAGAATGAATTTCATTTTCTCAATCCTTTTCTTTTATAGTAAGTTTTCCAGAACTCAATATGAAGCATTGGCAAAGGTAAGTTCCGTATTTAGCTTGTTCAAGTCCGAGCCTTCGGTTTAGATGAAAATCTTCCTCTCACTATGTTCGAGCGTATTTTCATCTAAAGACTTGCACAGACTAAATACTTCACTGGAAAAGTCAATGATTCAAATTAAATTCCGAAAAACAATGTTTTTGGGCTTGGCAGGTTACTCTTTCCAACTTTCAAAGTAGTGCTTTTGAAGCAGTTTATCAATATCGATTTGGCGATAGATGATTTTACCTTTTATCTGGATAAAGGGGATTAGTCCTGTATCTCACCACACCTGCAAGGTTCGCAAACTGACATTCAGTTTCTTGGAAACCTCATTATTAAAAAGAAAACGTTCCCCGTTAAGGTGGGGCTTGTAATGCTTGACAATAGATTCAATGCTGTCCAGCATCGAATCGAGCGAAGAAATAAATTCTTTGACTTGTGGGGTATCTTTATTTATTAGTTCCATGATTGAAAGATTGTTTTATTGAAATATTGATTTCAAGATGGCTAGATGGCTGATTAGTTGCGCAGATAGTCACCCAACGATGAAATACTAAGTATATCTTTTGCCGAATCATAATCTATATAGAGCCGTTTAGACGCAATGGCAATAAAATACTGGCTACCATCTTGCTGTATCTCATAAGTAGCGGGTGAAGCCTGTTTGGTAGTTTCCGATACATATATAATAGAAAAGAGATACTCTTTGTCGCTCCGATAGATGATAACCGTGGGATTCAGATTAACACTTTCCCATGTGCCGACAATGGAAAATAGGTTGAAAGACGAGTAATCTTCTTTAGTTCTTTTCATAAGGCATAATTTGTTTGGGTGATTGATTTTGTGTTTCACTGTTCGCAATAATTCTTTCAATATCGGAAGACTTATAATATATTTTGCTGCCGATTTGAGAATAAGCCAGCCGTCCACTACTACGATAATATTGCAGTGTTCGTTTACTAAAGCCCAACAACAGACACACTTCCTGACTATCCAGCCAGTTTTCTACTTTCTGGATATGAGTGCTGCACAAACTTTCTATTGCAAACTCGGTAAATCGTTCGCAGACATACGAAAAGGTTCTCTTTTCAATGGTTACTACTTCCATACTTTTAATTTTTAATGGTTTATAAAACGTGTTGATTCTATTTTCATCGGCAAATGAAAATAGAATCAACACGTTTTATAAACTGTCTGAAAGTGGTATATCCTGTCTATCTCTGGCTCAATTCATTTAGAATATACTCATAGGATATTCGTTTTTTGAACGCATTTATTTAGAAAGTCAAAAGGAAATAGAGATACAAAAAGATTTATCGCTTATCTCTGCCGCATGACTACCAATAAGATAACTCCCGAAGAATTATGGGCAAGACAGCAGATCAGCCCGCTGGATGTGGACTATAATTTGTGGAATGAACGCAGAGCACCTATGGAGCGAATCAAGCGGACGGTTATTAATCGGAAGACGGGTGAGATACTTGCATCGGCAGTTGTTCCGGCAGACCAACAATTAACCAAGCGGGAAAAGGAAATACTCTTACTAATCCGACAGGGCTTTTTGAGCAAGGAGATTGCATCTAAACTGAACCTTAGTATTTACACGGTGCACAATCACCGCAAGAATATATTGGCAAAACTGAATGTCGATAATGTGATCGAAGCTATCAACCGGGCAGAAAGTTTTGGTATTCTCTATTGATTACGGCAGCCAATCCAAGCTATTTGTCAGCGGATTGGTTTTTCTCCATTGTTCCAGTTCTTCGTAATTGCGAACTCCACCCACGAAAACAGCATGATAGATTTCTATGCCGGGAATCTGTATCCCGTCCGGCACATCGAATTTTATTTGAAGGATGGTATTCTTGATTTCAGGAGTAAGTTGGTTCGTAATGGCAGCAGTTACTTTTTCAACCACACCATCATATTTTGAGCCTTTGCGAATATGAATCATATCAAACTTCCATGTATTCATGTCCTCATCTTCGTAAATGGCGTGCCATTCGATGCACTCTTCTTCTGTCTGAATCAGATTCTTAAATTGGACTTCCTTTAAAGATAGCCGTTCGGCAAGTTCCTGCATCACAGAAAAGCTGGCTGCAATATTTAGTGTATCGGTATAGATATGTAGGTCTATATCCCTACTCTTTGCCAGCAGACCGGATTTAAGCGAGCCTACCAGATGAACAGTTGCCCCAATACGTTCCCATGCCGGTATAATACCGGTATGTTCCAGTATATTCCAAGCGGTTTGCTGATTATGTAGGGCAAGTTCAAGAATATCCATATCGTTCATTTTGAGCATGCAAAGATACAAAACTTATGGATATATAGCTATAAATAGCCATTTCCTATCCTACTCGATTGCAGTAATTTTGCGCACCGTTTTGACTCTATTTTCATCCTTTAGCAATAAATTACTATGGTATTCAATCAAACAGAGAAGCAAGAAAGAAGCTATTTGCAGCAAATAATCAATCGGTTGAAGCAGATAATCAGCCATACAGATGTGTCCGTGAAAGACCATGTAGATACATTGGCGGAGTACAAAGACTACCTTTGGAGCAGTAAAGATATTGATCCGCATGAGATACGCTCCATGCGTGAAAGCATCCTGAATCATTTTGCCATAGGCGAAAGTGTAATTGACAAACGCCGACGGTTTGCCAAAATAGTGGATATTCCCTACTTTGGACGAATCGATTTTCAAGAGAAGAGCGAGAACTGTACGGTAATCCCTGTTTACATCGGCATCCACACATTTCACGATTCGGAAAGCCGAACAACCCTGATTTATGATTGGCGGGCACCTATTTCGAGTATGTTCTACGATTACGAATTGGGTGAAGCATCTTATCAATCCCCATCGGAAGAGATAAAAGGAGATATTTCATTGAAACGCCAATACCGGATTCGGGCTGGAAAGATGGAATTCATGATCGAAAGTGCGCTGACCGTCCACGATGATATTCTGCAAAAGGAACTGAGTGCTAATGCAGATGATAAGATGAAGAACATCGTTGCCACCATCCAGCGGGAGCAGAACCGGATTATCCGTAATGAGGAAGCCCGGACGCTCATCATTCAGGGTGTAGCGGGTTCGGGTAAAACTTCTATTGCCCTGCACCGCATCGCCTACTTGCTGTATGCTTTTCAGGGCAGTATCTCTTCAAAAGACATCTTGATTATTTCTCCGAACAAGGTGTTTGCCGATTACATCTCTAACGTGCTGCCCGAACTGGGCGAAGAAACCGTACCGGAATCCAGCATGGAACAGATACTTTCCGAAGTACTGAATCACAAATACAAATACCTTAGTTTTTTTGAGCAGGTGAATGAACTACTGACAAAACCAACACCGGACTTTATTGAGCGAATCGAATATAAATCATCTTTCTACTTCATCGCCAGTCTGGATCGCTTTATTCTGCACATCGAAAACCACTACTTTAGAGCAGAGGATGTGAAGCTAACTAAACATATCACCGTCCCGGCTGAATTTATCGAAGAGCAATTCCACCGCTTCAACCGCTACCCCATGCGCCAACGGTTCGAGGCAATGACGGATTATATTCTCGACATGATGAAAGTACAATATACTTTCACGGTGACGACTGCCGAACGGAATTTCCTTAAAAAAGAGATGAAGCGAATGTTTGCCGGAAACAATGATCTGCAAGTCTATAAAGATTTCTTCGCATGGATGGATAAGCCGGAACTGTTTAAAATGCGGAAGAACCGCACACTTGAATATGCCGACTTAGCACCATTGGCATATCTGCATATCGCTTTGGAAGGTGGTACAAAGAACTATGTTAAACATTTGCTGATAGATGAAATGCAAGATTATTCTCCAATCCAGTATAAGGTAATGCAAAAGCTATTCCCTTGTCGGAAAACGGTGTTGGGCGATGCCAGCCAGTCGGTTAATCCTTACGGTTCGTCTACTGCAGATATGATTCAGAAAGCTCTTGTCACAGGTGAAGTGATGAAGCTATTCAAAAGTTATCGTTCTACTTATGAGATCACTGATTTTGCACAGAAAATACGGACAAATACCGATCTTGAACCAGTCGCACGGCATGGAGAGAAACCGAAAGTATTACAATTTAATAATGAGAAAGAAGAACTATCTGCTATTAAAGAATTAATTGCCACTTATCAGGCATCCGCCTATAAATCGCTGGGGATTATCTGCAAAACCGAATCGCAAGCCCGTGAGATGGCAGATAAATTACAAATTCCTGATATTAATTTCCTATCAAGCCAAAGTTCGGCTTTTGTGCAGGGTATTGTTATCATCTCTGCCCACATGGCAAAGGGTTTGGAATTCGATGAGGTGATTATACCACAGGTGGATGATAGGAATTATCATTCGGAAATCGACCGGAGTATGCTATATGTGGCGGTAACAAGGGCAATGCACCGTTTAACGCTGACATATAGCGGAACAAAACACACGCCATTCATCTAAATTTTCGGCTTACTTTATTGTCATGCGGGAATTAACCTCTATATTTACCGCCATGCGCATAGCAGATTAACGAAATAACGATGAGAGAAAGCAAGATTTTATATCCGTCACCTGTACTTTCCCAATACATTAAATACTATTGGGCGTTAAAGACCGATGAAGTAGAGCCAGTATGATACAGACTATTCCATCGGGGTGAGAATCTAAATATCCAATCAAAAGGTTTACAGCCAAAGAATTTCATCCAGGGACAGTTCTCAACTTATGGAAGTTTGATTTCAGAGGGCAATATTGATATGATTGCCGTTATATTTCATCCTCTGGGGCTAAATCCATTTGTGCGGTGTTCTATGAGTGAGCTTTACAACCATTATATAGATGTAGAAGATTTGGAAGATATTGAACTGAATCACCTGAAACGAAATATTTCTGCCGAACCAGCCGTTGAAACCTGCATCCGGTTGATTGAACGCTTCTTTATGCAACGGTTGGTCGATGCAAATTGTAACTACCAAAGAACTCATCACGCTATCCGTCAAATCATCAATCAACCGCAAATTGACGTGAATACCCTTGCTGAAAGTGCTTGTTTGGGATATAGGCAATTCAAGCGAGTATTTTCCAACTATGTAGGAATGAGCCCTAAAGAATATTATCGGGTAGTTCGCTTTCAGCGGGCACTGTATCTGTTGCAGAATCATCCGGGAATGGAGTTCGTAGATTTGGCTTATTCTTGTGGCTTTTACGATCCTTCGCACTTGGTGAAAGACTTTAAAGAGTTTACAGGCTGTTCGCCTACTCAATATCTATCTTCCCGTTCTCCGTATTCTACATTCTTTTCCGAAGATTGTAGGCTGAATGTTATTAAATCGCATAGTCGTGCGTAGTCATCTGTGATAAAGTCAGTTTTTTACAAGTGGATGATAGGCAAAGAACTTACTTTTGCAGAAGTATTTAAAATTAGAAAGTTATGCAAGAAAGTAATTTTATACATATAACCGCTAGCATTGCACAGGTTATTGAAGCAGAAGAGAAATTGTTAAGTAGTCTGCCCGTAGAGGTTATCACACAAAGACGAAATGCGCAGAATCGCACCATCAAGCAGATTCTCGGTCACTTGATTGATTCGGCATCCAACAATCATCAACGCATGGTTCGGTTGCAATATAGCAAAGACCTACTTTTCTTCCCTGATTACACACAGGATAATAACTTGTGGATAGCTCTGCAAGATTATCAGAATGAAGACTGGGCTAACTTAATCCAGTTGTGGAAGTGTTACAATCTGCACATCATCCAAATAATTAACTCGGTAGATAAGAACAGGCTGGATAGTTACTGGTGCGACTTTACAGGAGTAAAGGTAACACTACAAGAAATGATAGAGGGATATTTGGGACATTTGCACTTGCATATAAAAGAAATCCATGAATTGATAGATTGAATTTATTAATTTTTCATACATTTGCGCTATATCAACTCACAAATAGTATTCACTTCTTATGAAACTCTGTATATAGCTACGCTCCTGCGAATAGCCCCATTCAAGAAAGCTATTCAGCTATTTGACAAATAACGATTTATTTGCCACAGAGATTTTATATCCTTTTATTTATGAATTTACGAGCTGGCAGACTATATGATGCAGTCTGCTCGTGTCGTGCTATTTTGCAGTTGAGCAATGAATTATACATATAAACAAATCTGGCTTATCAACTTTCCGGTAATGATGAGCATCTTAATGGAGCAGTTAATCAATATAACGGATGCTGTCTTTTTAGGTCACGTAGGCGAGGTGGAGTTGGGAGCATCCGCTATTGCCGGAATTTATTATCTGGCAGTCTATATGTTGGGCTTTGGGTTTAGCATCGGATTGCAAGTAATGATTGCCCGAAGAAACGGGGAGCTGAATTATAAGGCAACCGGAAAGACTTTCTTTCAGGGGCTATTCTTTTTATCGGGATTAGCCGTTTTGCTTTGCCTATTGATTCATGCCGTTTCTCCTTATCTATTGAAACGATTAATTTCCTCGCCGGAGATTTATCAAGCGGTAGTCCGCTATTTAGACTGGCGCAGCTTCGGGCTGTTGTTCTCATTTCCTTTTCTGGCTATCCGGTCTTTCTTCGTTGGAATAACGCACACGAAAGCCTTATCGTGGTCGGCTGTTACTGCGGTGGCGATTAATATCCCGCTGAATTACTTCTTAATATTCACACTGGAATTAGGTATTTCGGGAGCAGCCATCGCTCCATCTTTAGCAGAAATGGGTTCTTTGATTGTGCTTTGTCTCTACACAAAAGCGAAGATTGACAAAGAAAAATACGGATTGAAGCCCGTGTATGATGGACAGTTACTTATCAAAGTCCTGAATCTGTCTGTGTGGAGTATGCTCCATGCTTTTATCAGCGTAGTTCCTTGGTTTCTATTTTTCGTGGCAATCGAACATTTAGGGAAAACAGAGTTGGCTATTTCCAATATAACCCGAAGCGTATCAGCAATATTTTTCGTAATTGCCAATTCCTTTGCTGTCACTACAGGTTCATTAGTAAGTAATGCTATTGGAGCCAGGGCGAGAAATGAACTTTTCCCGATCTGCCACAAGGTTCTGAAATTAGGTTATGCCGTTGGCATCCCATTCGTAGTAGTAGCTTTACTCTGTAACCGTTGGATTGTCAGTTTCTACACCGATAATGAGCTATTGATAGAATTAGCATTTGCTCCTTTCGTGGTGATGCTATTGAATTACACGTTTGCACTACCCGGTTATGTATATCTCAATGCGGTCGGAGGAACGGGGAAAACCAAAATCACCTTTCTGTTTCAGGTAACAACCACCTGTGTGTATTTAGTGTACCTCTATTGGTTGAGCTTCTGTATAAAAGCATCTTTATCCCTCTACTTGACGGCAGAATACCTGTTTGTGATTCTGCTGGCACTTCAATCTATCATTCATCTAAAAAGTAAACACTATTAAAGCGAATCAAGTTATGATGACAAAAATATATCCTCGCACCGGAGATCAGCAAACAGTCTATCTGAATGCCGTGATTAAAGATCCACAAATTGAGGTAGGTGATTATACTATTTACAATGACTTTATAGCTGATCCCTTGCTGTTTGAGAAGAACAATGTGCTTTATCATTATCCCATCCATCGGGAGAAGTTAATCATTGGCAAGTTCTGTTCTATTGCCTGTGGCACGAAGTTTCTGTTTAATTGTGCGAATCATACATTGAAATCTCTGTCTACCTATACCTTCCCTCTATTCTATGAAGAATGGGAATTGGAAAAGTCGAATATTACTACTGCATGGGACAACAAAGGCAATATTGTAATCGGCAATGACGTATGGATCGGCTACGAAGCTGTGATTATGGCAGGGGTTCATATCGGTGACGGTGCTATTATTGCCGCACGTGCCGTAGTGACCAAAGATGTTCCGCCTTATACGATTGTGGGTGGAACTCCTGCCAAAGAAATACGAAAACGCTTCGATGCAGAGGTAATCGAACAACTGCTAATACAGAAATGGTGGGATTGGTCTACCGATAAGATACATCAGTGTTTGCCATATATTGCAGAGGGTAAACTAGATGAATTACTTGCCATGAAGAAATATAGATTATGAACTATATAAAGAAACGATTGACAAGGATTGATGCAAGTTTCAGTTCTTCTATATAGCTACATTTCGCTATTTTAGAACTCATGCCAGTGGATTATATTTGTAAGAAGCAGGAATTTGAAGTTCACCATTTCTGGAATTGCGACCAATAAGGCTGAATACCCCTTGAATCATTCTGATTAGCAGAGGAACTACAAACAAAACAAAAAATCATTCAGCATACAAAGCTAGTGCTTTGATATATATAATTTATTCACAATTAAATTTTATGCCTATGAATGATTTATTGAGAACGAGTTTTTTTCATCTTACTGGCTGATACCTCACAAGAAGTTATTAACACAGAAATGCAAGATGCTTATGAAGATTTTGTGAAGCAAATAGTAACAATTAGCCATTCGGAAGACTATACTCATGTCTTCCGGATGCTTAATCTCACCCGTATTGAGATAGCCCCTTTAAAGGGTTGTATCAGGATGGGCTGGGGGGGAAATACGCTTAAAAATCTATACATTCATAAAGCATTATCCTTAATTGGTGCAGAATTAGAGTTACTCAATCTGAAAACTACCCATCCCGAACAGTTTAATTCACCTGTGTCTACCGAGTTCAAGTCAGACCTATATGTACTCCCAAAGTCTAAAGAATTGGGGATTATAGGTATTGCTGAAATTGTACTAGCTCTGTTTCTACTGGGAAAAATCGTTGGGGAAAATGGAACGCCAGTCCCAAAAATTCAGTTGGCTCGTGGCTTTGAGCAGCTTTTCAATCTGAAATTTGGTAGTATCTACGATAAGATCGGTAAAGTGTTTACTCGTAAACCGTACAATCTTACTAAAACTTTGGACGCTTTGCGAAATACTATTACCAGAGAAGACCGTAAACGCAAGAACAAATAAAGATTAGAAAAGATAATTTTGCAAATCGTTTATTTATAGCAGTTTATAAACCATTTTTCGGGGAGTAGTTACCTACTCCTCTTTTTTTGCAACCTTGTTTTGTAAAACTTTGCTTCATCAATCGATTGAAAACAATAATGTTGAACTAAAAATTGAAGTAAAATGTATATAGACAACGAAAACTTCGAGAAGTGGATGGAGAAGCTATCCAAGAAACTCACCGAGATCGGGCAAGACTTGAAATCTCTTATTAGTACTGATACTGTATTCGATGAAAACGAAAGGCTGTTGGATAATCAAGACTTAGCCTTTCTGTTGAAAGCATCTTTCAGAACCCTACAACGCTCAACGCTATCGGGCGAAAAACGTATTATAAAGCCAGCGATATCCGGGCTTTTGTTCGTGAATAGGCCGATTCTCAAACCTACAAACAGTTCGAAAAAGCAAATCAGTTTGCTTCACCTATCGATTTAGCGTGTTACAAGAACACGCTATAATGACACCTGTAATAAGCATTTCCTTTTCAATGCTTATTATCAGGTATTGATCTGTTCATATTTCTATAAAAAAGTAATTACCGTGCCAAACAGCAGTCGAAAAACGATATTCACTACCATTTCCATAGACAAGGAAACGGTAGCTTTGGTAGAGAAGATATGCAAACGCTATTCCCAGAAAAAGAGAAAGTTGTAAAGTTGGCGTTCAGATATATAGATAAGGTACATATCAACCCATCCGAAGCCCCTAAATCCGTAAAATCGGAACTGGCGAAAATAAATAAGGGACAGGATGATATTATCCGATTCATCCGTCACTATGAGGAAGAACAACTGAATCCCATGATACGGGTAACAAATTCTATCGCTTTGCGTTTCGATGTCATCGGTAAAACTTTGGAAACTCTTATGGATAAGCAATTGATGAAAACGACTGTAAATGACGAGTTATCCTCCGAGAAAAATATGCCGGAAAGAAAAAGCGTTTTGAGACAGGAAAATTACTTAATAATCCCTTTGAAAACGTTTTTTGGAGACACTCTGGGGGGAGGATATGCATTTGCGTTTTGCAGTAAGCCGATACATAACAAGTAATCATGCCCCTTAAGATTGCAGACGAAGGAACGCAAGAAAGATAAAAATACACGCTATTTTCATCCGGACATATATAAACTATGAAGATATTTATGTAAGTTTGTCCACGAAGAAAAATGATCATATAAATACACACAATTTGAAACATGGCAGACGACAAGAAAATTATTTTCTCGATGGTAGGCGTGAGTAAAGTCTTTCCGCCTCAAAAACAAGTATTGAAAAATATTTACCTGTCCTTTTTCTATGGAGCAAAGATCGGGATCATTGGTTTGAATGGTTCTGGTAAATCTACATTGCTAAAAATTATTGCCGGCGTCGAAAAAGAATACCAAGGAGAAGTAGTATTCTCACCCGGATATTCCGTCGGATATCTAGAGCAGGAACCGAAACTGGAACCGGGCAAAACAGTAAAGGAAGTCGTACAGGAAGGCGTACAAAATATTGTGGACACCCTCAAAGAATATGAAGAAGTAAACGAAAAATTCGGCGATCCCGAAATACTCGAAGATCCAGACAAAATGGACGCACTGATCAACCGGCAGGCCGAATTACAAGATAAGATAGATGCAACTGATGCATGGAACCTCGACAGCCGCCTAGAAAGAGCGATGGACGCTTTACGCTGTCCTCCTGAAGATCAGGTGGTCGATACGCTGTCGGGAGGCGAACGCCGCCGTGTGGCTCTCTGCCGTTTGCTGTTACAACAGCCGGACATCCTATTGCTGGACGAACCGACCAACCACTTGGATGCTGAGTCGATCGACTGGTTGGAGCAACATCTACAACAATATACGGGTACGGTTATCTGCATCACGCACGACCGTTACTTCCTCGACCATGTGGCCGGATGGATTCTGGAACTGGATCGCGGAGAAGGTATTCCCTGGAAAGGAAACTACTCTTCTTGGCTGGATCAAAAGACCAAACGTATGGCACAGGAGGAGAAACAAGCAAGTAAACGCCGTAAGACACTGGAACGCGAACTAGAATGGATCAACATGGCCCCGAAAGCTCGTCAGGCAAAAGGTAAGGCCCGTCTGAATTCGTATGAAGCCCTTTTGAACGAAGACCAGAAAGAACGCGAAGCCAAACTGGAAATCTTTATCCCGAACGGTCCGCGCTTAGGGAACAAGGTGATCGAGGCCCAGCATGTAGCAAAAGCATTTGGCGACAAACTGTTGTTTGATGACCTAAATTTCATGTTGCCGCCGAACGGAATCGTCGGCGTGATCGGTCCGAACGGAGCAGGTAAGACTACACTGTTCAAGATGATCATGGGAATGGAAAGTATCGACAAAGGTTCTTTTGAAGTGGGCGAAACGGTAAAGGTCGGTTATGCAGACCAGACACATAAAGATATCGACCCGAAGAAGACCGTTTATCAGGTTGTTTCCGGCGGACAGGAGTTCATCCGCGTAGGCGGCAAGGAAGTCAACTCCCGCGCTTACCTCTCCAAATTCAATTTTGCGGGAGCCGACCAGGAAAAACTTTGCGGCGTACTCTCCGGTGGTGAACGGAATCGCCTGCATCTGGCTCTAACGCTGAAGGCCGAGGCGAATGTGTTGCTGCTCGACGAACCGACCAACGATATTGATGTGAACACACTCCGGGCACTCGAAGAAGGATTGGAGAACTTCGCCGGTTGTGCGGTCGTCGTTTCTCACGACCGTTGGTTCCTCGACCGTATCTGTACGCATATCCTTTCGTTCGAAGGGGATTCAAATGTCGTGTTCTACGAAGGTTCCTATTCGGAGTATGAAGAGTACAAGCGCAAATTATTGGGCGACGTGGAACCAAAACGTGTCCGTTACCGTAAACTTATTGTTGATTAATCGTATAAATAATTAATATTATAAGACCATGAAAAAAAGAATGTTATCGATGGCAGTAGTAGCTGCCGCCTTTTTGTGTTTCGGAAGTGACGCGAGTGCACAGAAAACAACCAAGCTGTTCAACGGAAAAGACCTTTCCGGCTGGAACTTCGTTGTCGATAAGAACTCCGTCCCAGCCGAACAGGTATATTCCGTGAAAGACGGTGTCATCAACATCACAGGACAGCCATTCGGATACATGTACACGAAAGAAAAATACGGAGATTATAAACTGCATGTAGAATATCGCTGGCCAAACGGCAAGGAAAAGGCGAACAGCGGTATCTTCCTGCTAATTGAAGAGCCGAAAAACCCGTTTCCGAACGGTATCGAATGCAACCTGATGCTTGATAATGCCGGCGATTTCGTCCTGCTCGGCGGTTCGGATCTGGCTGAATACCAGAATAAGCCAGGCCAACCCCGCCCCTCTTTCCCGAAAATCCAGAAGGCGAATCAAGACAGCGAGAAGCCTGCCGGTGAATGGAATGAAGCTAATATCTTCGTAAAAAACGGTGTCATCACGGTCTATATCAACGGCGTTTACCAGAACACCGGGACAAACAAGGTAAAGGAAGGTTACATCGGACTGCAAAGCGAAGGCAAGGAAGTACAATTCCGTAATGTGACAATCACTCCGTGGTAAACAACTATACTTATTTTAAAACACCTATGTTTTGCATTCAAAGCATAGGTGTTTTGCATTCAAATCATATATGTTTTGGAAAGGTGTTTCTTGGGTTTCCATAAAAACATATCGTTTCTTTGCTATCTTTACAACATTCTCACGGATATTCCGGTTCTTTTTTAAATTATATCACTATGGATAATCGTTTCTTGGACCTTATAGAGAGAAGCATAAAGGAGCATTGGGACCTCCCCGCCTTCTCCGATTACAATGGACATACCTTCCATTTCAAAGACGTCGCACGGCGGATAGAAAAGTTTCACATCCTACTGGAACATGCCGGTATCAAGAAAGGCGACAAAGTGGCCATCGTCGGACGCAACTCCTCCAACTGGGCAATCTGCTTTTTCGGAATATTGGCTTACGGGGCTGTTGCCGTGCCGATCCTGCACGAGTTCAAACCCGACAATATCCATCACATCGTCAACCATTCGGGAGCAAAAGCCGTACTGGCAGGCTCCAGCAACTGGGAGAACATGAACGAAAAGATGATGCCGGATGTCAAGCTATTCATGATGCTGGACAACTTCTCCATTATCGATTGCAAAAATAAGGAGGTACGCACCATACGCGATCGCATCAACGAATATTTTGGCAAGAAATATCCCCGTTCTTTCACCGCCAACGATGTGAAATATCATATCGAAGACCCGGAGGAATTGGCTGTTTTGAACTATACGTCCGGCACGACCAGCTTCTCGAAAGGAGTCATGATCCCCTACCGCAGTTTGTGGAGCAACACACAGTTCGCCTACGACCGTCTTCCTTTCATACATCCAGGAGACAACATCGTCTGTATGTTACCGATGGCGCACATGTACGGGTTAGCGTTCGAAGTGCTGAACTCCGTCAACAAAGGCTGCCACGTTCATTTCCTGACACGCACGCCGAGTCCAAAAATCATCGCAGAGGCATTTGCGACGGTTCGACCGGCGCTGATCCTTGCCGTGCCACTCATTATCGAGAAGATCATCAAGAACAAGGTCTTTCCCGAACTGGAAAAGCCATTGATCAAATTGCTGTTGAAAGTGCCATACATCGACCAAAAGGTACGCGAGAAGATCGCCCAAAAGCTGGAAGCCTCTTTCGGTGGGAACTTCAGCGAAATCGTGATTGGTGGTGCAGCCATCAATAAAGAGGTAGAGACGTTTCTCAAATCCATCGACTTCCGTTATACGGTTGGCTATGGGATGACGGAATGCGGCCCACTGGTTTCCTACGAACAGTGGGACACGTTCAAGCAAGGCTCGGTGGGCCGTGTCGTCGACCGCATGGAAATCCGGATCGACTCGAACGATCCGGAAAACGAAGTAGGCGAAATCCTGGTTCGCGGCATGAACGTGATGTTAGGCTACTACAAGAATCCAGAGGCAACAAAGGCTGTGATGCTACCCGACGGCTGGCTACGGACAGGTGACTTGGGAACACTTGACAAAGACGGTTTCCTTTACATCCGCGGACGAAGCAAAAGTATGATCCTAAGCTCCAACGGACAGAATATCTATCCCGAAGAGATCGAAGACCGCCTAAACAATATGCTGTACGTGGCGGAGTCGTTGATCATTTCTCAGGGAGGTAAACTGGTCGCCCTGATCTATCCGGACTGGGAACAAGTGGACAAGGCAGGCATCCAACACTCCGAAATCGAAGAGCTGATGCAGCAGAACATCGACCAACTGAACACTGAAATGCCCGCCTACAGCAAAGTATCTTGCTTCAAGCTTTATCAGGAAGAATTCGAAAAGACACCGAAACGGAGTATTAAACGATATTTATATCAACCCGCAGAGGAAAACTAAATAAATAAATCGTACCTTTGTTTTCTGTTAATTTACAAACAGCTCATATGAACAAAGGGAAAATTACTGTTGTCGGCATTGGACCGGGAAATCGCGATGACATAACGCCTGCGGCATTATCAGCCATCAGGCAGTCGGATGTGATCATCGGATATAACTATTATTTCCAGTTTATACAGGATATAATTCACCCGGATACCCAATGTATCGATACTGGGATGAAGCGCGAGAAAATACGTGCCGAAGAGGCCTACAAATACGCTTCGGAAGGTAAAACAGTGACAGTGATCAGTTCTGGTGATGCCGGAATCTACGGGATGGCCCCGTTGATATATGAAATGCGGACGATGAAAGAGGCGCCGCAAGTGGAGATCGAGGTAGTGCCCGGTATCAGTGCGTTCCAAAAGGCGGCTTCGCTTCTAGGGGCACCTATCGGGCATGATCTCTGTATCATCTCCCTCTCCGACCTGATGACTCCCTGGCTACGGATCGAAAAACGCATACGGGCCGCCGCTATCGGCGACTTCGTGACAGCCATCTACAATCCGAAAAGCGAAGAGCGCTACTGGCAGTTGCATCGTCTCAAGGAGCTGTTCCTCGAAGAACGTGCACCCGAAACACCGGTCGGCTATGTCCGTCAGGCCGGACGCGAAGAGCAGGTCGTCAACCTGACCACGCTGGCAGAGTTCGACCCTGAGCAGGTCGACATGTTCACTGTCATCCTGATCGGGAACTCGCAGTCATATGAGGCCGACGGTAAATTCATCACACCACGCGGCTATTACGGGGAGATCAAGATGAAAACAGATGTCGGGATCGGCCAGGACATCATGATCCGCAGCTTTCGCACCATCGAGAAAGAACTCAAGAACAAAGAAATACCGCTCGACAAGAAATGGGCTTTGCTCCATGCCATCCACACGACAGCCGATTTCGATATGGAAAATATCCTACGGATCGACGATCACGCGGTGGCTTCCCTTTACGGAAAATTCAGCCGGGGGGAGGTGCGCACCATCATCACAGACGTCACAATGGCTGCTTCCGGCATCCGCAAAGGAGCTTTGCAGCGTATGGGGATCGAGGTGAAATGCTATTTGCAAGACGAGCGCACCGTACAACTTGCAACAGAAAAAGGGATCACCCGCACACAAGCTGGCATCCGGCTTGCCGTACAGGAACATCCCAGCGCTTTATATGTATTCGGCAATGCGCCGACCGCATTAATGGAACTTTGTGACCTGATAAGGAAAGGGAAAGCCATTCCCGCCGGCATTATTGCCGCTCCTGTCGGTTTCGTACACGTACAGGAATCCAAACACATGGTAAAGCCGTTTGTCTCTATTCCTAAACTCATCATCGAAGGACGGAAAGGTGGTAGCAACCTCGCCGCGACTTTGGTAAATGCGATTTTATGCTACAATGATGCAAAACAATTAAAACCAGGTAGAGACGTATGAGAACTCAAGAAATTGTAGAAGCTTACGGCAAAACGCACATCTATATGATCGGGATGGACGACAATCCACAGCCTAAGCATATAGAAGTCATTATCAAAAATGTCAAACACGACAACATCTTCTCCGGAGGGAAGCGGCATTACGAAATTGTGAAACCATTCCTACCCGCCGATGCGGTATGGATCGAAATCAAGGCTCCAATAAATGCCGTCCTTGCGGAATACAGCCGGTTGATCCAGGAAGGCAAAGTGATCGTCTCCTTCGTTTCGGGAGACCCGTTCTTTTTCGGCTTCGCTTCCACCATCCGGAAAAACCTTTTAGGAGTAGGCATGAAAGTGTTTCCCTACTTCAACTCATTGCAGATGTTCGCACACCATGAACAAATTCCGTATGAGAACATGCACGCCGTGTCCGTTACCGGACGACCATGGCACGAACTCGACCGGGCGTTGCTGGAATACCGACCGCTGATCGGTGTGCTAACCGACCGTGTCCATACGCCCAGGGCTATAGCCAAGAGGATGATGGAATATCATCTGGACAGGGATTACACCATGTGGGTAGCCGAACATTTAGGCAACCCGAAGAAAGAGAAAATCTATAAAATCTACTCGATCGAGGAAATCAGCGAAATGAGTTTCACCAATCCGAACTGTGTTCTGCTAATGAAGGCTCCGAACTGCGCATTACAACGACCAGCCTTAGGCATACCTGACACGAAATTTATCTTGCTGAATGACCGGACAAAAATGATTACCAAAGCACCGATACGAGTGATAGACCTAAGCCTGTTAGAACTGCATAACAGCCGCTACTTCTGGGATATCGGCGCCTGTACCGGCTCGGTTTCAATCGAAGCGCGGCGCCAGTATCCTCATCTAGATATCCAAGCTTTTGAAGTGCGGAAAGAGTGCGAGAACATCATCCGGGCAAACACACGGCTGCACAGCGCTCCAGGCATAGACCTGCGTATTGGTAACTTCCTCAATCTGTCAATCGAAAAGAACACGATTGTCGATGCAGTCTTTATCGGCGGTCATGGTGGCAAGCTGAAAGAAATCATCCGCAAGGTAGCTTCCCATTTGAACAGTCTGAACGGCAAGATCGTTTTTAACTCCGTTTCAGAAGAAAGCAGCAAGCTGTTCCGGGAGGCGGTTGCAGAAAACGGTCTGAAACTACATTCAGAAATAAACATTACGCTCGATTCCAATAATCCTATTACAATCCTTTGCGCAACGGGTAAAAATTATGTCTAAAAATACACTGAACATTCTTGTGGTTTCGGCAAGTAGTCTGTCGTTAGCACGCAAAATCCGGGACGAATATCCGGGCAAAACTGTCATCTATTGTAGAGAAGCAGATAACGACATCGAACCAGTCACCTCTTTCAAAGAGCTGACTGGCAATCTTTTCGATAAATCGGAAACGATTGTGTTTATCGGGGCGATGGGTATCTGCGTACGGAGTATCGCTCCCTACATCAAGAGCAAGTACACGGACCCGGCAGTCATCTGCCTCGACAGTACCGGCAAATATGTCGTATCGGTACTATCCGGTCATATCGGTGGGGCGAACGAACTGACACATGAATTGGCCCGCATACTGGACGCCGAAGCGGTTGTCACGACACAGAGTGACAACCAGGGACTTTGGGCACTGGACACCTTCGCGAAACAATATGGCTGGGAACAGGATGTCTACAACCCACAAGAAGGCATAATCAGTTTCTTCCAAACCGATTTCGAGAAGATAGACGAGGAAACGTTCAATGCATCGAGGGAAAAGGCCATGAACGAATGTGTCGCCCGTTTCGTCAACTGTCGACCGACCGCCCTCCTGCTCGATATTCGCACGAAGGAGACGGACTATATGAAGGAAACCTGTCCCCCGCACGTCGATGTCTTTTATAAATATAAAGATATCGACCTCGAAAAATACGAGCTGCTGATCACGGTCAGTCCCACTTACTACCACAAATCCCCTATCCCCTGCCTATCATTCTTCCCGAAAGTGCTTCACTTAGGTATCGGATGTAAAAAGGGATTGACAGACATGAAGTCCGTCCTCACGGACCTGTATATCTGCTCCATTTTCTACAGGTTCAACCTGAAGAGCATAGCCAACGTCTCCTCCATCGACCTAAAGAAAGAAGAACCGATATTAAAGGAACTGGCAGACACCTACCTGCGCAGCCCGTTCAAGACCTATCCGGCAGAGGTACTGGACAAAGTCCCCGTACCCCATCCTTCTTCCACAGTAAAGAAAGCCACCGGGTCGGGAAGCGTCGCGGAGGCAGCGGCCATCCTGAGTGCGGAAGGAGGCCCATTATTGGTGGGAAAACAAAAGGGGCAGACGAAAGACTTCACTTATGCGATAGCCATCAGCAAATCGGCAATACAGGACGAAGAAGATAGTCAGCAAAAAGGGAAACAGGGACATGGACATATCGAAATTGTCGGAGCCGGACCGGGCGATCCAGAACTGATCTCCATCCGGGGCCGGCGGATGCTGGAAAATGCAGACCTGATCCTCTATGCCGGAAGCCTCGTCCCCAAAGAACTCACCCTATGCGCCAAGAAAGGATCGACGATTCGCAGTTCTGCCGACATGAACCTGGAAGAACAATTCGCCCTTATAAAAAAGTTCTATGACAAAGGGAAGTTCATCGTACGCTTGCACACAGGTGACCCCTGCATCTATGGGGCGATACAAGAACAGATGGCATTCTTCGACCGCTATGGCATGAGTTACCATATCACACCGGGAATCTCCTCGTTCCAAGCTGCTGCTGCAGCTCTCCGTTCCCAGTTCACTATTCCTGAAAAGGTGCAAACCATCATCCTGACGCGTGGTGAAGGACGTACCCCCATGCCGGAGAAAGAGCAGCTGCATAAACTAGCCGCCAGCCAAAGCACAATGTGCATCTTCCTGAGCGCCGGCATTGCCGGACAAGTCCAGAAAGAACTTCTGGAACATTACCCGCCAACGACACCGGTAGCCGCCTGCTACAAGTTGACCTGGAAAGACGAACGCATCTACCGAGGCGAATTGAAAGACCTGGAACAGATCGTAAAAGAAAACAATCTGACACTGACGACCTTGTTAGTCGTCGGTGATGCCATAGACAACCGTACGGGGGTATCACGTCTCTACGCCGAGGAGTTCAAGCATCTGTACCGCCGTTAGCGAGGGACCACCTCCTACCTATGAGGCATGAAACCTCATAGCTGCCAGGCAAGTACTCACCAGAGAGGATGCCCCCCTGCGATATTACCGGTAAAGACAAGAGAACAACAGAAGCATTATGATACTGATCTTAGGAGGAACAACCGAAGGCCGCAAGGCTGTACAAGTCGTCGAGAGCGCTGGCAAACCCTACTACTACTCGACGGTCGGCAACGAACAGGCGATAGAAGCCGTTCATGCCATTCGCCTCACCGGTGGTATGGACGAAGAAGAGATGGCACAATTCTGCCGCGAGAAAAAAATCTCGTTGCTAGTCGATGCCGCCCACCCTTTCGCCATCCGGTTGCATCGGACGCTTGCAAAGGTTTCCTCCCGTCTCCGGATTCCGGTCGTCCGGTTGGAAAGGCAATACCCCGCACATGACAAGCGGTTGATATGGTGCACGGATTATGCCGCCGCCATCGACCGCCTACGTGCGGACGGGATCTGCAACCTATTGGCCCTGACAGGCGTCAAGACCATTGCGAAACTGCGTCCTTACTGGGAGCAGACGCCCTGCTGGTTCCGTATCCTGAACCGGAAAGAGTCTCTTTCGCTGGCTGAATCCGACGGATTCCCAAAGGAACGGATTATTTTTTTCCATGAAGGAGAAGACGAGAAGAAGCTGCTGGACCAGCTTCATCCAGATGCCGTACTGACAAAGGAAAGTGGGGAAAGCGGATATTTCAAGGAAAAGGTCGAAGCAGCACAAGCCTGCGGCATTCCCGTTTATGTCATACAACGCCCTCCCCTGCCTGACAGTTTCACTTTTGTGCAAGGCATGGAAGGACTTCGTAAAGCCATCGAACGCCTCGCTCCCGGCTTCTTCCCGCTCCGGAGCGGTTTCACGACCGGCACATGTGCTACGGCTGCCGCCAAAGCCGCCTTAGTCGCCCTCCTGAACCGAACGGAACAAACCGTTAGTTGCATCACGCTCCCTTCCGGGGAAAAGATCATGCTCCCTGTCGCCGCTACCGAATGGGCGGACAACGCCGCCCTATGCACGGTTATAAAGGACTCCGGCGACGATCCGGACGTGACAAACGGCTGTTCCGTTATCGCCCGTATCGAGTTACAGGCTGGGCAATCCCCTACCCCCGCCTTCCTGTTCCGGGCTGGTGAAGGAGTAGGAACGGTGACGCTTCCCGGCCTCGGCCTCGAAATTGGAGGACCAGCCATCAACGCCACTCCCCGCCGTCTGATTACTGGAGAATTGACAACAATACTGGAGGAAAACGGCCTGTCCGGCAAGATAAAGGAGGTGGTCGTCACGATCTCCGTTCCGGGAGGGAAAGAGTTAGCTGCCCGGACATTCAATCCGAAGTTGGGAATCATCGGCGGAATCTCGATCATCGGGACATCCGGCATCGTACGCCCTTTCTCGAACGATGCCTTTCTCGCCTCGATCCGGAAAGAAGCCGAAGTAGCAAAAGCAATAGGATGTTCTCGCCTCGTCATCAACTCAGGAGCGAAAAGTGAACGTTTCCTGAAAGGCTACCTGTCGGAACGGCTGTCGGAAGAACTTCCTCCGCAAATGTTTGTGCACTACGGGAACTTCATCGGAAAGACACTGAAAATAGCTGCCGAACTGCAATTTGACGAAGTCGTCATGGGAATCATGATTGGCAAAGCCGTCAAACTAGCGGAAGGAGCACTGGATACGCACAGCAAAAAGGTCGTCATGAACAAAGCCTTTCTGAAAGAATTGGCTGCAAAGGCGGGTTGCAAACCAGAGTCCGTACAAAAAATAGATTCCCTGACGCTGGCCAGAGAACTATGGGAACTGTTCAGCAAGACCGAACAACAAAGTTTCTTCCCACTTCTGTTACAGAAATGCCGAGAGCATTGTACCCCCTTGCTTCCCAACGGGAAACTATCCGTTCTGCTGATTTCGGAAAGTGGGAAAATAACCTTTCAAGCGTGATTATTCAAATGTAACATCCTTGTTCTGCACGTAGGAGACATCGATTTTTCCTCCCGCATCACCGTTGCTCTCCTGTAAAGGAAGTTCTCTGACACGGCTCAAGAACAGGGTTCCTTTGGTGGCAGAAGTCGGATTCGTAAAGTTTAGCGTGATGGAGGTCGCGCCTTCCTGCGTATTGTTGATATCATAAACACCGCCGCTGTAGGTCAGGTGCACCTGGACATACTCGTCCTTCCCGATCGGCTTTCCTACCCAAGTGATAATGGTTGCGCCATTGCCTTTGACGGATGTCAGGGATTCGGGAAGAGCGATTGGATCGACATCGTCGATAGAGGCCTTGTTTGTATAGACCTGGTCTTTCCAACGGGAAAAGGTGAACGTGACCGGGTCCAGCCCGGATTCCGACAGCATATACATATAAGCTCCCATTCCTAAAAAGTCCGGCACTTTTCCGTTAAAGAGAATACCTTTGGCCGGCAGGCGCAGATTGGCCCCTTCGCTGTTATATTTATTGAAATTTGCTCCTATATGGGTATGGTTCTGCGTAACATTATATTCGACACCCAAATTCTGATAAAAAGGGATCGAGGGGTCGATCCCGTCCGAATCATCGTTATCGCAAGCGGTAAACACGCCAGCGAACAACAGGCAAGCATAAAGGAAATACTTTCTCATATCATTTAATTTTATCCGAGTTACGGAAAGTATAGGATAATTTACCAATTGCTTCTCCGAGGACTCTATTATTCTTCTTTGATAGAAATAACAAATGAAGTGGGAAAAGTTTTTCCTTTTAGGCTTTTTTGTCAAACAGAAAGCTCCTGCAAGAGAGATTCTATGGTATCGGCCGCCAGCGTACGTCCGTCAAGATGGTGGATCAGGAATGCGGAACCGACAGACAGATCGCCCGTCTCGATCCATACAGGCGACTCCACATGCCGATCGGCACGTATACCGTTCCGCTGGAGTGCCTTGCGGACCATCGCATATTTCTGTCCATGCCCGATCAGGCGTATTTCTTTCGAATACCGGTTATCGATGCGGAACAAGCCGGTCTCCGTGTCGAACACGATTCCCTTGCGGGCGAAGAAACCGCTCAAGTGGCCGCTCAGGGCGAGGTCTTCGGGCGTACCAGGCGTAATCCCGTTCGTCCGGTCCATCAGCCAAATCTTGTCGGCGATCTGGAGCGCCAGTTCGAGATCGTGCGTGGAGAGGAAAATCGTCTTGTTCGTGCTTCGCGTCAGATGGTGGAGCAATTGCATGATCTCCACCTTGCTCGGAAAATCGAGGAAAGCGGTCGGCTCGTCCAGAAAGATAACAGGTGTTTCCTGAGCCAGTGCCTTGGCGATCATAACCTTCTGCCGTTCTCCGTCCGACAGGGTGTACACCATGCGGGAGGCCAGGTTCTCAATCCGTACCAAGGCGATCGATTCTTCCACGACCTGCTTGTCCTCCTTGTCCAACCGTCCCCAGAAACCGGTGTAGGGACTGCGTCCCATCTCGACCAATTCCCGCACGGACATATTCCGGATGTCACACTTCTCCGTCAGGACCACACCGATCGTCGTGCTCAGTTCCTTGTCCGAATAACTGTCCATATCACGTCCCAAGACGGCGATCTCGCCTCCCAGCTTCTGCTGGAAAGCCGACAGCGTGCGCAGAAGCGTCGACTTCCCGACTCCGTTCGCCCCTAAGAGGCAGGTTAATTCTCCGCTATAAATCCGGGCTTGTATATGACTCGCCACCAACTTGGTATCGTTTTTTGTCCGATAACCGATAGAGAGATCGTTTATATGAATCGTATCTTGTCTCATCATTCGTTCAGTTCGTTTTTACGTTTACGGAATAGAACGGAGGCCACTACCGGAGCACCGATTAGGGCAGTCACCGAATTGACCGGCAAAGCCCCTTCGAAGCCGGGCATCCGGGCAACCAGGTTGCAGACGAGTGCCAATGCGGCACCGGCAAACAGGACGGCAGGCATCAGGACCCTATGGTCGGATGTTTGAAAAATGGCCCGGCACAGGTGCGGGACGGCCAGGCCAAGAAAGATGACCGGTCCACAATAGGCCGTCACGATCGCCGTCAGCACTCCTGCCGAGGTGATCACCAAAAGACGTGCCCGCTTGATGTTCAATCCCAAGTTACGGGCATAGCCGTCGCCAAGCAGCATCAGGTTCAACGTCTTGATCAACAGGAACGACAAAGGGATCAGAATCGCCATGATCGCAACAAACAGCATCATCTGGTTGCCGGAAACACGTGAGAAGCTGCCTAACCCCCAGATCACATAGGCGCGAATATCCTCCTCCACGCTGAAGAACTTCAGCACGCCGATCACCGCATTCGCCACGTAGCCGATCATCACGCCGATAATCAGCAGCGTCACGTTCCCCTTCACCTTCTGCGACACATATACGATCAACGCCATCACCGAGAGCGAACCGATCACGGCTGCTATCGAAAGCGCAATTTCTCCCATAAACCCCAATTTACTAAGCGCAACCCCTCCGAGGCTACCGCTCAGCAGTACCACAAAGGCCACGCCCATGCTCGCACCAGAGCTGATCCCCAGCACAGAAGGTCCCGCCAGTGGATTCCGGAAAACAGTCTGCATCTGCAAGCCGCTTATCGCCAGGCCCGCTCCCGCCACCAAAGCAGTCAATGCCTGCGGAAGACGTGATTTCCAGACGATATTCTGCCAGGTCACCGGCTCGTCTCCCAGTCCGCAAATAATGTTCCAGACAGACTTCAACGGGATAGACACCGATCCTAACACCAAATTCAGGAACATCAGGACCAGGATAGACGCTACGATGAGCGACATCAGAAAAGTAGTGGAATGTCTCATTCGTGCAGCCTATTTGAGCCGTGCATAATAAACAGGTGTATGATCGGGCAGCAGGTCCGGATGGAATATATGCAGCAGGTCGGCCAGTACGACTTCCGGCTCGGTCGGCATACTTTCGTAAAAAGGCGTATCTTTCATGTTGCAATAGATGATCCCTTTCTCTCTGAAGGCACGGAAATCGGCATAACGCGGGTCCTGCTCCTTCAATGCCTCATAGCTGAACGTACCCGGATAGCTGTTCACAATGCGCCAGTAATCGGCTTCGTCACCCTGGTTGTAGACAGTTTCGAAATCAAGTGTCACACCTCCCGAACGTTTGTCGTTTTTGAGGAAATAGTCAGCACCGGCGTCCTTGAAAAGTTGGGCGAGAAAGCTCTCCCCTCCTACGGCATACCAGTTACCGCCCCGCATCTCGCCGCTCAACACAACTGGACGTTTCTTCACTTTTCCCTCCGCCGTCAGCTCCTTCAATTCATTGTAACGGGCCGCGATGGCGTCGAATATCTCGTTTGCCTTTTGCTCCTGTCCCACCAACAGGCCGACGAACTTCACCCATTCCGCCTGTCCCAACGGCGTCATCTCCTTATAGCCTAAATGTGGGATCAATGGGATACCGACATCCTTCAAGGTCTCATATCCGCCCCGTTTAAAAGGCGAAACAAGGATCAGGTCTGGGTTCATACTCATGATCACCTCGTTGTCGAAATTCCCTTCTATGCCGATTTTGGCGGTCTTCCCACTCTTGAGACGTTCGTTCATCTCCCTATTGAACAGATGCCGGGTACTGGTCACCCCTACGACCTTGTCCAGTTCGCCCATCTCGATAAAATTGGACAACTGCAAAGATGTCATACAGATAACACTTCTGATGGGTGTCTCGATCACAGTATACGATCCAGGGATGCCGGCCGGTTTCGTTCCTCTCCTGACAAGCGCATAATGAAAAGTCGTACTTTCCTCATTCTGCGGGTCCTGGATATCCAGCAAGACATACCCGCTCCGATAGGATAATTCGAAACCACGGGCATACTCGGGTACAATATGGACACCGGAAAACGCGCTTTCTTCCGTCGTTTCCACCTTATCGGTCCATTGATTGTTTTTGATCGTACACGAGGATGCGACACACAACGACATAAGCAGGCAGCACCCTGCCAGGCATTTTTTCATATTCAATATTATTTTATTATAACCGAGCGAGCGTTGTCCACCCCACGAGGACGAGACTCTTCAAAACCGAAACGGCAGGTCTTCTGACTTACTTCCATCCCCGGACACCTTCCCGATCCCCCGATCAGTGGCATTGAGTATTGCCGGTATGTTACCGAAGTTTCACAGCAGCGTGGTCTGTCCGGGATTCCCACCCGGTTCCCTTTTCATCCCTGTCCTGTAAGGAGGACAGGGAAACCTGTTTCAAAGGGCAAATATAATAATATTACTTTTTCTTTCAAGAGAAAAGTGGCAGACAAATCAGTTTTTCTTACGAACCGCCAGATATTCGTCTTCCGGCATGACTTTCAGCACATGGCCGCTTTCGTCGAAAGCGACAACCAGATTCCGCTGGTCAGTCGTCTCGAGAGAGACCTTATACTGGATAGGGCTGCCGCTACCATTCGACTTGTACACCTCTTTGATCAAGCAATTTTCATAAGCGTCGTAAATCGCTTCCTGTGCGGCAAGGTCCACATCGACGATATCGATCGCATAGAAATTTTTCATACTCAACATATCGATATCCGTATTCCCATCCCGTCCAGTCTGCGCATGACTGTTTTGAGCCATACAGACACACGAAACCACCATAGCCACCATCAATACAAACTTCTTCATAACCTAAAATCTTAAACAATCTATTTACCTTTTTCTAATCGTTCCATCAAGTACAAATTGCATGCCAAAGAATAAAAAGCGGGCTGTGGAAAAGGCAGTGTGGAAATTATCCCCACAATTGTGGAATGCAGATTTGGAAAGTTCCGCAATTTTCCTCACTTTTGCGCACCAAATAATTCTAACGCACATGTCGTACCCCATCTGCTTCGTATCGCTCGGTCCGGGAGACCCCGAACTGATCACCTTGAAAGGCTTGAAAAAACTCCGACAGGCCGATATCATCTATTGCCCCGCCACCATAAGCAAAAGCGGACAACTACTCTCCCGTGCGGCCCGTATTATCGAAGAACTGGAAATCGAGAAATCTGTAGTCCAGTTCTTCACGCTCCCGATGAGCAAAGACCGGACCGAAGTCTGGAAAGTCTACGATACCTTGTATGAAAAGGCCATATCCGCCAGGGATAAAGAGAAAAAGGTGGTCATTGTGGCGGAAGGCGATGCAGGGTTCTATTCTTCCATACAGTATATATACGACAAATTCAAAGAGAACCGCATCGAAGTGGAACGAACCGCCGGAATACCAGCTTTCATTGCAGCGGGTGCTTTAGCCGGCTTGCATATTGTCAAGCAGGAAGAACAAATCATCGTCATACCCGGAATGCTGACGGCGGAAGAATTGTCGAAAAAGATCAAGACCGGTAATGTGATCGTCATCATGAAGCTGTCCCAATGTGTGGAGGCCGTCCATACCTGCATCCGGTTGCATCCGGAAACGAACTTCCATTATTTTGAGAATGTCGGGACCGGAGAAGAGTTTTACACCTCCGACCGGAAACAAATCCAGAGGAAAATATTCCCATACTTTTCCCTTATGATCATCCAATAGTATCTAAACTACCAGACTTTTCATTTTGTTATTATACAAAAATATATTTACTTTTGTTTTCCACTTAAACTCACATAAGACATGAAATCAGACATAGAAATTGCAAGAGAGGTTTCTCTGCGCAAGATAAAAGAAATCGCGACCGGATTAGGTATCCCTCGTGAAGAAGTTCAGAATTACGGCAGATACATCGCCAAGATACCTATCCATCTGATCGACGAAGAGAAGATCAGACAACACAATCTTATCCTGGTTACAGCCATCACTCCTACGAAAGCGGGTATCGGTAAGACGACCGTTTCAATCGGGCTGGCTTTAGGATTGAACAAAATCGGTAAAAAGGCGGTCGTTGCCTTGCGCGAACCATCATTGGGTCCATGCTTCGGCATGAAGGGCGGAGCTGCCGGAGGCGGATACTCGCAGGTGTTGCCGATGGAAAACATCAACCTGCATTTTACGGGGGATTTCCATGCGGTTACTTCTGCCCACAATATGATCACGGCATTGCTGGACAATTACATCTACCAGACGCGTAATACCTGTGAAGGTCTGAAAGAAATCAAATGGAAACGCGTACTAGACGTGAACGACCGCAGCCTGCGCAACATTGTTTCCGGCTTGGGCGGATCGGCCAACGGTGTACCGACGGAGACAGGTTTTGACATCACACCCGCTTCGGAAATCATGGCGATCCTTTGCCTGGCAACGGACATCGAAGACTTGAAACGCCGTATCGGCAACATCCTGTTGGGATATACGAACGATGACAAGCCTTTCACTGTAAACGATCTCGGTGTGGCCGGAGCGATCACGGTATTGCTGAAAGACGCTCTCCTGCCCAACCTGGTGCAAACAACCGAAAACACGGCCGCATTCGTACACGGAGGCCCATTCGCCAACATCGCACACGGCTGCAACTCCGTTCTGGCGACCAAGATGGCGCTGACGTATGGCGATTACGTCATTACAGAGGCTGGCTTCGGTGCCGACCTAGGAGCTGAAAAGTTCTTCGACATCAAATGCCGCAAAGCCGGACTGACACCGAAACTGACAGTTATCGTGGCGACAGCCCAGAGCTTGAAGCTGCATGGAGGCGTACCGGAAAACAAGATCAAGGAACAGAATATCGAAGGGATGAAAAACGGTTTCGAGAATCTGGACAAACATGTCGAGAACATGAAACGCTTCGGCCAGGAAGTGATCGTGACTTTCAACAGGTACGCATCCGATACGGACGAGGAAATCGCACTGGTCGCAGAACATTGCCGCGAGATCGGTGTTGGTTTCTGTATGAACAACGTATTTGCTGCCGGTGGCGAAGGAGGTGCCGAACTCGCGAAACTGGTGGTCGACACGATCGAAAAGAAACCTTCCACCCCGCTAAAATACATCTACGAGGACGACGAACCTATCCGTAGCAAGATAAAAAAGGTGTCCGAACAGATCTATGGAGCAGCCTCTGTTGTCTATACGACATTGGCGGACAAGAAAATCAAGCAGATCGAAAGTCTCGGAATCTCCCACTATCCGATCTGCATCGCCAAGACGCAGTATTCGTTCTCTTCCGATCCGAAAGCCTACGGGGTAGCCAAGAATTTCGAGTTGAAAGTGCGCGATATCATCATCAACAACGGTGCAGAGATGATCGTTGTCATCATGGGCGAGATCATGCGCATGCCGGGACTGCCGAAAGACCCGCAGGCAAAACGTATCGACATCGTGGACGGCGTGATTGAAGGGTTGAGCTAAAAGACAAGCCACCATATCCCTATATATGCAAAACACCGGTGTTTTGAAAACGAATCACCGGTGTTTTGATACTAGGCTATACCAGCCTAATTCTTTCCCTTGTTTTTATCGAAAAATTTCTTAAAGAACAGGATTTGGTAGTCGATCGAGTTCTTCCAGTATTCACCGTTATGTGATCCAGGACGAACAAGGAAATCATGGTCGATCTTATATTTCAGCAGCTTCTTATGGAAGTCGTTATTCACTTCGAAAAAGAAATCGCTGTAACCGCAATCGAAGATAATAGCCAGTTCACCGTTCTTGATACGGTCAATTTGCATGATTGCCGTATGAGTGTTCCAAACCTCCTGATTGTCGCTCTCGTTTCCGAGCAGCTTGTTCATCTCCCAATTATTGGGGAACGGTCGGATATCGACTCCGCCACTCGTACTACCGGCCGCACCAAACACATCCTTATGACGAAAAGATAGCCACATGGCTCCGTGTCCGCCCATGCTCAACCCAGTAATAGCACGACCGGAACGATCTTTCACTGTCGAATATTCAGAATCGATATATTTGACTAATTCGGAGGAAACGAATGTCTCATAACGGTAGGACGGATCTTTCGGGCTGTCCCAATACCAACTATTCTTGCCATCGGGACAGACAAAGATCAGGCCGTCGCGATCTGCAATATCTTTCAACTCCGGCTTCATGGAAAGCCAGGTTTTCGCATTTCCTCCATATCCGTGCAACAGGTAGACAACCGGTTTCGGCACATGATTATTCTCCGGAGAAACGACAACGACTTGGACATTCTTTTTCATCGCCTCACTGTAAACGGCCAACGTATCGACAACTGCCCCCTTCACCGATATGGCAACCAGGATAAAAAGAGCTAAAATGGATAATTTAAGTTTCATGGTATCAGACTCTATAAACGCTATTTTTTGTTCTTTTCCATTTTAAGTATATCGCTGTCGAGGAGCTTGTCAACTCCGTTCTTCAAATTCGAAAGTCCTCTACGGGTTACATAGGTTGCTTTCAGTTTGGTAATCTCTATCTGCTCATCTATTGTCAGTTCGGAACTGAACTTCTCATAACGGTCACCAGTAAAAGTTTCGAACTTTTCATCGGCTTTCTTCCAGTCTTCTTCTGTATAATCGCTTCCGGCTGCTTCCACCTTTTCGATAAACTTCTTGAAATCTTTCACATACGATTCTTTGGAATCGCTGCAACCATTAAAAACAAACAAGGCGATAACCGCCACAAACATCATCAATCTTGTTTTCATATCTTTTTTATTTTTATTACAATGATAGCAAATATACGAATAAATCTTACACTATACAGCAGGACTTCAGGGCAACTGCACCAAAATCACAATCAACAATCTTCTATCGGCAGCCTTGCAAACAACAATTTACTTTTTCAGAATAACAGGTCATCTTTTTCTTCGCTTTTCATCGCTGCCATGGCATATGGAGACAAGTCAACTTTTCAAATGGACGTCATCTCCTTCCATCGATTACCAAAACTTGTTATTCTCTTGGCTATACTCGAATCCTGCACTCTTCAGTTTCTGGACAAGCATCTCTTTTTGAAGATGCATATCGTCACACAGTTCATCAAGAGAAGAATAATTATCACGTAATTTCATATTGATGAAGCTGAAAAGCATCATCGGATCTTCCGGAAGTGTCATAGTTCATCATTTTTTCTAAATCAGGTGCAAAGATAATGGCTTATTCCATAATCTCGCCTTCCCGATTTAAAAAAACAGACATTTGTATCCGACTTTCTTTTGAAAGCAACTAATCCGGAAATCACCAGATGGAACACTGTACAGGAGGTTCAAAAGAAATTAAATTCAATATCACCTATCGTGATAAGTTGTTCCGCGAAAACATCACCAGAACCGTCCTGCAAAAAGAGGACAGCCACTCGGACGACAAGACGGAAAAACAGCAAACCCCGACTGCCGCATGGAAAATGGGCTGTCGGGGTCATTATCATAATCAGGGGAATTGCGGAGTTCGCAGGCCCAACCGGTATTAGCGGTCTGCAATAGGGAGATACGACTGCTCTTCGAGGACGTTCTTGTAGGCCGGACGGATGATGCGCTTGCCATCGAAGTTCAACTCTTCGATGCGGTGGGCGGTCCATCCGACGATACGTGCCATCGCGAACAGAGGTGTATAGATTTCCTGCGGCAATCCGATCATTTCATACACGAAACCGGAATAGAAATCAACGTTCGAGGAAACGCGTTTCTTCGTCCCTTTATGCTTGGCGAAACACTCGATGGCACGTGATTCGAGCAATTCGAGGAAAGCAAATTCCTCTTCACGCCCTTTTTCTTTCGCGAGATCACGTGCCAGTTCTTTCAAGACGACGGCGCGGGGATCGGAAATCGTATAGACAGCGTGTCCGATACCGTAGATCAGGCCGGTCTTGTTATAGGCTTCCTTGTTCAGCATCCGCATGAAATAGGTATCTATCTCGTCTACATTTTTCCAGTCGGCTATGTTTTCTTTCAGATGATGGAACATATCAACCACCTGGATATTGGCTCCCCCGTGCAACGGACCTTTCAGCGAACCGATACCGGCGGCTATGGAAGAATAGGTATCCGTACCGGTCGAGCTGGTCACGCGGACTGTGAACGTCGAGTTGTTACCTCCTCCATGTTCGGCCTGGAGAACAAGCAGTAAGTCAAGCGTACGAGCTTCCAGATCGGTAAAATCTTTTTTCAGCATATGAAGGAAGTTTTCGGCGATCGAAAGATTTTCATGCGGGTGGCGGATATGCAGCGAACGACCTTGCTGGCTATGTCGGTAAATGTTGTAAGCATAGGCGATGATGGTCGGGAAACGTGAGATCAGCTCGATCGACTGGCGCATCAAGTTGTCGCGAGAGGTATCATCGGGGTTCGGATCGAACGTGTACATTTCGAGGACGCTACGGGCCAGGATGTTCATGATGTTCTGTCCCTCCAGATCCAGGATGTTCATCTTCGTCTTCTGTTCGAGCGGCATATTGTCGCAGATCAGTTCCTTGAAACCTGCCAGTTCTTCTTTATCTGGCAATTTACCGGACAAAAGCAGGTAAGCGACCTCTTCGAAACCGAAACGTTTCTCCTTGATCAACCCGTGTGCGATGTCTTCCACATCGTATCCGCGGTAAAACAGTTTTCCAGGGATCGCTTTCAGTCCGCCTTCAGGCAGACGCTCGTAACCCACCACGTTACCAACCTTCGTCAGTCCGACCAACACTCCTGTACCGTCTTCGTTACGAAGCCCACGCTTCACATTATACATTGGGAACAGTTCGTTGTCGATCTTGCATGCTTCTTTGGATGCATCGGACAATTTATAAATAATATATTCTTTTTTCATGACAGTAAATTTTAATTTATTCAACTCCTATGCCGTTACAAGATCGACATGACATATTCACCAAACTCCTTAGTGCCGAGAGGCTGTCCATTCTGCATAAAGCGGGCCAAGTCACGAGTGGCCTTCCCTTCGGAGAAAGCGTGTTCGAGTGCGGCGGTTATCAGCCGACCGGCCTCGTTCCATCCCATATATTCGAGCATCATGACGGAAGAAAGTAAAAGCGAGCAGGGATTCACGACGTTCTTGCCGGCAATGTTGGGTGCCGTCCCATGTGTCGCCTCGAAGATCGCATAGCCGCTGTCGTAGTTGATGTTGGCTCCCGGCGCGATACCGATACCGCCAACCATAGCCGCCAACTGGTCGGAGACATAATCACCATTGAGATTCAGCGTGGCAATCACCGAATATTCTTCCGGCACAAGGAGGGTGTTCTGAAGGAAAGCGTCGGCAATCACATCTTTGATGACGACCTTTCCGGCAGCTTCGGCATCCAACAGAGCGGTAGCGGCGGCATCCTCTCCTTTTTCCTTTTTGATCTTCTCATACTGGGGCCACGTAAAAGTCTTATCGGGGAATTCACGTTCGGCCAACGCATATCCCCACAGTTTGAAGCCGCCTTCCGTAAACTTCATGATGTTTCCCTTATGCACCAACGTGACACTGGGCAAGCGGTTAGCCAAAGCAAATTCGATGGCAGCGCGAACGAGACGTTCCGTACCTTCGACCGAAACGGGTTTCACGCCGAAGGATGAAGTTTCGGGAAAACGCACCTTCGTCACACCCATCTCTTCCGTCAGGAACTTGAGGAATTTGCGAGCTTCGGACGTCCCTTGCTGCCATTCGATGCCGGCATAGATATCTTCAGTATTCTCGCGGAAGATATACATATCAACTTTTTCCGGCTCTTTGACAGGTGTCACAACTCCACGGAACCAACGTACCGGACGGAGGCAGACATAGAGGTCGAGGGTCTGCCTGAGTGCGACGTTCAACGAACGGATGCCACCGCCGATAGGCGTTGTCAGCGGGCCTTTGATCCCGATCATATATTCGCGGAAAGCCTCCATCGTCTCGTCGGGCAACCAACTGCCGGTCTGCTTGAAGGCTTTTTCGCCTGCCAATACTTCCTTCCATTCGATCACTCGCTGGCCGCCATACGCCCTGCCTACCGCTTCATCGACAATACGCTGGCAAACTGGTGTAATCTCCGCACCTACTCCATCTCCCTCTATAAAGGGAATGACGACTTTATCGGGGACAAGGAGGGTCCCGTTTTGTTTTGTTATCTTATTCATAATCTTATTCTTTATTTTTACAAATGATGATTTAACAGCCTTGTTCCCGCGTCAAGTGCGGGAACAGGACAGTTTTAATTCGCCCATAAATCAATAATTTATCATCGGGCTGCATTCAACGCTGCTCCCGCTTTAAACCATTTTATCTGCAACTCATTATAGGTATGATTCACCGCGAACGATTCTTCTGTGCCGTCGGCATGGTAAAGGATTGCCGTCAGCGGCTTTCCGGGGGCGAACTCTTTCAAGCCGACAATCGAAATCTTGTCTTCCTCGCGTACTTTCTTATAATCATCCTTATCGGCAAAAGTGAGGGCAAGCATACCCTGCTTTTTCAGGTTCGTTTCATGGATGCGGGCGAAGCTTTTGGCAAGGATCACTTTTACATTCAGGAAACGAGGCTCCATAGCGGCATGTTCGCGAGACGATCCCTCACCATAATTTTCTTCTGCTACGACGATAGATGAAATTCCCTTTGCCTTATACTGTTTGGCGACGGCTGACACAGCCTCATACTTGCCGTTCAGCTGGTTCAATATGCTGTTTGTCTTGCCGTTGAAAGCATTCACAGCCCCCATCAACATATTGTCCGAAATATTCTCCAAATGGCCGCGGAAGCGAAGCCACGGACCAGCCATCGAGATATGGTCGGTCGTACATTTGCCTTCAGCCTTCAGCAACAGCGGCATTTCGATCAGCTCTTTGCCGTCCCAAGCGGCGAAAGGCTTCAAGACCTGTAAACGGTTGGAGCCGGGATTGATTACCACTTCGGCGTCCTTCCCCGTCGGGGCAACATACCCGTTGTCTTTCACTTCGAATCCTTTCGGCGGGAAGTCGGTGCCTTCCGGTTCTTTCAGTTTCACTTCGCGGCCGTCGGCGGTTTTCAGTGTATCAGTCAGTGGGTTGAAACAAAGGTCTCCGGCGATGGTCAGCGCGAGCGTCAGTTCCGGGGAAGCAACAAAGGCATGCGTGTTCGGATTGCCGTCTGCTCGTTTGGCGAAATTACGGTTAAAGGAGGTAACAATGGAGTTTTTGCGCGTATTGTCGTCGGTATGCCGTTTCCATTGCCCGATACACGGACCGCAGGCGTTGGCCATAACTGTCGCGCCAATTTGCTCGAAATCTCCGAGGATACCGTCCCGTTCGGCCGTATAGCGTATCTGTTCGGAGCCGGGGTTGATAATCAGCGGAGCTGCCACCGGTATCTTGTCTTCGGCTGCCTGGCGGGCAATTGAAGCGGCACGGCTCAAATCCTGGTAGGACGAGTTCGTACAAGAACCGATCAGTCCAACTTCCATCTTGCGGGGCCAACCATTCTCCTTCACTTTGGTAGCAAATTCGGAAATAGGCGTTGCCGCATCCGGCGTGAACGGGCCATTGATATGCGGTTCCAATTCGGACAAATTGATTACAATCACACGGTCATAAAAAGAATCCGGTTGAGCCTGCACGTCCATATCGGCTGCCAAATAGTCGGAAACGGCTGTTGCCCACTCGGCCACATCATCACGTCCCGTAGCACGCAAATAAGTGGCCATGTTCAGATCGAACGGGAAAAGGGAAGTCGTGGCACCCACCTCGGCTCCCATATTACAGATCGTCGCTTTCCCCGTCGCAGACAAGGATGCGGCACCGGGACCGAAATATTCGATGATGGCATTCGTCCCACCCTTCACAGTGAGGATTCCTGCCAGTTTCAAGATCACGTCCTTCGGAGATGCCCATCCGCTCAGGCTACCAGTCAGTTTTACACCTATCAGTTTCGGCATTTTCAACTCCCATTCCATACCTGTCATCACATCCACAGCGTCAGCGCCGCCTACACCGATGGCAATCATCCCCAGACCACCCGCATTTGGCGTATGCGAGTCCGTACCAATCATCATACCGCCGGGAAAAGCATAGTTCTCAAGCACTACCTGATGGATAATGCCGGCTCCCGGTTTCCAGAAACCGATACCGTACTTGTCGGAAACGGATTTTAGGAAATCATAGACCTCGCTATTGCTCTGCGTAGCTGTTGCGATATCCGTCTTAGCTCCCATATTCGCTTGGATCAAGTGATCGCAATGCACGGTGGCAGGAACGGCCGATTTGGATTTTCCTGCATTCATGAACTGAAGCAACGCCATCTGCGCGGTCGCATCCTGCATCGCGACACGGTCAGGACGGAAATTCACATAATCTTCACCACGGCGAAAAGGACAGATGTCCGATTCTTCATACAAATGTGCATATAATATTTTTTCAGCCAGGGTCAACGGACGGCCAACCTGTTCGCGAGCTGCATCCACCCGCTTCGGGAAATTAGAATAAAAGCTTCTCAGCATGTCAATGTCGTACACCATATCTATTCTTTTTATTAGTTAGCAATGTAGGATGGGATAAAAATAGTATTTATATAAATACCTTTTATTCAATAATTTCTATCGGCTGATAAAGGGTATCTATGAGAACGGGTCCCTATACGTTCAATAATAGAACGTAGCGGGAGCCCGTTTTGTTCAAAGGCTTTGTTTATTCCTTCAACGATTCTTTCCATTTATCCGCATAGCTGTGCAAAATGGAAGCGATTCCTTCTCCGATACGGACATAATCTTCACGTTTCAGATTGGCTAGCGAACAGCGGATGGACCACTCTGGCGCATCGAATCCGCCACCGTTGAGCAATACCAGTGAAGTTTCTTGTGCCAGGCGGAACACGACGTCTACCGGCTCGTAATTTTCCTGTAAGTAGACAACGAAATCATCTCCGTAAAATTTCTTCGCCCAGACCAACATATCAATCTCGCTATAGTAGCCGGCACGCAACGGATCGTCGAGCAATGTGAAACCGGTGCTTTCCCAAAGCGTATGAAGGCGGTCGTGAATGATCTGCTGCATCTTCGCCTTATAAGCATTCTCGCGATCCAGCAGGGAGAAGGAGGCAAAGAGCGCCATTTGCGTCTGTTGCGGCAGCGAAAGCCCGGCGGTATGGTTCAAGGCGACCTGACGGCTGTCGGCAACCATACGGTCGATGAAACGGATTTCCTCTGGATGGAGCGAAATACTGCTATAGCGTTCGTTCAACTGCTCTTTCCGCTCTGCCGGCAATTCCTTCAGCATCCGGTCGTATATATTCTCTTCGTGCAACGCGACAACGGCCAGGCGCCAGCCTGTCGCTCCGAAATATTTGGAGAAGGAATAGACGCAGAGGGTGTTCTCCGGCAATTCCGCCATGATCGAACGGAAATGGGGAATGTAGGTCGCATAGACATCATCGGTAATGATCATCAGGTTCGGATTGTCATTACGTACGATATCTACAATACGTTTCATCAAACCATCTGTCAAACCGTACGAAGGCGGATTGCTCGGATTGACGATAAAGGCGGCCTTGACAGAAGGGTCTTTCAGAATGTCCAGGTCTTCTTCCTTGTACTGCCAGGTATGATAGCCGTCTTTTGTCATTTTACAAGCGTGGATTTCGGTTACATCGAACAAGTAGCGGGCTTGTTCCGGTATCTCTATATAAGGAGTGAATACCGGGGCGAACAGGACGATCTTGTCACCTTTACCAAGAAGGAAATTTTGTTGCAGAGAATCGAATATATAGCACATCGCGGCGGTTCCCCCTTCGGTAGCAAAGAGATCGAACTTCCCTTTGGGCGGGCGGTTGTCGCACAATTCCTGCTTCAGGTAGTCTTCGACCAATACTTCCGTATATTTCAGGATGCGGTCGGGAACGGGATACTGGTCCCCGATGACGCCTTCCGCCCATTCGTATACGAGGTCGTTCTCATCGACTCCTTTCTCATTCACAAGATAATCGTAGGTGTCTTTCAGCAGTGCCATACCGGGAGAGCCGGCGTGCTTCATCAGGAATTGCGTGAAACGGGTGGCGATACGTTTCTTTTCGGGGATACCGGCCAGTCCGACCATTTCCTCGCCATATTCGGAGGAACGGGCGCATTCTTCCAGTCCGAACTGGCCGAGCAGGAAAAAGGCTTCGCGGGGTACAGTACTGATCCAGTTCGGATTGCCACGCCCTGCGTTCAGCATGATATGCGTACTCTTACGGGCGCTTTCGTCCGCAAGGTCTATCAGGATATTTTTCAGTTCGAAAGGACTGATTTCTGACATTTTCTTTTCGTATTCACGAGTGATTTTGTGTGTCATAGAGAAATAACTTAATTGAATATAATGAGTATATAAAAACAATGCTTCCAATACCCTTCAGGTCATCAAGAGGACGATCACGACTCCCCAAATGATCAACAGGGTATTACCGACCGCGTATGTCACCGTATAGCCTAATGCGGGTGTCTGGCTCTCAACGGCATCTTCCACAGCACCCAAAGCTGCTGTGGTCGTACGCGCTCCGGATGTACAGCCCAACGTAATGGCCGGGTGGAACTTAAAGACATATCTTCCCAACAGCACACCGACGATCAATGGGATAGCGGTAGCCAACGCACCGATGAAGAAGAGGCTGACGCCGACCTCCTTCAAGCCGGTGACAAAGCTCGGTCCGGCCGTAATACCGACAACGGCGATGAACATGTTCAACCCGACGTTGTTCAACACCCAAAGGGATGGTTCCGGAATTCGTCCGAAAGTCGGATGCTTGGAACGCAACCAGCCGAAGACCAATCCAGCAATCAATGCCCCTCCACTCGTACTCAAGCTGATAGGTACACCTCCTAAATGGATCGCTAAGGCCCCCACGACACCTCCGAGAAAAATTCCGAGGCCGACGAAAATCATATCCGTCTGGTTCGTCGGGCGGTCGGCATAGCCTAATGTATCGGCAGCCGCATTCACCTCCAATTTTGTACCAACCAACTCCAACATGTCGCCGGGATCGATCGTCGTCGCGGCTAAAACCGGAATGTTGATACCAGCACGTTTGATGCTCTTGATACTGACACCGTGCATAACTGGTAATTTGCGTAGTTTAGCGACTGTCATGCCTGCATATTCTTTGCGGGAGATCAATACGGGCAGGGTTTCGGCCGGAAAGTCCAACAATTCGATATCATTTACTTCATCGCCGATCCAGTCCTCCTCTCCGATCACAAATTCACGACGTCCGCTGAGCACGACTTCGTTTCCTTTCAAAAGCATTTGGTCGGATTTCGCATCCCGAATCACACCATCGATACGGACCCGTTCGACGAAAAGGCGTCTTCCTTGTCCCTCCAAATAATCTTCCAGCTCTTTCACGGTCTTTCCCGCGCCGAACCAGCCATTGTTAATCTTGTAGGCGCGGAACGTGATCGGACGGGCGGCAGGCATGAAGCCGGGTTGCTCGCTTTCGTCGTCCGAACCCATTTTGGCTTCCAGTTCGCGACAGGCTTTCTTGACCGATTCGATCCCTCCCAACAGACGGGGAGCAATATCACTCATGATCCAAGCGGAACCAGCCGTACCGAAAATATAAGAGACGGCATAGGCTACCGGCATGACATTGATCATATCCGTTTTATCTGCCACCGGTATTCCTAATTGGTTAATCGTATCTTCAGCCACACCGAGTACGGCTGATATCGTCTGCGAACCTGCCAACAGACCGGCTGCCTCTCCGGCAGAATAGCCCATGATCTTTGCCAGCACAAACGGGGCCAACAGGCAGAACAGGCACATCACGACGGCAAACAATACCTGTGGCAATCCCTCTTTTTTCAATCCTCGGAAGAATTGCGGACCGACACTATACCCTACGGCAAACAAGAACATCAGAAAAAATACCGATTTCAACGGAGCTCCGATATCGATATGCAATTGTCCGATCAATACACCGACCAGCAAGACGCTGGTTACCGTTCCTAACGTGAACTTTTTAATCTTGAATTTACCGATCCAGAAGCCGAAAGCCAGCGTGAGAAAGATAGCAAGCTCCGGGTAATGCCGGAGCAAATTGGCAAACCATTCCATATATCTATTTTTTTGGCGTTAATAAAATTGATAATGAAACACGGCAGACGAAAGAGTTGTTGTGTTAAACCGACTGAAACCGGAGTTAAATTTATAGTTGGTATATCAAAACATATTATCCATCTTTTAGGACAACCGCATCAAAATTTTCCAAGGTTGTGATCTTCATACGAAGTTTTCTACAAATCCTCTATCACTCTATCACTAAGAAGGTTGTAGCTATTAACATTCAAGCGTTAGAGGAGTGATACAGGACGTTTTCCTGTATCACTCCTCTATCACTTCTGAAACATGGCATTTTTGTTTATGAAACAAGCACATAATTCCGTAAACACCCCCATGTTGCCATCCTTTACATCCGGGTGTAGGGAGCCGGTACACCCGGATGTAAAGGATGGCAACATGGGGATGTCCGGCAACTAAAGTACCTTGCCGAGCAATGAAAACCACCCGGTTTTACCTATTTTATAGCCGTTTTTACATAAAATAATCGAGTGATTTGTAGGGATGGGAATAGGGTGTTTATCGTTTATATCATTTATAATATACTTATATACAGACACATACAAGCAAAGCACCTATTATTTATCTGAATTGCCAGTGATAGGGTAGTGATAGAGAAAACAGGCATATATCACAAATAAAACAAGCTGAATATCAATTGATAAAAAGGAATCAGTGATACAGTGACAGAGGAAATAAAAGACCTTCAATTATCCCCCGATCGTCGTTTCGATCCCGTAGCAGGCGAATATCTCCCGGCAACGTCCGAGTGTCTCGTCCGAAGGGGCGGCGAAAGCATATCGATCCGGATTGTAGACCGTACCTAACTTCTCGTGTTTGCTCTTGCCGATGTCATGATACGGGAGCAGGTTCACAATCCGGTGCTCCCACGGCAACGAAGCCAGGAAAGCGGCACTGCGTGTTATATTTTCTTCATCGGCATTCACGCCTTCGATCAAGGGAATACGAAGATAGAAATCGTGTCTGGCTTCTGCAACCATCCGGAGATTGGACAGGATCAATTCGTTCGGGACACCGCAATATTTCGCATGCTTGGCCGAATCCATCTGCTTCAAATCGACAAGGAAAAGCTCGCAATTATCCATCACGTCGCGTACGATCTCCGGCCGGGCGAACAGCGTCGTATCGACAGCCCGATGTATCCCCCGTTCCCCGCAACGGCGTAACAAGTCCAGTAACGGTCCGGGATGCAACAACGGCTCTCCTCCGCAAAACGTCACACCTCCCTCCGAACGATCCATGAAAACGATCTCCTTCTCAATCTCCTTCATCAAGGCTTCAGCCGAATACTCCGTGCCCGATATCTCCATCGCCAAAGCCGGACACACCTCGGCACAGATTCCGCACAGGGTACAACGCGCCCCATCCGTCACGATCCCCTCCGGCGTGAGTGTCAATGCCTGCTCAGGACAAGCCTCGACGCATGTCCGGCAACCGATGCATTTCTTTTTCGTATAGAGTTTTTGCTTCCGGCTGGAAATTCCTTCCGGATTATGGCACCATACGCACGACAGGGGGCATCCTTTCATAAAGATCGTAATCCGGATACCCGGCCCGTCGTTGATGGCATATCGTTTTATATCGAAAACAAACATCTTTTTTCAATTGCTAAAACGTTTCCTGTTCCGTCCGCATGATCACGTCCGCCTGCAGATCGGCATTCATGTCATTGAAATAATCGCTGTAACCGGCTACGCGGACCAGAAGGTCGCGATAATCTTCCGGACATTTCTGAGCAGCATAAAGCGTCTCCATATCGACGATATTGAACTGGATGTGATGTCCGCCCAAAGCGAAATAGCTGCGGATCAACGAAGACAACTTGGAGATATCCTCCTCACGCTTCAGCAGGCTCGGCAGGAAACGCTGGTTCAGCAATGTCCCCCCGCTCTTCACCTGGTCAAGCTTGCCAAGCGACTTGATGACGGCAGACGGCCCGTGCGTATCGGCACCATGAGACGGAGATGTGCCGTCCGAGATGGCACGCCCGGCCAAGCGTCCGTTAGGAGTCGCCCCCATCACCTTGCCGAAATATACGTGACAGGTGGTAGACAGCATATTCAGATGGAAACATTCGCCTTTCGTATTCGGCTTTCCTTCGATCGTATCATAGAGATCGTCGAACACCTTCACAGCAATACTGTCGGCATATTCGTCATCGTTTCCGAAGAATGGCGTGCGGTTCAGGATCGTCTGTCTCATCGCCTCGGCTCCTTCGAAATTATCGGCCATCGCTTTCAACAGTTCGTCCATCGACCAGCGTTTATCTTCGAATATATGTTTTTTCAGCGTTGCCAGGCTGTCGGTAATCGTACCGAGCCCCGTACACTGGATATAGGTCGTATTATAGCGCGGACCGCAGTTGTAATAATCCCGTCCTTTCGCTATGCAATCGTCGATGAAGAGAGACAGGAAGGTGGCCGGTGCATACTTGGCAAACATACGGTCGATATAGTTGCTGACACGCACCTTCATATCCACAAAGTAGCGGACCTGCTTCATAAAAGCGGCATATAGTTCGTCATAATTGCCGAAACCGCGCGGATCACCCGTTTCCAGTCCGACCTTACGTCCGGAAACCGGATCGACACCGTTGTTAAGCGTCACTTCCAAAATTTTCGGCACATTCAGGTAACCGGTCAATACGTATGCCTCCTTGCCGAACGCTCCGACCTCGATGCAACCGCTGCAACCGCCTTCACGTGCATCCTGCAAAGATTTTCCCTGGCGCATCAACTCCTGGATATACACATCCGGATTGAAAACAGACGGATAGCCATGCCCCTGGCGGATCACCTTGCAGCCGGCACGCAGGAAACGTTCCGGTGTACGGGCACTGATATGGATAGCACTGCCGGGTTGCAGGATATGCAGTTCTTCGATCGTTTCGAGCATGACGTAGGAGACCTCGCTCACCCCGTCGCTGCCATCGGCTTTTACACCGCCGATATTCAGGTTCGTAAAATCATTATACGTACCGCTTTCCTTAGCCGTGATGCCGACTTTGGGAGGAGCCGTGTGGTTGTTCACTTTGATGAAGAAACAGGACATCAATTCTTTTGCCTCGTCGCGTGTCAACGTACCGTCGGCAATCCCCTTTTCGTAGAACGGAGCCAGATGCTGGTCGAAATGGCCGGGATTCATCGCGTCCCAACCGTTCAGTTCGGTGATCGTTCCTAAGTGGACGAACCAATACATCTGGATCGCCTCCCAATAGTCTCGGGGAGCATGTGCCGGAACCCAACGGCAAACTTCGGCGATACGGCGCAACTCGGCCGCCCGTTTCGGATCTTTTTCCGTCAGCGACATTTCATCGGCGAGATCCGCATGTCGTTCGGCAAACAGGATGGCGGCGTCGCACGAGACGGACATGGCAGTCAGCTCCTCCTGCTTGTCGGTCGCTTCGGGATCGTTCATGAAATCGAGCCCGTCCAGTTCTTTCCGGATACGTTCTTTCAAATCCAATAATCCGTACTTATACACCTTTCCGTCCAAAGCGGTATGTCCCGGAGCACGTTGTTCCATAAATTCGGTAAACATCCCCACCTCATAGGCCTCCTTCCACTCCTGAGGCACATGGCTGAAGATACGTTCTCGCTGGGTACGCCCTTTCCAATAAGGGATCACTTCGCGTTCATAGGTGTCGATGTCTTCCTGGCTGATCGTATAACGCTGCAATTCACGTGTGTTCAAGACATGCAGGTCCTCCACACTATGGCAGGTCAGTTCCGGGAAAGTCGGCACACATTTCGGTTTCGGTCCGCGTTCGCCCACGATCAGTTCGTCCTTGCCGATATAGATCGTCTTCTGCTTGCAGATCTCATAAAAATTCATGGCCCGAAGAATCGGAATCGGATATTTTCCGTAGTTTTCCTTGTAGAAACGAGTTTCTATCAAAGCGCGTTCAATAGACAGGGAGGGCTCGGCTTCGAACGTCTCTTGTCGAAGACGTTTGATCCGGTCATTCATTCCATAGGCATTTGCCTCTACTGTGGGGGCGAAATTAGATGCACTGTGCGGTGCACGCTGAGCTGTGATTATAGTCATATTATATAAAAGGCTATTTTTATTCAATTATTTTAATCTGATAAATTCCGGACAAAATGATGCAGAGATAAAACCACCGACCCAAGCCAATGACTTCAGATACTAATGCAAACCGAAAGAGCTCTTACCCGAAAACGGTAAAAGAGAAAAGGGAAGAACACCTGTCAAGAAATCAGGCAATTGAATAGTCGTCTATAAGATTTAACGAACATATCGTAACAATTTAAAATCAACACTCGAAATTAAGTGTATGATTGCAGCAAATATAGACATTTTTCCATAAAAACAAAAGAAATCATATTTATTTAATAGAAACCAAGCCCCCTATCTTGTAAAAAGATCAAGCAATCCCATACGCTTTCAACTTATTATAAAGCGTTTTGCGATCAATACCCAACAGTTGGGCTGCTCTGGTCTTATTGTTACCGGCTTCTTGCAGGGCACGTTTGATCATTTCGCATTCGTGCGATTCGTTTTTCAACTGGATATTGACCGGAGCGGAAATCGGGTCGGCAGTCAGTTCTTCTGGAAGCTCGTTAGGGGTAATATAGCGACCGGTCGCTAACAGGGTAGCATACTTGATGGCGTTCTTCATCTGACGCAAGTTACCCGGCCACGAATAAGACTGGAAAATCCGGATCACGTCATTATCAAAGCCAATAATATCTTTCTGCAATTCTATATTGGCTTGATCCAGGAAGTTGTTGGCAAACAGCAAAAGGTCTTCTTTCCGCTCCTTCAGATCAGGGATACGGACGGTAAACTCGTTGATACGATGATATAAATCTTCACGGAAATCTCCCTTATCAATCGCAGAACGCAAGTTCTCGTTTGTCGCGGAGACAAGACGGACATTGATCGCGATCTCCTGATTGCTACCGATCGGTTTTACTTTCCGCTCCTGCAAGGCACGAAGAAGCTGTACCTGTACCTCATAGGACAAGTTGCCGATCTCATCCAAAAAAATCGTACCACCTTGGGCGGCAACAAAAGCACCTTCTTTATTATCGATAGCTCCGGTAAACGAACCTTTCACATGCCCGAAAAATTCGGATGCGGCCAAGTCTTTCGGGATCGCTCCGCAGTCAACAGCAATAAAAGGGGCTTTCTTACGATTGCTCTGTTCGTGAATACGGCGAGCAACATACTCTTTCCCTGTACCGCTCGAACCGGTAATCAACACAGACATATCTGTCGGAGCAACCAGACGTACATGCTCGTAGAGCTGGCGGGCAGCTTGGCTCTGTCCCTCCACATACTGGCTACGCGTTCCTCCCGACGGTTCGGGACGTTTGGCTGAACGCGTAGGGCGTTCCAGTTCGGTGGCAGAAGCAACCGAACCTGTTTCCGTCTTTATCACATCCTTGATTTTGCCTAAAAGTTCTTCCGGGTTCAACGGTTTGGCAATATAATCGGACGCTCCTAACTTGATGGCTTGCACGGCGGTTTGTATCTCCGCATAGCTGGTCATCATAATCAGGGGAATTACAAAATTATTTTCTTTTATCCATTTCAACAGATCGATTCCATCCCCGTCCGGCAAACGCAAATCAGACAAGATCAAATCGAAAGAGGCATCCTCTATCCGGCTTCGTGCATCCGAAACCGATGATACCGAACTGACTTCGAAGCCTTTCCTTCCCAGCCAGGTTTTCAGCATCAACGAGAATGTTATATCATCTTCTAAAATCAGGATAGACGGCATATTATTCTTTTTTGTTTCGTACACAAAGATAACTAAGAATTGATAATTGACAATGGACAATGGACAATTAAATACCGCTTGCCGCAATTATCAATTGTCCATTGTCAATTCAAAATGCCCAAGTTGCCTTTTTCCACGCCCCCTCGAACGGACCTTGCTTGAATTTCTTCAACCACCAATGGCAGAAACCTAACTGGAGGATGAACAACAGGACGCCGACTCCAAAGCTGGCTGTCGTGCCTAAAACATTATAAAGTGACAAACCGTAACCGAAATAGATAAACGATCCTATAATAGACTGTGTCAAATAGTTAGTTAAACTCATCTTTCCATACGGCACCAAACCGTGCAGCATTTTATGGGTCGAAACTTGTTGCCACAGGAAGACAAAACAAGCGACCAACACACACATGAAAGAGAAATTGCGGAAAGAGGAAACCACCGTGTTCATCGGAGTCAGCATCGCCTTGTTGGAGATCATATCCGGAAGGGAAGCCGTAATGAAATACAACGGGACAAAGCAAACCGCACCGATAACCAGCGTCCGCATCCAGAAAACCCGATGTTCGGACAGGTTGGCAAACAACTGTCTGCGTCCCATCAGCATACCCAACAGGAACAAAGAGGCAGTCTGGAAAAAACGTCCATACCCCCATGCCCACAACAGGCTGAACAACTGGCCGTCCCAAAGGTTGGACTTAACCATCGCCCAGAAATCCGGCTGCGAAAGGAACGGATACATACGTTGGCTATGAACACGCCAAACGCCGGCTGCCGGCACATAGTCAGGATTTATCATCGCATAGAAAAACTTGCCGAGTTCGAGAGGCTGGAGCATCAGGATAATAGCGGCAATGAGGATCGCTCGGTCGCTCCATCTGCAGACTAACACGAGCACCACGCCAATTATAGAATAAAGGACTAATATGTCGCCGGGGAAAAACGCCCCGTTGAAACAGCCGATAATGAACAAAAGGAAAAGCCGCCACAGGAAACGCAGACGGAAGTCTTTACCTTTCTTCGCCTGATTGTTATATTGAATAAAAAAGCTGAATCCGAACAGCAGGGAGAAAATCGCGTAAGCTTTCCCGGAAAAGAGGAAAAACAATGTTTCCCATATTCCTTTATCCATCGCCTCCATAAAAGCCGAAGAAGCTGTCGGGAAGTCATAAAAATTAAAATGTTCGATGTTGTGTAGTAACATAATAGCCATAACGGCAAAACCGCGTAATGCATCCACCACCTCGATACGAGGCGACTTAGCCAAAAGTCCATGCTCCATTGATAATGATTTAGATTTTTAATTTATGATTTTACAAAAGACAAAAGTAGATAAAGAAGTCATATAAAACAAAAAAAGCACCATTTAGGCGCTCTTTTTGTTTGCAGACTTAAAATAGATACTCGAACATACTTTAAAACGGTTTTTTTAATGTAGAAACGTCCACTTCCGCTTCTTGCTATAAAAGAAGCGAATATCGTGCCAAACTCAGCCTGACACACAGCCTGTTTTTGTAAACTCTTCTATTCTAACAGAGAAGTCGCCCAGAATGTTTTACTGAAGCTATTTATTACAACGTCACGAATGGGGAATTGTGGACATATATGGGGAATTTTTCTACAGATACCGTTCCACAGCCTGGCCCACAACAACACCCGCCTGCCGGATCACTTCAAATAAAAGCCGCTTCCAACCTTCGTCTGTCAGTGCCTCGTCGTTCTTCTCAAGGATTCTCAGTTGGGCTACCAAATCGGAAGCTCCCAACATGGTGAAAAGCGGGATTAGCTTATGGGAGATTTTGGCAGCCTGTGCACGGTCGGTCTTCTCCAAAGCTTGTTGTAGCAACGAAACGCTCTTGTTCGTCTCCTCGGCAAAAGTCCGGATAATGGAAGCGGAAGCTTCTTTGTCTTCGCCAGCAAAAGCAGTAAGCGAATCAAAATTGAATTCAGGCGACACCTCGGCTTGTATATCCGCTTGCAACAGGTTATTCAACAAAGCGATCAACTGCTTAGCCGTGAAAGGCTTATTTAGGAATCCGGTAAAACCGACTTCCAAATAATGTGTATTCTCGTTTTCCACACTGGCTGAAAGCGCGATGACAGGCACAGTATCTGTACCGGGGACACCCGACGAACGAATGACGTTAAGCAGGCCGTACCCATCCATGCCCGGCATCTGTATATCGGTTATGATCGCGTCGAAAGAACTATTACGCAAAATATCGACCACGGCAAACGGATTTGAACAACTGGTGACCTCCACATGGTTCCGTTTCAAAAACTCTTCCGTCAGTGCCAACTGCAACGGATCGTCATCGACCAGCAAACAAAAGATTTCGCGCCCTTCGAACCCCCCGGTCTCCGTTTCGTCTTCCTCCTCTATGGCAGGTGTGGCATGCAACGTCTGCACTTCCGATTCCCGCAAAGGCAGGACAATCGTAAAATCACTTCCTTTTCCCGGAACACTCTTTAGCGACAAGGTTCCTCCCATCAGTTCAATCAGCTTGCGGGTGATGGAAAGTCCGAGACCGAAACCTTCTTCCTTTTCGGTTCCCGACAGACGGGCAAACTCGCCGAAAATTTTTTCCTGTTCTTCTTCCGGAATCCCGACACCGGAGTCGGAGACAGTAATTGTCAATTGAGAATTGAGAATTGACAATTTGACTATCAAAACGATACGACCTTCATGAGTAAACTTGACAGCGTTAGACAATAGGTTGCTGACTATCTGGCGGAGGCGTATCGGATCACCTGAATAGATGCGATCCATCCCTTCCTCCTTCATATTCAGAACAAAAGCAAGTCCTTTCGCCTCGGCTATCGGGCGGAAGCTCCCGTATATTTCATTAAAAAGCGTACGTACGCTGAAAGGCACGTTCTGTATCTCCATCTGCCCCGATTCCAATCGATGAAAATCAAGCAAACCGTTCACCAGAGAAAGGATATGATTGGCCGATCCAGTCATATTTTCCAAATAATAACGTTGCCTTTCGTCCGGACGACGGCGCAGCAGCAGTTCTATATAACCGATTATGGACGAGAGCGGCGCACGGATATCGTGGCTGATCGTCAGCATCAACTTCTCCCGGCTATGGAGCAGGTCTTCAGCATATTGCTTGGCTTTCTCCAATTGCAGCCGATAATACTGGCTCCTGGAGATATCACGCGTGATCAGAATGATAAAGACCACCACGATAATCAGCGACAGGATAGCGATGCCGCCAATGAGATAAGAGGTTTCGCGCAGCACCTCCTGTTTCTTCACAACACGCTCCATCGACGCGTTCATCTCCTCTTCTTCTATATCGCGCAACATCTGGTTGATTCGGCTCGTGATGATGCTATTATTATAACGCAAGTTAGCGGCACGCTCTAAAAGCTGGTCGACAAGCTGTTTACGCTGATCGGCCACACTGTCCTGCAAATTTTTCAGGACCGTCACGATCGTGTCTGCCGGGTTGAAGGAATTCACCAACGTATCAGTCACGATCTGCCGGGTCGTATTCACGATAACAGTCGAATCCTCTTTAGGCGGTGAGAATGCATCGGCGAGCCGGCGGAAAAAGCCACGGTGCTTATGGGGCTGAGGAGTTTTCACGGAATCCTGGTGCACGATCACGCGCTCCTGTATTTCGACCTGCCGGATCATCGTATCTTGCCGGGCGATCACCTTCTCGATGTTTTGGGTATACAGATGTTCCGCGTTCGTCTCACGCCAGGTTTCCAACAGGCGGCGCGTGTTCCAACGCTTCTGCTCGATCAACATATCGATCGTGTCGATCTTGGGATATAGTGCGGGATTCGACACTAATGTACGCAAGGAATCCATATTCTGCAAAGCCTTGTTCAGCGTGCGGTTGAAATGCTTGATTTCCCCCTGTGGAAACCCGACCATTTGTCCGAGCGCTTCGCTTTCGTAGAGTAACGACAGAGTGTTGGTCACGAGATAAACCTTCTCCCTCGATTTGTTGTTCGGGTCGTCTTCGCCAGCAAACTGTTCGATAATGTTATAAATATAAACGACCGAACACACGGCTATCAGGATCAATAACAGGTATCCCAATATGACTTTACTTGTAATATGTCCATTCTGTGCGCTCATTAGTCTTTTCTATAAGCTATTTTCCATTTGTCCAACATAACGAAATCCGCTTTCTTCAATCCAACCTTCCAGAACGGGACAGGTTCGTCGTGATCACCGAGAAACATACGGTCACGAACGGCAAAAGCTGGGTTGGTCAGGGCCAGTGTGGAATCGGATACCGAAGTCCGGACACCGGCAATATCCAATACCGTATGGAACACACTGTTCGTGCTGACCGGATAAGCCCCGTGAGAGATCGCCATCCGGTATTTCTCCGGAAAAACGGTCCGATAATCGTCCGAGAACCAGATGATATACGGGATATGGAGCTGATAATAAGTCGGTATAGGCGAAGCATGCAGGTAACGAGCACGTGCATCATCGAAAATATCTTCTCCGTGATCGCTCAGATAAAGCATCGACGCACAAACCTCCTTCTTTTTCAACATGTCGACGATTTCTCCCAAAACATAATCCGTATAACGGATCGAATTGTCGTAAGCATTACGCAGTTCCTTCTTATAGGATTGGCGGATGCCTTCGGCCTTATCCGGCGTATAAATCCGGAACTCAGCCGGATAACGCTCATGATAATTGAAATGCGACCCGTATGTATGGAGGACGATAAACATATCCTCGTCCGATTTATCCAGTTCCTTTTCCAAATACGGCAAAAGGGCGGCATCATACAATGAGGTCAGATACGATCCGGTGTTGAACGTGCTCATATCGATAAACGTATCAGCCTCCCGGTAGAAAGCCCCGATCATCGAAGTAGTCAGTTTCTGATTGGCAATGACAAGCGTACGGAAACCTGCTTCCTTGAAAGCGGTAACGATGCTTTTCTCGTCATATATCACGCCATAGTTTTCCGCACTAGCGGCAGACAGGATGATCGGAACACTTTTGTGCGTATTGTTGGATTGCGTCACAACATCCGTAAAATGTATCAGACCATCGAGTCCTTCCATACGCGGAGTCGTATTGCGTTCATATCCATACAAGCTCCATTCCATAGCCCGCGAAGTCTCTCCCACCACAAGCACGTAAATCTCGCGCTTGCCATCCGCCTGTCCCGTCCGGACCGAGTTGAACCTGAAATCGGCAGAAGAGATGGAATAGTTGGCGTTTTTGTTCGATTTGGTAATCGCAAAATAGAGATTATAAAGCGCATTGACCGGATAAACATCGTTCTTGAGCGAGAAACTGTGCTTTTGCCAAGAAGGCAGGAAACAGAGCAGCACCCCCACTCCGAAAAGCCCCAAGCTTCTGGACGCCCACCGCTTGCGGAACACGGCGGTCAGCCTGTCTTTCATGCGGATTGAACGCGTGGCCAGCCACAAGGTAGGAAGCGTATAAAAGAAAAAGACGCAAACGATGACAAGAAAAATATTTCCTAATAATTCGCTTGCTTCGGAAGCATTCGAACTTGTCAGGTTCAAGAACATGTCCACGGCTATCACCGACTCGCCGAAAAGATACAACAGGACCAACTGGCCTCCGTCCAGTATGATTTTCGGCAACAGACACCAGACCACCACTCCGGGTTTACGCGCCAGCAGCAGAACTCCCATCCAGAACGCCAACGGCATGACGATAGAAGCAAGGCCCACCGGAACAGGTAAAGGCTCTGTGAACAGAAAAACACAGTTCGGAATGATGAAAAGCAAGCCGAACAAGAAATATAAGTGTTCCTGTGAAGATATCCAACGCAAAATATTAGTAAAGTACCTCATCGATTTTTGCCTAAAAAGCCTAATTTTATCAACTATTCTTATCACTATTCCACAACAGCACTGCTGTAACCGACAAAAATAAACGTTATCCATCACATACACATACAGAAGAAGCACAAAAAAAGTTATTTCAAGGTCTCCCGTAGAGGCGAGGTTCTACTCCGCCCATGAAAACAATGTCTGCCTTGCCCGATATCATTTCGTCAGCAAAACAGCCACTCCCCAGTTTAAATAGAAACGTTAAAAAATATCACCCGCTATAGTAATTCCAAATATATGGGGTACTAATCCGATTTACATGGGGTCGTAATGACATTTTGATATTTTAAAAATCATGCAAATGCTTTCAATAATCTTGCAATATGCCGGTAGCAGAACTTTGTTGCTTCCGACTATCGCTTTTTATTTTTAATTTCGGGCAACCGAAAAAGGGAAAGATTATTTAAAATCATCAATAATAATTAAGGTAAAGACAAAATGAAAAGACAAATCATGCTGCTATCGGCTTGTACGGTCGCTTTGCTGAGTGCTTGTTCGTCGAACACGCGTATCGCAAACGAAGTATATGCCCCTGCTGCCAAAAACGAATTACGGGCGCCGGCAACACCGCTGGTAACGATCGACCCGTACACCAGCGCCTGGTCGTTTGCCGACCGCCTGAACGAAGAAAGCGTGCGCCACTGGACCGGCCGTAACTTCCCGCTATTGGGAAGCCTGCGTGTAGACGGTGTTTCATACCGGTTCATGGGAGCGGACAAAGTAGAGGTGACGCCGGTTATCGGTACGGCGGCTTCCGGCTTATGGGAGGCGACCTACACATTCGAGCTGCCGGAGGGAGAATGGACCGCCGTCGATTACGAGACAAAAGGCTGGAAAACAGGCAAGGCGGCATTCGGGACAGACGATAATCCGTATCGCTCCACTCCCTGGCAAGACGGCGACATCTGGGTACGCCGCTCGTTCGACTGGCCTGAGGGGACGGATAAGGAAGATCTGTTCCTGCTATATTCGCACGACGACAACATCGAGTTGTACATCAACGGTAAGCAGGTGGCCGTAACCGGCAACGGGTTGGATTACGACCTGCTGAAGGAAATCCCGCAGGAAGTGGCCAACACGCTCAAACCGACGGGGAACATCCTGGCTGCCCACTGCCGCAACAACGGAGGAGGTGCATACGTGGACATGGGAATCATGAAGAAGGTAAAACGGGGAGACACGTTTGACAATAAAGCGGTCCAGACGGCGACCACCGTCATGCCGACACAGACGTACTATACGTTCGAATGCGGCCCTGTCGAACTGGATTTGATCTTCACTGCTCCGATGCTGATGGACGACCTGGAGGCCATGACCGCCCCGTACAATTATATCACGTATCAGGCCCGTTCGTTAGATGGTCGGACACACGAAGTCCAGTTATACCTCGAAGCGACCCCTCAATGGGCTGTAAACACGACAGATCAACCTGTCACCTTCGAAAAGATCGAAAAAGACGGGTATGTCTATCTAAAGACCGGCTCTGTCGACCAGGAAGTTTTGGGCAAGAAGGGAGACGACCTTCGCATCGACTGGGGCTATTTCTATCTTTCAGCCGCGCAATCTCCGGACGTGACAGTCGCCATTGACGAATATTACGCTGCCAAGAAAGCATTCATGGCCGACGGCAGACTGTCCGGCAAAGCGGAGAATGTGTCTCCGGATATGGAAAAACAGATGACGGTCCTCGCCTACTCCGACAACCTGGGCAAGGTAAACGAAAAGACCGTGTCAGGGCACTTGTTGATCGGATATGACGATCTGTATGCGATCCAGTATTTCAATGACAACCGGATGGCATACTGGAAGCACGACGGGCAGACGGACATTTTCGATGCCTTCGCCAAAGGCCAGAAAGAGTATGCCGGAATGATGAAACGGTGTGCGGACTTCGACGGACGCCTGATGCAGGAAACAGCGGCCGCCGGCGGACAAAAATATGCCGAGCTGTGCGCCCTGGCCTATCGCCAGGCCATTTCCGCCCATAAGTTAGTGACAGACAAGGAAGGCAACCTGCTATTCCTGTCGAAAGAGAATTTCAGCAACGGTTCGATCGGGACGGTCGATATCACCTACCCTTCGGCGCCGCTGTTCTTATGCTATAACCCCGAGCTCCTGAAGGGGATGATGAACCCGATCTTTTACTACAGCGAAAGTGGCAGATGGAACAAGCCTTTCCCCTCACACGATGTCGGCACGTATCCGCAGGCTAACGGACAGACCTACGGCGGCGATATGCCGGTCGAAGAATCCGGCAATATGCTGATCCTCGCAACGGCCATCGCGATAATCGAAGGAAATGCGGATTATGCGGCCAAACATTGGGATGTGTTGACAACCTGGGTCGATTATCTGAAGAAAGAAGGTCTCGACCCGGACAACCAGTTATGCACGGACGATTTCGCCGGTCATTTCGCTCACAACACCAACCTGTCCATCAAAGCGATCATGGGGATAGCCGGCTACGGCAAGATGGCCGGAATGTTGGGAAAGAGGGAAATAGCGGATTCTTATCTGGCGACAGCTCGTGAAATGGCTGGCAAATGGATTGCGATGGCAAAAGACGGGAATCACTATAAGCTGACCTTCGATAAGTCCGGTACATGGAGCCAGAAATATAATTTGGTTTGGGACCGCTTGTTAGATCTGAATATATTCCCTTCGGAAATAGCTGAAACAGAAACAGCTTACTACAAGACCAGACAAAACAAATATGGTCTGCCGCTGGACAACCGCGAAGATTATACCAAATCCGACTGGATTCTGTGGAGTGCCTGCCTGACCGGCAATACGGCCGATTTTGAAACGTTCATGCTTCCGGTCTGGAAATACGCCAACGAAACGACCTCACGCGTCCCGTTGAGCGACTGGCATTACACTTCTGACGGAACACAACGTGGATTCCAGGCCCGTTCAGTCGTCGGCGGCTACTATATGCGATTGCTGGAAAAACGGCTGAAGAAGTAATTATGATGGTAGCGTGTCGAAACTATCCTGTTCCCGCGCTTGACGCGGGATCGCATTAAAACCGGCCCTATAAAAATCTGATTGATAAGGTCTGTCCTTTTGCGTCCCCGCATCAAATGCGGGGATAAGGAGGTTTCGACACACTTCCATCATAATTCTCCTCACTTCCTCGCTACCTTCTGTATGATACCAAGAAACTCTTCATTCGTCATCCGGATATCCGGTTCCTTATAATTCACGTAATCTTCAAAATAATCGCTGGCGATATCTGCCACGATCTCAGAGCCGTCCAACCCGAAAGAACTCACCAACTTCTCCACCTTGCCACGAATCTGGCGGATCACCTGCAAGCGGTCTTCGTAACGGTCCGGTTTTTCCAGCTCCGTCACATGCTCGTTTCGGGCAATCAGATAAACGGTCGTATAAAACTTGTCCACATCTCCGAAAGCCGGGATAAACAGAGCTTTCTTTTCCTCTGGCAACGCAACCAGTGTTTCCTGAATTTTTGTCATTATTGTGTTTATTTTAATTGGTTGGCGAAGATAGTACATTCCGTTCATAGATAAAGTCTATCCCGCGATAAATAATATGCATTTCATTCTATGAACAAATTTCGAGCAGGGAATGTTAGAATAGTAGAAACAACATAAAACAGATTGATTATGCTTACATTATGTCTCAGTTTATTATTGTTGATAACAAATAATAGTAATAATAGTCAAATAACAGATAAAAAAGAAAAAGTTATGAAATTTGAATTAATCCAGTTACCCTATGCAGCCAACGCGCTGGAACCGGTTATAAGTAAAGAAACGATTGAGTTCCATCATGGCAAACATTTACAGACTTATGTAAATAACCTGAACAACCTCATTCAGGGAACCAAGTTCGAAAACGCTACATTAGAACAGATCGTGGCAGAATCCGACGGTGCTATCTTTAACAATGCTGGACAGACGCTTAATCATAATTTGTACTTCACCCAGTTCTCCCCCTATGGCGGTGGCAGACCGACCGGCGCCCTCGCCAAAGCGATCGACGCGACTTGGGGATCGTTCGAAAACTTCCAGAAAGAATTCGTAGCTGCAGGAACCGGTTTATTCGGTTCAGGATGGGTATGGCTGGCTAAAGATAAAGACGGAAAACTCTCAATTACCAAAGAAGCTAACGGTAGCAATCCGGTTGCTCACGGATTGAAACCGATTCTGGGATTCGATGTGTGGGAACATGCCTACTATTTGGATTACCGGAACCGCCGTCCCGATCATTTGAACGCTTTATGGAAAATCATCGATTGGGATACCGTTGGCAAAAGATATTAAAGCTCTTTAAACTCCAGATAAAAGCCGCCCGGCAACATACCGGACGGCTTTTTTATTTACAAAATGACTGGAACTCAAGCAATATAGTAATATTTCCAATTATAAGGGAAAAATGTTCAATAACGGAATGGAATAAATAGCATACCTTTGTTATATAATCAATAAACAAGAATATAAACCTCAATTAATAAGGAGAATAAACATGAAAGTACAAGAATTGACAAAAACGGAATTTCTGAAAAAAGTAGCGAACTACGAAGCCAGCCCCAACAAGTGGGTGTACAAAGGAGACAAACCTTGTATCGTGGATTTCTATGCCACCTGGTGCGGACCTTGTAAGATGGTCGCTCCTATCTTAGAAGAATTAGCAGAAGAATATGCCGGAAAAATCGATATTTATAAGGTAGATACGGAAAAAGAAGAGGGATTGGCCGCCTCTTTCGGTATCAGAAGTATTCCCTCCCTCCTTTTCTGCCCAATGAACGGGCAACCGCAGATGGCAAAAGGGGCAATGGGAAAGGCCGACTTCAAAAAAGCTATAAATGAGGTACTTTTGAAGAAAGAATAACAATATCCCAACATAAACAGAAAGCCCTCTCCGAGTTCCGAACAGAGTTCGGAGAGTTTTTAGAAAAAAATATTACACATTATGCCCCCAAACTATTGCATATTAAAAAATAATACGTACCTTTGCACCCGCAATCGAGAGAGATTGATACTGATAAAAAATGAATGCCTCTTTAGCTCAGTTGGCCAGAGCACGTGATTTGTAATCTCGGGGTCGTTGGTTCGAATCCGACAAGAGGCTCAAAAGGGCAGTTACCAGAGTGGCCAAATGGGGCTGACTGTAACTCAGCTGGCTTTCGCCTTCGGTGGTTCGAATCCATCACTGCCCACAAAAAAAAGACTTGAAAGGAAATCTTTCAGGTCTTTTTTGTTTTTATACTCATTTCATAGCCTCATAACTTTCATTCCATCCTTCACCTGAAAGGTTTCATTTTTGGGCAGGCGCAAATCATTTTCAACAGAATCTCGACCCCTTGGATTAAAATAAAAAAGTCTTTGATTCACAATGAACCAAAGACTTTTGTTTCTGGCGGTCCGGACGGTACTTTAACCTGCAATTTTACAAAATATCATAAACTTGTAACTATCTACTAATAAACAGCTTATTACAATTGGTATATATCGTAAAATATCACCTAAAATCTTTTGTTATCTCAATAATTGGGTGTATATTTGGGTGTTAATTTAATTACACCCGAATATGAATATCAAGAGAAACATCATCTTTTCTTTGGAAAGCCGGAAGAAGAACGGCGTACCAATCGTGGAGAATGTGCCTATCCGTATGCGTGTGATATTTGCCAGCCAGCGCATCGAGTTTACAACGGGCTACCGCATCGACGCAGCCAAATGGGACACAGACAAACAACGTGTAAAGCCGGGCTGCACCAACAAGCTGAAACAGAGCGCATCCGAAATCAATACCGACCTGCTGCGCTACTATACGGAAATACAGAACATCTTCAAGGAGTTTGAGGTTCAGGGAACCATGCCTACCACCGCACAAGTAAAGGAGGCTTTCAACAGCCTGCACAGCGAAAAGAGGGAGGAAGAACAGCAGAAACCCCTGACGTTCGCCCCTATGGAGGTATTCGGGGAGTTCATCAAGGAATGCGGGACACAGAACGGCTGGTCTGACGCCACTTATGAGAAGTTCGCCGCAGTGAGGAAACACCTTGAGAAGTTCGACAAGGAACTGACCTTCGAGGCACTGGACGAACCCAAGCTGACAAGCTATGTGAATTTCCTCAAGGACGTGGAAGGCTTGCGCAACACGTCCACCATGAAGCAGATAGCCTACCTGAAATGGTTCCTACGGTGGTGCACTAAGAAAGGGTACTGCATGAACAACGCCTACGAGAGCTTCAACCCGAAGCTGAAAAGCGTCCAAAAGAAGGTGATATTTCTCACATGGGAAGAACTGAACAAGCTGAAAGACTACAAAATACCCCCGACCAAGCAATATCTCGAACGGGTAAGGGACGTCTTTCTGTTCTGCTGTTTCAGCGGGCTGCGTTATTCGGACGTGTACAACCTCAAACGGAGCGACATTCGGGACGGGTATATAGAAATCACCACCGTAAAGACTGCCGACCGCCTTGTCATCGAACTGAACAACCACAGCAGGGCGATACTTGACAAATACAAGGACGTGGAGTTTGAAGGACACAAGACGCTCCCGGTTATCAGCAACCAAAAGATGAACAACTACCTGAAAGAACTGGGAGAACTTGCGGAAATCAACGAGCCGGTAAGCGAGACCTACTACAAGGGCAGCGAACGTATAGACACCATCACACCCAAATACGCGCTGTTGGGCACCCATGCCGGAAGACGGACATTCATCTGTAACGCTTTGGCATTGGGCATCCCCGCACAAGTGGTGATGAAATGGACGGGGCACAGCGACTACAAGGCGATGAAGCCCTACATAGACATAGCCGATGACGTGAAGGCGAACGCAATGAGCAAATTCAACCAACTGTAACTATCACACTATGGACGAAAGAATAACATCAATGATACCCCGCTACGGGAAACTCAACAAGATATACACCGAAATAATGTCCGGCGGCAGTTTCTCTTTTGAGAAGCAACAGTTCATTTCTGATTTTTATAGAGAGTACGGGGACACGCAGACCTTTGAAACCGCACTTATCAGCCTCATGCTTGAAGCGGACGCCGCGCACTTCTCCATATTGCTGAACAGTCTGAAATGGGAGATTGAGAGCAACATCTCGACTTACAGCGCCTGCAAGGAGTTTTTTGACCGTCTCGATACCGGATATGTCTGCCGACAGCATGAAGAGCGCTTCGACTGGAGCATCGACAGACAGATGAAAGTCACAAACGGATATTACCGGGAACTCATGGCAGCTAACGGCTCTTTGGAAGCAGTAGGTTTCAGGGAACACGACCGTCAGGAAGAGGAACTGCTGGAAAGAAGGTACGACCGGTGCAAACGGGAATACGACAAGGAGAAAGCCAAACTGGATGAACTGTACAGGCAGAAGGAGCAGGCAAGGCGGGAAGCCCTGCAATGCCTGCAAAACCGTTGCGGGGACATTTGCAGGCTGGGAGGCTCGCTATTGGCAATCCTTGATAAATACCTGACCGACCAAAAGAAAAAGGAAGAGGAAGAAAAGGAAATTCCCTCATCCGGTACCACCCCGGCAAGCCCACCCGCCTATTTCCCCATGCGACTGCTGTCAGCCATTTATGAGAAATGCAACGACAAACAGTTTGAAGCCGTTCCCGAAGCCGATTTCTACGCCGGAATGAACTTGCAGCCATGCAGGAACAGGCTGAAGATAAGACCGGGAGAAAAGGCGCGTGTATGCTACCTGATATTCCTCATGGGTGAGACCCTCTCCAATCAGGACAGAGAGAAGTGGAAGGATGAAATCATGAGATTGCTGGATATAGACATAAAATATTACAAATCCAAATACAAGGCACCCGTTCCCCGTACAGATTTAGCCAGTGACAGCAATCAGGAATTTGCCAAGGAAATGTGGTTAATATTCCGATAGCCGGTGATATGTCCCGACATTCCACGGCACGACCACTTTTACCACTCAAAATAATTTCTACTACTTTTTATTACTTGTTGATAATTAATGAGATAGCGTGACACCCCAATCACGCTATCCACATCCTTACCACCCATACCCGGAACTAACTTTGCACTGTTCGAACGAAATAAAAAGCCCATGCGCAGGGCTTACAGTACAAACGTTAATTCATTCTGACATGGAAATTAGAGACCTTTTATCAAAGCCCGTATGGCAGATGACGGGCGAAGAGTTCATATTCCTGAACCGACATGCCTTGCAGGGAAGCGAAACGAAGCCAGCCCAGCCAGCAGCCGACAAGGACAAGAAATACGTGTACGGGATAGGCGGCATAGCCCGTCTGTTCGGGTGCAGCATACCCACTGCAAACCGCATTAAGAAAAGTGGGAGGATAGACAGAGCCATTACGCAGATAGGGCGCAAAATCATCGTCGATGCGGACATGGCACTGGAACTGGCAGGACGTAAAAGCGGGGGACGCAGATAGGGAGGTGCCATATGGAAAACAAGGAAAGAAACATCACGCCCGAAGAGGCGATAATCCTATGGCATGCCTCGCGGCTTGACCTTTCGGAAGACTACGAGCAGGCACCTGAAATCCTGAAGGTGCAGGGCTCCGTCATTGGCACGTTGGGAAACTTCAGCGCATCAATTGGGAAAGCCAAGAGCAAGAAGACATTCAACGTCTCCGCAATCGTGGCTGCTGCGCTGAAAAATGGAACGGTACTGAACTATACGGCGGAACTGCCCGAAAACAAGCGGAAAATACTCTATGTGGACACCGAACAGAGCTCCTACCACTGTGCGAAAGTGGCAAGGCGCAGCCTGCGCATGGCGGGACTGCCGACAGGCAGCAACCATGAGAACCTTGAGTTCCTCGTCCTGCGGAAATACACGCCCGAAGAGCGTATAGCAATCGTGAGGGAGGCAATCTACCGGACTGAAAACGTCGGGCTGGTAATCATTGACGGAATACGGGATATGGTGTACGACATCAACAGCCCCGGCGAATCCACGAAAGTAATCTCCCTGCTGATGACATGGACGGGAGAAAGGAACATCCACATCCATACCATACTGCACCAGAACAAGGGGGACGAGAACGCAAGGGGGCACATCGGAACCGAGCTAAGCAACAAGGCGGAAACGGTGCTGCAAGTGGAGAAGGACAGCAAGAACCCCGACATAAGTACGGTCAAAACCGCACATATCAGGGCGGTGGACTTCGAACCGTTCGCATTCCGCATCAATGAGGAAGCATTGCCCGAACTGCTGGAGGACTACCAGTTCAAGGACAAGGATGAGACAAAAGGAAATAGGGAGAAGTTCGACCCGTACAAGGACATCACCGAGCGGCAGCACCGCATCGCACTGGAAGCGGCGTTCACCCTGAAAGACGAATACGGCTATCAGGAACTTGCGGAAGCCTTGCAGGAAGCATACGCCTCTGTCAGTGTCACGCTTGGAGACAACAAGGTGGTAAAACTCATCACCATGCTCAAAAGCAAGCGGATGATAGTGCAGGAGAACGGCAGGAAATACACTTTCAACCCCGACTTCCACTATTAGCGGCACAGGCAGGAAACCACTTTACTTTAGTCAGGGTATATATATGTCAGAGTAAAGTGAAGTGTTCCGGTTGCTGATAAAAGCACTTTACTTTATTCCCGTACCATATATATACGGAAGTAAAGTAAAGTGGATACAGCCCGTAATATACGGAAAGGTACGGGCGAAAAGAAAAAACAATATCCACTTAAACAGAAACCTACATGAATACGAATGAAGCGAAACAGATACGCATAGAGGAATATCTGCACAGTCTCGGCTACGACCCGGTAAGGAAACAGGGCGACAGCCTATGGTACAAGTCACCATTCAGGAATGAACGGGAACCGTCCTTCAAGGTCAACACGGAACGCAATCTATGGTACGATTTTGGCACAGGCAGGGGCGGGAACATCATCGCACTGGCGCAGGAACTCTACGCATCCGACAGCCTGCCCTACCTTTTGGAACGGATAGCGGAGCAGGCGCCCGGCGTGCATCCGGTCTCCTTTTCTTTTGGCAAGCAGGCACTCTCAAAACCGAGCTTCCAACAGTTGGAGGTGGTGCCGCTCTCTTCCCCCGCCTTGTATTCCTATCTGCGGCAGAGGGGGATAAATACGGAGCTGGCGAAAAGAGAATGCAGGGAAGTGCGCTATCTGACCGACGGCAAACCATACTTTGCCGTCGGCTTCCCCAACCGTTCGGGAGGCTACGAGATACGCAACAAGTTTTTCAAAGGGTGCATCGCACCGAAGGACATCACCCACATACGGCAGGAACAGCCGAGGGAGACCTGCTGCCTCTTCGAGGGCTTCATGGACTACCTCTCCTTCCTCACCCTGCGGCTGGAAAGGTGTCCTGACTGCCCCGACCTTGACGGGCAGGACTACATCGTGCTGAACTCGACTTCCAACCTATCCAAAGCAATCCGACCTTTGGGCGGTTACGGACGCATCCATTGCTTCCTTGATAACGACAAGGCGGGAATGGAAGCTGTTCAGGAACTGCGGGAGGAATACGGGCTGCGCGTCCGGGACGCATCGCACATATACGGAGGCTACAACGACCTGAACGACTACCTTTGTGGTAAACGGTCAGAACAAGCGGAACGGTGGCAGGAGAAACCGGAACCGGAGAAAAGCCAACAGAAGACAGAGCAACCGGAGAGGATAGGCAAAGGTATCAGGATGTAACCGTACATGCCAACGGAAGGCTTTGAAAAAAGCCATAGCTCATTAGGGCTTTTTCTTCACGCAATGCACGCATCGCTAAAAAAGCCCCAATGAGCAAAAGGGACGCCGCCCCTTTTGAAACCCCGGAGCCATGCGGCATGGGAGCAAGGCAGGGGAAGTATTAACCGAAAAAATGTATTACAGTTATGGGATATGCAGTTTTGCATTTGGAAAAGGCAAAGGGTGCGGACGGCGCAATGTCCACACACATAGAGCGCACCGTCCACCCGAAGAACGCGGACAGAAAGCGCACGCACCTGAACCGGGAACTGGTGCAGTTCCCCGAAGGAGTGAAGAACCGTACGCAGGCGATAGCACACCGGATAGAGACGGCAGGCATCAAACGTAAGGTGGGCACCAACCAGGTAAAGGCAATCCGGGTACTACTCACCGGAAGCAACAAGGACATGAAACAAATGGAAGCGGACGGGCGACTGGACGACTGGTGCAACGACAACCTGAAATGGCTCCGGGAAACATACGGGGAGCGGAACATCGTGTCGGCAGTCCTGCACATGGACGAGAAGACACCGCACATACACGCCACTATCATACCGATAGTGACCGGGGAGCGCAGGAAAGCCAGAAAGGAAGAACAGAACGGGAAAAAGAAATACCGCAAGAAGAACACGCAGGATGTACGGCTGTGTGCCGATGACGTCATGGCAAGGCACAGGCTGAAACACTATCAGGACACCTACGCACAAGCCATGAGCAAATACGGCTTGCAAAGAGGAATAGACGGTTCACTGGCAAAACACATCTCCACCATGCAATACTACAAGGAACTGGTAGAGCAACAGGACAGCCTGCAGGAGAACATAGAAACCCTGCTGGGGCTGGAAGAGGAGGCACAGAAGAAACTGAAAAAGGTCAAAGGGGAAATCAACGTGCAGAAGATGAAGGGGGCGGCGGTGAACGCCACCACAGCCATAGCGGACGGGGTAAGTTCTCTTTTGGGCGGCAGCAAGGTCAGGAGGCTGGAAGCGGAGAATGAGGGCTTGAAGCAGGACGTTGTGAATCTGCAAAAGCAGGTGCAAGCCGAACAGAGGGAGCAGAAGAACATGGAGAACCGCCACAACAGCGAGATAATCAGAATAGACCGGAGTTACCAACAGAAAATTACAGGGTACGACAATAGGCTGAAACAGATAGACGCCTATTTCCCTATCGTAACGGAACTGCTGCCCATAGCCGAACAATGCCGGGAAGTGGGGTTTACCGAGGAACTGACAAGGCGAATCGTCAGCCTGCAGCCCGTAGGGTTCAAAGGCAGGCTCTATTCGAAGGAACACAAGGAGAAGTTCAGGACGGAGCACTCAACGGCTACCGTAGAGAGAAACCCACAAGAGAAAGGTAAATTCCAGCTGTGTATTGACGGTATGCCGATACTTGAATGGTTCAGGATGAAATTCAAAGAGCTCAAAGAAAAGCTGGGTGTAAGCCACACCCAAAAAGAAGAAAACAGACCGAAGAGGGGATTAAGGTTATAAAACACAAGAAATGAGAAAATAAGAATGGCTTTTACAGAGTTTATTTGATTATTTTTCATACTTTTGCATCGGATTGAGCACACACTCTCTCCAGACATATTAGTAAAGAAAGAAGCGTTATGCTTATCTTGTAGATGAAAACGTAGGAAATTTTCAAAGAGTACAAGGGATAGCATAGTGGTTCTCACGCTATAGCGTGGGCTGCTATATCCATATCTGTACTCAAGGTATTTTTCCTACGACCTTCATCTAAGACGTGGCATTGCAGTTCCACGCTTCGTGTTTTTATAAACTTCTTCATGGAGCTGGGAAGAATAAAAAATATTGTAGTACATGACTAAAAAGTTACTATGTTTTGTATTTCTTACGGTTTCAATATTTGCTAATGCACAAAACCGTTATGACACTCCCGCTAACGCAACATTTACTAACACTTATGTTCCGATGACACATGAAGAAATGATGTTAAGAGCGGCGGCAGAAGTGTATAGAGAGAAGCGAGCTCGAGAAGATTTTGACAAGTATTCACGGACTGCTTATGAATACCTACAAAAGAAACAAATTGGATATTTTACGAGTTATGCCAATGCTGCTTTAAGTACTGGCTATTACAATAGCCAGTTATACTACAATTTGGGAATATCATACTACTTGTCTGGACAAAAAAGAAAAGGAAAGAAATTTCTAAAAAAGGCTTTAAAAAAAGGCTTTCTTGAAGCAAATCGTGCATTGTTCGCGATAAAGAAAAAGGAGATATTATCTTATTCATGGTTTATATATTAAAAATTACAATTATGAAAACATTATTTACAATCGTTCTTTTATGCATTTCTACCCTATTATGGGGACAGAATTATACGCAAAAATACAATGAGCTATATGATAGAACAGAGTTTTACAATTCCTATGGCAATCTCATTGGATATGCCAAATATAACTCATTATATGACCGCTTAGAGTATTACAATGCAAACGGAGATTTGTTAAAAACAGAACAATATAATAGCTTATATAATAGAAAAGATATCAAAGATCAATACGGAAACCAGCAGGGTTATGAGAAAAGAAACAATCTTTATAACCAAAATGAAGAATATGACTCATATGGCAATGTAAAATATAAGAAAAAGTGGAATGACTTATACCAACGATATGAGATTTACGATACTTATGGGAATATGGTAGGTTACTATAAATGGAATGAGTTATATAGACGGTGGGAGTTTATCTCCAAATAAATAGAATGTTATGAAAAATATACTTTTACTTCTTTCGTTTTTAATGAGCATATTTACTATGCACTCTCAAAATATTCAACAATTGGAAGCTAAACCTTCCTTTAAAGGGATAACTATCGGAATGCCAATATCTGAAATATCTAATAAATTGAGTTTTGAGAAAAGTTCAAATGGTTACTCTATTTACAAAGTGACAGATGCTTATTATTATAGCATTTTTAATGTAACTATGAATTATGTAAGAGTTATCGGTTTGAATGGAAAGGTACATGCTATAGAAGTGATAAAAATGGTTAAAGATACGAATGAACATGCTACAGTATTTGACGCAAGTGAACTGGATGTTATTCAAGCAGGTCTGACCAGATTATATGGTGACCCCCAATATAAGCTAACTGAAAACAATTCCCAATATAATAGAATAGGAGTACAGTGGATTTCTAATAGCAAGGAAGCTAACTGTTTTATTGACTTTTATGGAACTTTTGTCGGATATAAACTACAGTTCTCTTTATGTGAACATAGTGAGGATTTTTAGTATTAAACATACGTTTTATAGTAGCGGGACGAGGATGTTTTCTTGTCCCGCATTTTTACCCTACGTGTAGTTATTAAAGTAAGTAATAACAAATATTTGAACAACTAAAATTGGAGTTAAGACGTGTAAATGCTAAACAATACAAAAACACCCAATTTTACATTAACGGGTGTAAAATTGGGTGTTATTTTTGTAAACTATTGATTTTCAATGTTTATTGCGGTGCGTACGGGACTCGAACCCGCGACCCCATGCGTGACAGGCATGTATTCTAACCAGCTGAACTACCGAACCATAACTTTTATCCTGCAATCTCTCTCGATTGCGATGCAAAGGTATATATTATTTTGAATCTTGCAATAGTTTCACGGCAAAAATTTACGTCGGATAGATTATTTTTCTACTTTTGCCTTTCATATAAATAATAACAATCATGAAGAATACTCCGGTAGATTATCAGACAGCCAGAAAGATTATAGATGGCTACGGACTTCCCGATTTCGGGAAAGCGACGATCCGCGAGGTCGTTGCCATATCCACACAACTTGAACAAGAGACTAAAACAGAATTTATCCATATGGAAATGGGTGTTCCCGGACTGAAAGCAGCCCAAGTCGGTGTCGATGCCGAGATCAAAGCTCTTCAAGATGGCGTCGCCTCTATCTATCCGAATATCAATGGCACATCCGATGTAAAAGCGGAAGCATCTCGTTTTATCAAGGCATTTATCGATATCGATATTGCGCCGGAAGGCTGCGTTCCCGTAACCGGCTCCATGCAGGGGACATATGCATCGTTTCTCGTTTGCGGACAATGTACGCCGGGAAAGGACACGATTCTCTTTATCGATCCGGGGTTCCCTGTCCAGAAGCAGCAGATCACAGTCATGGGCTATAGATACGAATCGTTCGACGTGTACGAATACCGGGGCGAAAAACTCCGGGACATACTGGAACAATATCTCTCCAAAGGCAACATCGCAGCCATGATCTACTCCAATCCCAACAATCCGGCCTGGTTCTGCCTGACGGAAGAAGAGCTGAAGATCATCGGAGACATGGCAAACAAATATGACACGATCGTGATCGAAGACCTGGCCTACTTCGCTATGGACTTCCGGAAACCGTTGGGAAAGCCGTTTGAAGCACCTTTCCAGGCAACAGTTGCCCGTTATACGGATAATTACATTTTGCAGATTTCGGGATCAAAAGCATTCAGCTATGCCGGCCAGCGTATTGGGGTCACGGCAATCTCCGACAAACTATATCACCGAGCCTATCCCGGACTGACACAGCGCTACGGAGGAGGAACGTTCGGAACTGTATACATTCACCGCGTATTATATGCCCTGTCGTCCGGCACGAGCCATTCGGCGCAGTTCGCATTGGCAGCCATGTTCAAAGCTGCGGCAGACGGAACGTTCGATTTTATTTCGGAAGTAAAAGAATACGGACGCCGAGCAGAAAGATTAAAAAAGATCTTTACCGATTATGGTTTCCGGATCGTCTACGACCATGACCTAGACGAACCGATCGCAGACGGATTTTATTTCACGATCGCCTATCCGGGAATGACAGGAGGAGAACTGATGGAAGAACTTATTTATTACGGTGTAAGCGCCATTTCATTAAGCACGACAGGTAGTAACCAAGAAGGCCTACGCGCTTGTACATCTTTTATCAAACCGCATCAATATGCCCTGCTCGAAGAGCGCCTGAAGCTATTCAAAGAGAATCACACCGCATAATTAACACAGGCCGGGCTTTTATTTATGACTCATTAACATGAAAGCTCGGCTTTTCATTTGTTTGTTTAAACCAAAAGCTATATATTGTCGCTGTTTTATTAACCAGCAAGTATCCTCTGTCATGGCAATGTATAACAACATATTCAAGATAACTCATAATGACGTGCTTCCGGCCCAAGGAAGCATCTTGATATCAGAACCTTTTTTACAAGACGCCTACTTCCAACGTTCCGTCGTACTATTGGTAGAACATACTCAGGAGGGTTCGATGGGCTTTGTATTAAACAAGAAAACAGAGCTATCAGTCAACACCTTTTTTGCCGATTTACAGGGATTTCCGGAAATGCCGATCTATTTAGGCGGTCCAGTCAGTGCCAACCGCCTGTTCTTCATTCATTCTTTAGGAGATCTAATCATCCCTAACTCCCTTAAGATAAACGACCACCTCTATTTCGACGGCGATTTCAGCGCATTGATACATTATATCCAGAACGGACACTCTGTCGACGGGAAAGTGAAATTTTTCTTAGGCTACTCCGGGTGGCAGGAAGGACAACTGCACAATGAAATAGATCAAAATTCATGGGTCGTAAGTCATGCATCCAACCGGAATGTGCTACTTGCCGAAGGTGAAGGCTTCTGGAAAAAATCGCTCGAATCGCTCGGAAGCCAATATGAAACGTGGACCAAATACCCGAAAGAACCCTCGCTGAACTAGAGATTTATGATTTACATGTCGATAATAAATTATAAATCACAAATTCCTCTCATTGATTTTCTGCATCGTCAAGACGTCCGAATAACCATTTTTAGTCGTTATCCAGTCTGTCAGTATACCTGTCACGGTAAAGCCGCAACGGGCAAAAAGGGCTTTGCTGGGTTCGTTACCTATCGGGATATGCACAAAGAGTTGATGCAACTTCAAATAAGAAAAAGCATATTCGGCCAATAACTCCAGCGCTTCTGTCGCCAGTCCGTTCTTCTGGTAAAGCGGATCGACCAGTATGCCGACTCCCGCCCTGCGATGATGCGGATCGAAATCATACAAATCCAGCATACCGACCGTTGCGCCCGTGGAACAAAGGTCGATCATCAGGCGCAATTGCTTCAAATCAAATATACCCCGGTGAGATTCTGCTATATATTCTTTCAACAGATAGCGGGAATAAGGCGCCAACGTGTTCCCAATCTCCCACCATTCGGGATTATTTTCCCACGAATAGAGCAATTCCAAATCTTCCGGTTCCGGGGCGCGAAGGCAGACTGTCTTGTTTTGAAGTAAGTTCATTTTTTATTAACAATTAACAATTGACAATTAACAATAAGAAATCGCTCAACGCAATTTTCAATTGTCAATTATCAATTCTCCATTAATAACTATATGATAGTTGATCCTTTTATCGGCCACCTTGTCCATCAATAAGAGCATCTGCTCGAAACGGGCATCCGGGTAGCAGAATACCAAATCGGTAAAGCGCTTCATCTGATTGCGACGACAGATAGCATCCATCACACGCTCTTCATTCAGATTCCAAAGATTGACATATTCCAGATCTGGCATCCGTTTCACACAGGCTGCTTTCACCTTTTCAAACTCTTCTTCCCGACAAAGCACCAGTAGGCGACGATGTTTCGCCCGGGGTTTTCGTTTCAACCCCAACATACCGCCGGCAACGGAAAGGGATGCTTTCAACAGAACAGCCAAACGGATGAGCATGCTCATCAGCCAACCGGAATGCGGATAATATTTCCGGTAGAATATCAGCATGGCCCCATAAAAGGCTTTCACATATTTGATATCGCCATGCTTCGTGCTCTCTCCTTTATAATGAAGGATACGTTCAGGAATATAATAATTCACATAGCCTCCCTGCACGATCCGGTAAGACAGATCGATATCTTCGCCATACATAAAGAAAGACTCATCCAACAGTCCCACTTTATCTAACGCCTTACGGCGAAGAAACATGAAAGCGCCCGCCAGAACTTCGACCTTATGCTGCTTCTCCTTATTCAAATACGGCAGGCTGTAACGGGCAAACAGGCGTGAAGAAGGAAACAATTTCGACAATCCGAATATCTTGCAAAAAGACACCCAAGGAGAGGGAAAACTCCGTTTACTCTCCGCCAAGAAAACACCGTGCCCGTCCAACATCTTCACCCCGATTCCTCCCGCCTCCGGGTGTTCGTCCATAAAGAAACAAAGAGAACGCACGCTTTCTTCGCCTATCACAGTATCGGGGTTCAGCAGAAGGACATATTCTCCGCTACTGATCCGGATCGCCTGGTTATTCGCTTTGGCAAACCCCGGATTATCCTTATTCTCGATAAAAGTGACTTCCGGAAAACGCGGGCGAAGATATTCGACCGAACCGTCGGCCGAATGATTATCGACAACCAGTACTTCCGCCTCCATCCCTGCTATGGCAGCACGCACGGAACAGAGACACTGTTCGAGAAAATATTTTACGTTGTAGTTAACAATTATAATTGAGAGTTTCATGGGGATTTATGATTTATCAATGCTGCGTAAATCTTAAATTATAACTCTGTTATAGTTTGATGGAGTCGTTGAAGCTGGTGCGGTTCACGATGGAACGCCCCAACGTTATCTCATCGGCATATTCGATTTCGTCGCCAATAGAGACACCGCGGGCGATGACCGATATCTTCACATCATAGGAAGAAAGCTTGCGGTAGATGAAAAAATTCGTCGTGTCGCCCTCCATCGTCGTACTGAGTGCCAGAACGACTTCCTTCACTTCTCCTCCGGCAACCCGCTGTACCAAGCTGTCGATCTGCAAATCACCTGGACCTATCCCGTCCATCGGCGAAATAATACCGCCCAAGACATGATAAACACCGCGGAACTGCCCCGTGTTTTCGATCGCCATCACTTCCTTGATATTCTCGACCACGCAGATCGTAGAATGATCACGCTGGCAGTCGACACAGATAGCACACACGTCATCGTCGCATATATTATGGCAGACCTTACAATATTTGACATCACGACGAAGTGCCAACAGCGCGGACGCAAACCCTTCCGTGTAACCGACATCACGGCGAAGCATATGGAGCGCCAGCCTGAGTGCTGTTTTCCGCCCCACTCCCGGCAATGACGACAATTCGTTCACTGCATTTTCCAATAAGACTGATGGATATTTTTGATTCATTCGTTTGTTTATCTTCTTCCACCGCAAAGATAAGTAAAATCTCCCTTATATATTGGCTTTTTCTCTATATTGCATAAGTTGTCCGCTTAATGGCAAACGATCGTCCGCCACCAAGCGGACAACTTATAAGATGAAATTCTACCGTCAAATGTTCCTATACCGGCAGCTACTTCCTCATAAACAATGCACTTGTTTCTTACCAAGAAATAATGTAGCTTTGCGATGATATATCCGATAATTCTAACTAAATATAAACACCGTGAAGAAAGAAGATGAAGAAAAGGTGAGCGGGCTACCGGAAAACGCCTACAGAGAACTGAAAGAAGGTGAGGTATATAAACCCATCCTATCACCCGACAAACAGTATCGGGAAGTAACCCCTTGGTCCGTATTCTGGGGACTCGTCATGGCCGTCCTGTTCAGTGCGGCAGCGGCTTTCCTCGGACTGAAAGTTGGACAGGTATTCGAAGCCGCCATCCCGATCGCGATCATAGCAGTCGGATTATCCAGCGGGTTCAAACGTAAAAACGCGCTGGGCGAAAATGTCATTATCCAGTCCATCGGGGCAAACAGCGGCGTGATCGTGGCAGGCGCCATATTTACGCTGCCCGCCCTTTACATCTTGCAGGACAAGTATCCAGAGATCACGATCAATTTCTTCGAAGTATTCATGAGTTCGCTCTTGGGCGGCATCCTCGGTATCCTGCTCCTGATCCCGTTCCGGAAGTATTTCGTATCGACCATGCACGGCAAATATCCATTCCCGGAAGCGACTGCCACCACACAGGTATTGGTGTCCGGCGAGAAGGGAGGCAACCAGGCAAAGCCGCTTATCTATGCGGGTCTGGTCGGAGGTCTGTACGACTTCATCATCGCGACTTTCGGCTGGTGGAGCGAGACAGTCAGCACGCGCATCGTCGGTGTCGGCGAGATGCTGGCTGACAAGGCAAAAGTCGTGTTCAAGGTGAATACCGGTGCAGCAGTGTTGGGTTTGGGCTATATCATCGGATTGAAATATTCGGCCATTATCTGTGCCGGCTCATTCCTAGTATGGTTGGTAATCATCCCGTTGATGTCTGCCATTTTCGGCTCCGAAGTACTGACATTCGGCAATGACGCCATTACGCAGACGGTAGGAAGCATGAGTGCGGAAGAGATTTTCACCACCTACGCCCGCCACATCGGTATCGGAGGCATTGCGACTGCCGGTGTGATCGGGATCATCAATTCATGGGGGATCATCAAAGGAGCCGTAGGGTTGGCAGCCAAAGAGCTGAAAGGAAAAACGGGAATCGTGCAAACGGAAGAGATCCGTACACAGAAAGACCTTTCGATGAAAGTGATCGCTATCGGCATCTTCGCAACGTTGATCGTGACGTACCTGTTTTTTCACTTCGGCGTGCTGGACAACTGGTACTACGCGTTGATCGGGCTGTTGATCGTCGGTATAATCGCTTTCCTTTTCACAACCGTTGCCGCCAATGCGATTGCCATCGTCGGGACCAATCCCGTATCAGGCATGACATTGATGACCTTGATCTTGGCATCTATTATTCTGGTTGCCGTCGGGCTGAAAGGGACAGCCGGCATGGTATCGGCACTGATTATAGGAGGTGTGGTATGTACGGCGCTTTCCATGGCCGGCGGTTTTATCACAGATCTGAAGATCGGATATTGGATCGGCAGCACACCAGCCAAGCAGGAAAGTTGGAAATTCCTCGGAACCCTGGTATCGGCAGCAACTGTAGGCGGTGTAATCCTGATCCTGAATCAGACATACGGTTTCACAAGCGGGCAACTCGCCGCTCCGCAAGCCAATGCAATGGCGGCGGTTATCGAGCCATTGATGAGCGGCTCGGGTGCTCCCTGGGCACTGTATGCCATAGGAGCCGTACTGGCCATCATCCTAAACTTCTGTAAAATTCCGGCATTGGCATTTGCATTAGGCATGTTCATTCCGCTGGAGTTGAACACGCCGTTGCTGATCGGAGGCGCCATCAGCTGGTATGTAGGAAGCCGTAGCAAAGACCAAGCTCTGAACAGTGTACGTCTGGAAAAAGGAACTCTGCTGGCATCCGGTTTCATCGCAGGCGGAGCCTTGATGGGAGTCGTCAGCGCAGCCATGCGTTTCGCCGGCATCAACCTAGTCGATATCAAATGGATGGAAAGTAATTCAGCCGGGGTACTGGCCATCGTGATGTACATCCTGCTAATCGCCTACTTGGCAATTAGTTCGTTAAAAGCAAAGGAAGAAAAATAATAATAATTTCAGATTTATGAATTATGCGTCGATGATAAATCATAAATCTGAAATCATAAATCATAAAAGCATTGGAAGCACCAGTAGTCAACGTCGGCATTATGACGGAAAAGGCCGTTTCGTTTGTATTTCATGGAGAGTATGTACATACGGAAACCGGAAAGTTCCTGACTGGGGAACAACGCGCGTTATTTGTAAACGGCAATATCGTTTACAACGGGAGGTTGTTTAAAGAAATATTCTTTGAACCGGCTTCCCCTTCCTCGTCTTTCGAATTGAAGGCAGTCACCATAGGCCGTAACTTCCATTGGCAACGGCAAGAAGACCAATGTTTCAAAGGGGCTTTCAACCTGGTGACTGGCGAAAATGGAATTGTAGTCATCAACCAAGTGGATGTGGAAGAATATCTGACCAGCGTCATTTCTTCAGAAATGAGCGCGCAGGCTTCGAAGGAACTGTTAAAGGCACATGCCGTCATTTCACGCAGCTGGCTGCTCGCACAGATCGAAAAGAACTTCCGCCTGGGAAGGAAAGAGGAGAAGCAGCAAAACTGTTACCGAGATAACGAGCAACTGATACGCTGGTACGACCGCGAAGACCATAACATTTTCGATGTCTGTGCCGACGACCATTGTCAGCGCTACCAAGGAATTACCCGTGCTTCCAACCCGATCGTCCAAGAGGTGATCCACGAAACAAAGGGAGAAATACTGGTGAATGGCGAAACGATCTGCGATGCCCGCTTTTCCAAATGTTGCGGAGGTGTGACGGAACAGTTCGAACATTGCTGGGAACCGATCCCCCATTCTTACCTGACAGCATTGAGGGACAGTCGGGAAACAACTTTTCCGGACCTCACTCAGGAAGAAGAGGCCCGGAAATGGATTCACTCTGCTCCTAACGCTTTTTGCAATACAGCCGACAAAAAGATCCTCTGCCAAGTGTTGAACAACTACGATCAGGAGACGACAGATTTTTATCGCTGGAAAGTATTCTACAAGCAGGAAGAATTAGCCGAACTGATCCATCGTAAAAGCGGTATTGATTTCGGTCAGATTCTGGATTTGGTTCCCGTCAACCGAGGAACTTCCGGCCGTATTGAAATGCTGAAGATTGTCGGGACACATCGGACCTTTACCATCGGCAAAGAATTGGAGATACGCCGGACCTTGTCCGAAACACATCTGTACAGCTCGGCTTTTGTCGTGGACAAAGAAGATATACAATTCGATATCCCCGGACGTTTCGTCCTGACCGGCGCCGGTTGGGGACATGGCGTAGGGCTATGCCAGATCGGGGCCGCCATGATGGCAGGCGAAGGATATGATTACCGGCAGATTCTCTCCCATTACTTTTCTGGAGCTTCTATTGAAAAACGATATTGAGGGATTTCAGATTTATGATTTATCATCGACACATAAATCAAAAAGGCTGCATATCCGAAGATCGCAGCCTTTTCTTTATTGTGTTTACCTATTTGTCTCCGGTTTTGTAAACCGGTCGCCTTGACTCTCCCGAGCTCCAGCTGATACAAAGGAACAAGAAATTAATAACATACGCAAAACAAAATATACAAAAAGCCCAAATTTTCCTACGAAAACAAAAATTTCACCGATGAATCGAGAAATATTACAGATCGTTTTCATTTTTTATCCGCATCTTTGCCTAAAATTAAGAACAAATCATGAATAGCTATATCATCCTCTTTATTATAGTCGCTTATTTCGGAATCCTTCTACTGATTGCCTGGATCACAGGGCGGAAGAGCTCAAGCAATGAAGCGTTTTTCCTTGGTAACCGTAAATCACCTTGGTACATCGTATCAATCGGAATGGTCGGGACATCGCTTTCAGGTGTCACATTCGTTTCTGTTCCGGGGATGGTACGCAGCATAGACATGACCTATATGCAGACGGTTTTAGGGTTCTTTTTTGGATATATACTGATTGCCAAAGTGTTACTACCACTTTATTATAAGCTGCAACTAACTTCCATCTATTCGTATTTGGATGACCGGATCGGGCAGCATAGTTATAAAACAGGGGCTTCCTTTTTCCTTCTGTCCAAGATCGTAGGGGCGGCGGCGAGGCTCTATTTAGTTGTGTTGATCCTGCAACATTATGTTTTCGCGTACTGGAACATATCTTTCGCCGTAACAGTCGTTATCAGTATTTTCCTAGTCTGGCTCTACACCTATCGGGGTGGTATCAAAACAATCATCTGGACAGACACACTTCAGGCTTTATGCCTAGTCGCCATGCTAATCGTAATTATCTGGCAGGTGAAAGACAAGATGCAACTGGATTTTGCAGGCATGGTGCAGACCTTGCAAGCCAGCCAGCACTTCCGTATCTTCGAGTTCGGAGACTGGCACAGCACACAACATTTCATGAAACAGTTTTTTAGCGGCATCTTTATCACCATCGTAATGACTGGCCTCGATCAAGACATGATGCAGAAAAACCTTTCCTGCAAGAGTTTGAAAGACGCACAAAAGAATATGTACACTTATGGCTTTGCTTTCACACCGGTTAATTTCTTGTTCCTTTCGCTTGGCGTCCTATTGCTGACGCTTGCATCGCAGCAACAGATCGAACTGCCCGCATTGAACGACGATATCCTCCCAATGTTCTGCACCTCCGGCATATTGGGACATTCGATCCTGATCTTCTTCACAATCGGTATCATCACGGCAGCGTTCAGCAGTGCAGATTCTGCCTTGACAGCCCTTACGACCTCTTTCTGCATTGACATTTTAGGGGTCGAAAAGGAAAAGGCACAATCTGCCAAACGTACCCGATTGGTAGTCCATTTAATGATCTCCATCCTTTTTGCTATCATCATACTTGCATTTAAGGCAATCAATAACCGGAGCGTGATCGATGCCATTTATATGATCGCGTCCTATACATACGGTCCGCTACTCGGCCTTTTTGTATTCGGGTTATTTACAAAAAAACATCCTCGTGACAAATTTGTTCCTTACATTTGTATCGTCTCTCCTTTGCTCTGTTTCCTGACAGATTATTTAGTGAAACAGCATACGGGATATGCTTTCGGCTATGAGATGTTGATGCTAAACGGAGCTATCACGTTTGGGGGATTGTGGCTTAGTTCAATTGGCAATGGACAATTGACAATTAGAAAAAAGAGTATTAACACATGACAAGCGACGATGGCAAGAGACATTCAATTGTCTATTGTCAATTGTCTATTTAAAACACCGTTTCAATGGAAATCAAAAGTGCAGAATTTGTTATCAGTAACACAAACGTAAAAAAATGTCCCACAGGTGACCTGCCGGAATACGCTTTTATCGGGCGTAGCAATGTTGGCAAATCCTCCCTTATTAATATGCTAACTGGAAAAAAAGGGCTTGCCATGACCTCGCAGAAACCAGGAAAAACGTTGCTTATCAACCATTTCCTCATCAACGGACAATGGTATTTGGTCGATCTCCCTGGCTATGGTTTTGCCCAGCGGGGAAAAGAGGGACGCGAAAATATCCAACGGATCATCGAAGATTATATCTTGGAACGCGAACAACTCACGAATCTGTTTGTCCTGATCGACTGTCGCCACGAACCGCAAAAGATCGACTTGGAGTTTATGGAATGGCTCGGGGAAAACGAAATCCCCTTTTCTCTCATCTTCACAAAGATCGACAAAATCAGTAAAGGTCGTTTGCAGGAAAACCTGAAAGTCTACCAGACGAAATTATTAGAATCATGGGAAGAACTTCCCCCCATCCTCCTCTCCTCTTCCGAGAAGAAAGAAGGAAGGGATAAAATCCTTAATTACATCGACGAGATCAATAAAAGTCTATAGAATTTAGAACGCTCAATCGCAACTTGGGGTGATAAGAGGTACGGGTGGTATGGAAATCGCCAACAACTTTACCGAAGCCGGCATAGCTATACCAGCTTCGAGGGGGCAACACCCCGCTGAGTACAGTTGACCAGCCACCGTACTACTATCTCCACGCTTTAACGGTCCCATCAAGTCAATTTGCTATGAAATAATTTCTTTCCTGCTGAAAAAGAGCTACATTTTTGAACATTACAAAACCTAAATAAATAAAAATATGAATAATACATTGAATTTACAAGGAGAACGTCTCGGGCTGTTCAACCCAATTACCGGTCTTGACAACAAAAGTTTTGCCAAGGTAAAAAAGAATGTCAAAAGGCTTATCCACGATCTCCAACGAGGAAAGATGGAATCGGACAGCAAGAAAAGAAGCACGAGCAATCTATGCCTGGCATAAGAAAAATATAGGAATAAATACAGCGGACAAATTCGTCAACGGGATTCTGACAAATGATCGAAATAAAAAAGTCCGGTAAAGACACCAAACCCTTACCGGACTTTTCTTTTTTCACCGTTTAATAGCTGATTTTACACCCCACAAAATAACTGCGCGGCATTCCGGGACCGTAGATATATTTGGAGTCACGGTCCTTGCCTTGATCGAAATCACTCTGATAGGCCTCGAATATGTTTTGTACTCCGGCATTCACCTGCAAAGTCACCGATTTATACAAAGGAAAGTCGTAAGCGACCTTCATATTCAAATCAAAGAAATCAGGCGTTTTCTCTTCCCGGTCTTCCGGAATATAGCCGGCCAGATGTTGAACCAGCATGGTTCCCGTATAAGTACCAGTGAAAGAAATAGCCAGACGTTTGACCGGAGTAAAGGTGGAGGTAAAATAACCGTACACATCCGGCGTACGGAACATTTTTTTCTGTGCCGGCAGATCCGGGTTTGTCTCACTCCAAGTAACGGCTTCTTTATAACGGCTGCGCTGGATGGTGGCACCCGCCTGAAGTTGCAGCCAGGCATACGCCATCTTTCCTTCCAAATTGACTCCCATCACGCGGGCTCCATCCTTATTGCGACGTTCCATAATCAGGTTTCCCTGATCGTCATGCCCTTTTTCTTGCAAGAAGAACACATCGCTCAGATCCGTATAAAAACCTTCCACCAACAGGTTCAACTGAACCGGACCGAAACGATGATAGAAATCTGCCGAGGCACTGATACTCTTGGACTTCTCCTCTTTCAAGTCCTCAGCAAGCTGGATAATCGCCACTTCACCACCGACGGCCGCCACATGCAAATCTTCGTCAAACGCCTGCGGAGCACGGAAACCGCTCGAATAAGATAAACGAAGATTGATGTCCTCGGTCGGATTGAAACGGACATTCGCACGCGGACTAAAGATCAGATGATCGATCAGATTATGTTTGTCGAAACGACCGCCGATCAGAAAGCTCCATTTCTCATTCTTCCACTCGTTCTGCAAAAACAGGCTACCGATATGAACCGTCTGGTCCACGATACGATTATATCCTAACATTTCGTCCTTTAGCTCGTCAAAATTATATTCCAGGCCGCCGGTAAATTCTGCTGGCATAAACAAACATTTATCAACCGAATAGGAATACTGCGAACCGGCAACAATCGTCATGTCCGTCGTATGCCCGTATGCATCCGGATTACGATTAGTCCCGTAATAACTCTTCCGGTTCGTATGCTGCGCAGAAGTATAGACGTTCAGGCGATGTTTATAATCTTTGGAGAACAGATCGAACTTCAGACCACCGCCATTGATACTGTGATCTGTCTGTTCTGCCACCCACGCTTCATGAGGCGGTCGGTTAATCTGGTCGCCACCACGACGATATTCGCTTATATTATGATATTCGAAACCCAGTTTAGAATAGGTGCTTGTCTTCAGATAAGAACGGAAACCGACTGTTCGGGCTTCCAACTGGCCAAGTTCGGAGAAGCCGTCTCCGTCATGATCGTAAGCTGAACGATGACGGCTCTGCCCGAAAAGATAGACGCCGGCTTTATGGTCGTCTGTCACCAAAGAAGCATTCAAGGTCGTGTTATTGTCCGGGCGACTTCCTCCGATCATCGTCAGCGAATGGGCAATCTGGGCTGAGTTGCGCAAAGGCTCTTTTGTAATGATATTGATCGTACCTGCAATCGCCGAAGAACCAAAAAGAGCGGAACCGCCACCACGCATGATCTCGACACGCTCGATCATATTGGCCGGAATCTGTTCGAGGCCGTACACACCCGTCAGTGCACTGAATATGGGACGACTATCCACCAATATCTGCGTGTAAGGACCTTCCAGTCCATTGATACGCACCTGTTGGAAACCGCAGTTCTGGCAATTGTTTTCCACCCGCACGCCCGGCTGGAAGTTCAGCCCGTCGGCAAGCGAAGTGGCATGCGTCGTCTCGAACATTTTCGAATCCAGCACGTTCACAAGCGACGGAGCCATACGCCGAGTCGTCTCGTTCCGGTTGGCCGAAACCACGACTCCATCCAAAGACAAGGCTTCTTCTTCCACCTCAAAGTTAATTTCCAGCGTCCTACCTTTTTTCAACATCACGGGCGTCTCGATCGTTTTATAGCCCATCGTCTTCATCACGACCGTAAACTCTCCTTCCGGCAGGTTCTTCAGATAATAATGCCCCGTGCCGTCAGTCGAAGTCCCGATAGTCGTCCCTTTCAAAAAGATCGTAATAAAGGACAAATGTTCGCCGGTTTTCCGGTCCACCACATGACCGACAATGTTCGCGTCCGATGGATTCAAGGCAGGACCCTCCTCCGCCCGCGCGATCGTAAAGGCACAGCACAGACACAGTATAAGTATAATAATTTTATTCATTTCGTTTGTTTTGATAAAATAATGATTAAAAAACAAATACACACCTTATGCATCTGCCGCTGGAAAGCCTTGCAGACAACAGCTGTTTCCATTGCACGAAAATTTTGTTTCATGCAATGGAAAATAAAGTTTCCTACCAGGGAAAATAAAGTTTCACCTATATGAAACAAACTGAAACTTTATTTTTACTATCTTTCAGAAGGTGAAAGCTTTTTGATACTCCACTAACGGACAGACGCTATTTTATCAGACAAAAGGAGGAGCGCGGAGAGACAGTTTCCCTAAGACAGGGACCAAATAATCCGGATAGACCGGATTATCAATTATTTTATAATTCGGTGTAACATAAATTTGTAGAAGCAGCGAATGGATGGCTCCATCCTGCACATGAACAGTCGTCAGCAAATGGAACAACTGGATTTCCGAAAGAGACGAGTGATGATGGTAGGTGCCGTCTGCCGCTCTCTCGAATGGATGCGAATGGACAATCGTCGTGCCATTCTCGACATGGACGTGCATAAATAAAGAAATACTACTGTAGTACACTATAAAAAGTGCCGGCAGCAGCCATTTCATATATTTAGCCATTGTCTGTTTCACATTCCCCCCCTATTAAATTAAAGGTGCGAAGATAAAACAAATAGCCGAGACCAGCAAACACACAAAATTCGAGCAACTAAATGTAAGCGACCGACACCATATTCATAATAATTTGTTACTTTTGTGTGCAATTTTCGAAAGACAAACAACAAATTAAAAACTATAAAATAATCTATGGCTAAGATCACTAAAGAAGAAGCACTTCGCTATCATGCGGAAGGCAAGCCGGGAAAGATAGAAGTCGTTCCCACCAAGCCCTATAGTACCCAGATGGATTTGTCGCTGGCTTATTCGCCCGGCGTTGCCGAACCCTGTCTGGAAATCGAAAAGAATCCGTTGGATGCTTACAAATATACTTCTAAAGGAAACTTGGTTGCCGTTATTTCGAATGGTACCGCCGTATTAGGATTAGGAGATATCGGTCCGTTGGCCGGCAAGCCGGTGATGGAAGGGAAAGGACTGTTGTTCAAGATCTTTGCAGGTATCGACGTATTCGATATCGAAGTGAACGAGAAAGACCCTGACAAATTTATCGAAACGGTAAAGGCCATCGCACCCACTTTCGGAGGCATCAACCTTGAAGATATCAAAGCTCCCGAATGTTTCAAGATCGAAACACGCCTGAAAGAAGAACTGGATATTCCAGTCATGCACGACGACCAGCACGGGACAGCTATCATCTCCGGCGCAGGCTTGATCAACGCGCTGGAGATCGCAGGGAAGAAGATCGAGGACGTGAAGATCGTGTTGAATGGCGCCGGAGCCGCTTCCATCTCTTGCACGAAACTATATATAATGTTGGGGGCAAGGAAGGAAAACATCATCATGTGCGACAGCAAAGGGGTTATCTCCACACATCGCACGGACTTGAACGAATCCAAGAAATTCTTCGCTACCGACCGCGACATCAAGACATTGACGGAAGCCGTCGTCGGAGCTGACGTGTTCTTAGGATTATCGGTCGCCAATGTGTTGACTCAAGATATGGTCCGCTCCATGAATACGAACCCGATCGTGTTCGCTTTGGCCAACCCGAATCCGGAAATCTCGTATGCCGATGCAATGGCCTCACGCGACGATATTATTTTTGCCACAGGCCGTTCCGACTATCCGAACCAGATCAATAATGTATTAGGATTCCCTTATATTTTCCGCGGCGCATTGGACACACACGCCAAAGCAATCAACGAAGAGATGAAATTAGCAGCCGTTTACGCAATCGCCGGACTTGCCAAAGAACCGGTTCCCGACGTCGTGAATGCTGCCTACAAACTGAAACGGACGACTTTCGGACGCGATTACATCCTGCCGAAAGCGCTCGACCCGCGACTCCTGACTCGTGTCTCCTGTGCCGTTGCCAAAGCAGCCATTGACTCGGGCGTATCCCGCCGGACGATCACCGACTGGGAAGGATATGCCAACCACTTGCGCGAAATGATGGGATATGACAACAAGCTGCTCCGTTCGTTCACCGATATGGCTAAAGCCAACCCGAAACGGGTGGTATTTGCAGAAGCCAACCACGGCAATATGCTGAAAGCCGCTGCCGAAGCGAAAGCCGAAGGTATCTGCATCCCTATCCTTTTAGGCAACGAAGAACGCCTGCAAAAGATCGCAGCCGAAGAAAATATCAGCCTCGAAGGGATCGAAATCGTCAACCTTCGTCACGACCGCGAGACAGAACGCCGCCATCGTTATGCCAAGATCCTGTCTGAGAAGAAAGCCCGCGAAGGTGTCACGTATGCGGAAGCCTGCGAAAAGATGGTCGACCGCAACGCATTCGGTATGATGATGGTTGCGACAGGCGATGCCGATGCTTTCGTGACAGGCGTTTACAGCCGCTATTCCGAAGTGACCAAAATGGCAGAGCAGATCATCGGTATCCGTCCGTCTTACACACATTTCGGTGCTTTGAATATCCTGACTTGCAAGAAAGGTACGTTCTTTATTGCCGACACGCTGATCAACCGCCATCCGTCGACAGAAGTACTGATCGATATCGCCCGCCTGACTCAAGATGCTGTGAAATTCTTCGCGCACGAACCGGTTATGGCGATGTTGTCCTACTCCAACTTCGGTTCCGACAAGCAGGGTAGCCCGCTGAAGGTCCACGACGCGATCGACTATCTGCACAAAAACTATCCGGACATGATGGTAGATGGAGAAATGCAGGTCAACTTCGCTCTGGACAAGAAACTGCGTGACGACATGTATCCGTTCAACAAGTTGAAAGGCAAAGATGTCAACACGCTGATCTTCCCAAACCTGAGTTCTGCCAACAGTGCTTACAAGTTGCTCGACACACTCGGCATCAGCGAAACGATCGGCCCGATCCAGATGGGTTTGAACAAACCGATCCACTTCACCGACGTGGAAAGTTCTACGCGTGACATCCTGAACCTGACGACTGTCGCTGTCGTAGATGCGATCGTACAGGAACAGATCGAAAAAGGAGAATAACTCGATTAAGCTTAATAAAAAAATAGCGATGAGGCATTGAAGTTTCATCGCTATTTTTTTGCTATCTGTATACGCTTATCGGAACAACTTCCCATCCTTTTCTCTATCTTTGTCTCCCAAAATTGTTTAGGTATCACATTTATGGCAACTACTACTAAAGAAATGACGGAGGGTGCTCCCCTGCCGCTTATTCTCAATTTCACCTTCCCCCTGTTGCTTGGAAATATATTGCAACAAACCTACTCGCTTGTGGATGCCGCTATCGTTGGAAAATTCTTAGGGATCAATGATCTGGCAGCAATCGGGGCAAGCACTTCGGTCGTATTCCTGATTTTAGGATTTTGCAACGGGTGTTGTTGCGGGTTCGGGATTCCGGTGGCACAGAAATTCGGGGCGAGAGACTACAAGACAATGCGACGGTACGTGACGGTCAGTTTACAACTGGCAGCCCTGATGTCGATCGTCATTGCGGTTCTGACAAGCGTATACTGTGCAGATATCCTGAGAAGTATGCAGACTCCGGAAAATATTTTTCACGGAGCTTACTATTATCTGCTCGTAACGTTTATCGGAGTACCTTGTACGTTCTTCTACAACTTGCTGTCCAGCATCATACGTGCACTCGGCGATAGTAAAACACCATTTTGGTTCCTGCTGTTCTCTACCGTATTGAACATCGTACTCGACCTGTTCTGTATCCTCGTGTTGGGATGGGGCGTGTTAGGAGCTGGTATCGCCACCGTCGTGTCACAAGGTGTGTCGGCACTTCTCTGTTATTTTTATATGTACAAGCATTTTCCAGTCCTGAAAGGGACGGCTGACGACCGCAAATTCCGCTTTCCACTGGCTAAAAATCTTTTATACATCGGAGTACCTATGGGACTTCAATTCTCCATTACGGCAATCGGCAGCATCCTGCTCCAAAGTGCCAATAACGCTTTGGGAACAGCTTGTGTAGCCGCATTCACAGCAGCAATGAGAATCAAGATGTTCTTTATCTGTGCCTTTGAAAGCTTAGGTATAGCGATGGCTACCTATACGGGGCAAAACTACGGAGCCAGAAAACCCGAACGCATCTGGCAGGGGATCAAAGCCAGCTCGCTGCTGATGATGATCTATGCCGTCTTCACTTTTACAATACTGATGTCGGCCTCCGACAAGATATCATTGCTGTTCGTAGACGCTTCGGAAACGGAAATACTTAAAAACACGGTACTCTTCCTACACGTTTCTTGCTATTTCTTTCCGATCTTAGGGCTGCTCTGTATCCTGCGCTACACCATACAAGGCGCAGGATACACCAATCTGGCGATGCTTTCCGGAGTTTCCGAAATGATCGCACGCACACTGGTCAGTATCTATGCCGTACCGATATTCGGATTCTTAGCTGTTTGCTTTGGCGATCCGACCGCCTGGATAGCAGCAGACCTCTTCCTCGTCCCGGCATTCATATATGTCTATCGGAAACTGAAAAAGAGCCTTAAGGAAAATTATGCAATCCCCAACAGTTCGACTTCGAACAGCAGTGTGGAATAACCGGGGATCGGACCGGATGTACGTGTCCCGTAGCCTAATGTATACGGGATATAAATCATCCAACGGTCTCCCACATGCATCCGCCGGAGCGCTTCCTGCCATCCTTCGATCACCTGATTGAGGCGGAATGCCTCCGGACATCCCCGTTTCCAGGAATTATCAAACTCGCGTCCGTTGGCCAGCGTTCCACGGTAATGGACAGAGACGACATCCGTCAGTTCCGGTGAAACCACACCGGTCCCTTTCTCTATCTCCTTATACAACACACCACAAGGGAGCTTGACGACTCCCTCACCGGTAGCCACCTCTTCTAAAAACCGTAGATTCTTTTCTTTATATTCTTCTTTCTTTCCCATTGTTATTCTCATTTCATTTCGTGGCAAAGATACAAAGCATCCCACGTATAAAATAAACAGAAAGAAATAAAAAGAGGCAAACAATTATACGGCAAGTCTGTTCTTTAATGGCTAAATCTAAACAAAAAATTATGCACATACGTACATGGTGTTATGCTGTGCTCTGCCTGTTCCTGCCGATAACGCTGCCGGCGCAGAAAGAGCACAAATACCTGGATCACGCATTACCGGAAGCGTGGCAGGAAAACGACAGTGATTTTCAACAGACATTACCGGTAGACGACCAGTGGTGGAAAAACTTCAATGATCCCACCCTGGACTCGCTGATTGAAGTAGCCGTAAAGCAGAACTACTCCGTACTGATGGCGGCAGACCGTATCGCTATGGCAAAAACCAATCTGCGTATACAACAAGGTAGCTATTCGCCAACCCTGGGACTCGCTGCCGGCTGGACCCGGCAACAAAGTAGCGGGCATACAAGCAACCTGCCGCAGACGATAACCCAATACAGCGATGCCGCCCTGTCTATGAACTGGGAAATCGATGTATTCGGAAGCATCCGCAACCGCGTAAAGGCCCAAAAGGAGAACTTTGCAGCCTCCAAAGAGGACTACAACGCCGTGATGGTCTCCCTTTGCGCCCAAGTGGCATCCGCCTACATCAACTTGCGGGAACTGCAACAGGAAATGGAAGTTGTCAAAAAGAACTGCCTGTCACAACAGGCGGTCGTCAAGATCACAGAAAAAAGGTACGAAACAGGGCTTGTCTCAAAATTAGATGTCGCACAGGCCTTATCCGTCTACTACGACACAAAAGCCTCTCTCCCCATGTTGGAAGCCGGAATCATCCAGTACACAAACGCTTTGGGCGTACTGATGGGACTTTATCCCTGGGACGTCCGGGAAATCATGGAAACACGGAAGCCATTGCCGGAATACATCGAGACAATCGGCATCGGCATTCCCGCAAACCTGCTACTACGCCGGCCGGACATCCGGGCGGCTGAACGCCTGGTAAACGCACGGGCGGCATCGCTCGGCGCCTCCAAATCAGACTGGTGGCCGAAAGTTTTCGTCAAAGGGTCGGTGGGCTTCGCATCTCATGATTTGGACAAACTGGTAAACCATAACAGTTTGACCTACGAGATCGCCCCGGCCATCTCCTGGAACTTCTTCCAGGGAACGAAGTTGGCGCAGGTGACACGGCTGGCAAAAGCCCAGCTCGACGAGTCGATCCGACAATTCAACCAGGATGTACTGACAGCTGTCCAGGAAGTGGACAATGCCATGAATTCCTACAAGAACTCGATCAAACAAATTGTCGCGCTCCGGGAAGTCGTCAATCAGGGGAAGCAGACATTGGAGCTTTCGCTCGACCTCTATAAACAGGGACTTACTCCTTTCCAGAATGTCCTGGACGCACAACGCTCCCTCCTTTCCTATGAAAATGAGCTGACACAAGCCAGAGGCTCCTCCCTGCTAAGCTTGATCCAGCTTTATCAGGCGTTAGGCGGCAGTTGGGAAAATGAAAATTGATAATTAAGAATTAAAAAATAAGAGAGATGAAGACTGCTATTAAAATAGGGATGATGGGATTGTCCATCGTCCTGCTTGCCGGATGTAAAGAGAAAAGTCACCAGACGGAGATGCCGGCTCCTTCCATAAGCGTCGCGATGCCGGTCGTGCGAGATATCACGCTGACAAAAGACTATCCGGGCTATTTGAGTTCCGACCGCATGGTCAACCTGGTAGCACGCGTGAACGGATATCTGCAATCCTCGCAACTCGTGCCGGGCGCCAAAGTGAAGAAAGGCGACCTGATATTCGTGATCGAACCGGAAGTCTACCAAAACAATGTCACCCAGGCGGAAGCCGCGCTAAACACGGCAAAGGCCCAAGTCAAATATGCCCGCAGCAACTACGAACGCATGAAAGAGGCGGCCAAGAGCGGAGCCGTCAGCCAAATACAGGTCTTGCAGGCCGAATCGACCGCAGCGGAAATGGAAGCATCCGTACGCAACGCCGAAGCGGCTTTGAAAACAACCCGGACCAATCTGGGCTATTGCTATATCCGGGCTCCCTACGACGGGCGTGTCACCCGGGCAAGCTATGATGTGGGCAACTATATCAACGGCACTGTCCAACCCGTCACATTGGCTACATTATACAAAGACGACATCATGTACGCCAACTTCAATATCGAAGACAACCAGTTCATGCGGATGAAAATGATTGCCGACCAGAACGATCCGAACGTCAAGATGCCTACCCATGTTTCCATACGCCTCGGACAGGACGGACGGCAAAGTTATACCGGGACACTCGACTACCTCTCTCCCAACGTCGACCTGTCGACCGGTACGCTGAACGTCCGCGCCAATCTCGAAAATAAAGACGGCGAATTGAAAAGCGGGCTGTATGTTACAATCACCTTGCCCTACAGCGAACAGAAAGACGCTGTCCTCGTGCGCGACGCCTCTATCGGGACCGACCAGTTGGGAAAATTCCTCTATATAGTGAACGATTCGAATATCGTACGATACCGCCATATCGAACCCGGACAGTTGGTGGACGATACGCTCCGGCAGGTCATCAGCGGTATCCGCCCCGACGAACAGTATGTGACAACCGCCCTGCTGAAAGTCAGAGACGGTATGAGTATTAAGCCTATAAAATAAAAAGCTATGGTAAAATTCTTCATAAACAGACCGATATTCGCTACCGTCCTCGCCCTGATCCTGGTGGTAGCCGGATTGGTCACGCTACACATACTTCCCATCGCGCAATATCCGGAAATCACGCCGCCGACCGTACAGGTATCGGCTTTCTACCCAGGTGCGGATGCGGAAACAGTAGCGCAGACCGTAGGATTGCCCATCGAACAACAGGTAAACGGTGTAGATGGAATGCTTTATATGAGTTCCAATTCATCCAGTTCCGGAGCCTATTCACTAACCATCACGTTCGCTGTCGGTACGGATATCGACATGGCGACCGTCATGGTGCAGAACCGTGTCAGCATTGCACAAAGCAGTCTGCCGGAAGCCGTGATCGTACAAGGCATCACCACCAAGAAGCAATCGTCCAACATCGTTATGATGCTGACGCTAAGCTCCCGTGACTCCACTTACAGCGGGCTGTACCTGAGCAACTACGCCAGCCTCAACATGACGGACGAACTGACGCGTCTGCCGGGTGTCGGCTCCGTCAGTGTCATGGGAGCCGGAAGCTACAGCATGCGTATATGGCTCGACCCGAATGCCATACGCATCCGCAACCTCACGCCGGATATGATCTTCCAGGCGATCTCGACACAGAACACACAGGTTTCGGCCGGTTACATCGGGCAACCGATAGCCAAAGCGGACAACCCGTTCCAGTACACACTGACGGTTAAAGGCCATCTGACGACTCCGGAAGAATTCGGGAACATCATCCTCCGTACGGAAGAGGGCGGCAAGATACTCCGCTTGAAAGATGTCGCCCGTATCGAATTAGGCAGTTCTTCCTACAATGTCACCTCCAAACTGAAAGGACAGCCGAGTGCCGCCATAGCCATTTACCAACTCCCCGGTTCCAATTCGCTGGAAGTGGCCAAAGGGGTACGGGCCAAAATGGAACAGTTGGCAGACAACCTCCCGGAAGGCGTCGTCTATGATGTGACACTGGACACGACACAGGTAATCAATGCCTCCATCGACGAAGTGCTCGTCACTTTCCTGGAGACGACAGCCCTCGTCATACTGGTTATCTTCCTGTTCCTCCAGAATTTCCGTGCCGTTATCATCCCCTGCATCACCATCCCCGTCTCCCTGATGGGAACACTGGCGGTCATGTCGGCCTTAGGATTCTCGATCAATACGTTGACCTTGTTCGGGTTGATCCTGGCCATCGCGATCGTGGTGGATGATGCGATCGTGGTGGTGGAAAACTCGTCGCGGCTGATGGATACGGGGAAATATACCGCCCGTGAAGCCGTGACCGAAGCTATGGGTGAAATTGTCGACCCGATCGTAGGCGTCGTGCTGGTATTGCTGGCGGTCTTTATCCCGACGACCTTCATCAGCGGTATCTCCGGCCAATTATACAAACAATTTGCCCTGACAATCGCTGCCGCCACCGTCTTAAGCGGGTTCAACTCGCTGACGCTTACGCCGGCCCTGTGCGCCCTGTTCCTGCAAGCGAACAAAGAACCGAAATTCTTTGTATTCAAAGCCTTCAACAAGGTGTTCGGCAAAACCCAGAAAATATATGACGACATCGTCGGCCGCATGCTGAAGAACCCGTTTGTCACGATGGTGATATTCGGGATCATAACGGCCATTGCCATCGTCATGTTTATGCGCTGGCCGACCACTTTCATCCCGGAAGAGGATGACGGTTATTTCCTGATATCCACCCAGCTCCCGCCGGCAGCCAGCCTGAACCGTACGGAAGCAGTCGGAAAGCAGATCGACAAGATCCTCGACAGCTATCCTGAAATCAAGACCTATATCGGAGTAAACGGTTTCTCTATCATGGGTGGCGGCGAACTCTCGAACGCAGGGACCTATTTCGTGATCCTGAAAAACTGGAACGAACGAAAAGGCAAAGAACATACCGCCTCGGCTGTCGTAAACCGCTTCAACCGCGAAGCCTACGGCATCCAGGAAGCACAGATATTCGCAATGGTCCCCCCTGCAATCCCCGGATTGGGAGCTTCGGGAGGCCTGCAACTCCAATTGGAAGACCGTAATAATCTGGGCCCGACGGAGATGCAGCATGCTATCGAAACACTGCAAGCCACGTACCGGAGCAAGCCGCAATTGCTCAACCTTTCGAGCATGTACCAAGCCAACGTCCCCCAGTATAACCTGGCTATCGACCGCGACAAGGTGCAATTGCTCGGCCTGCAGCTTAACCAGGTTTTCTCGACTTTAAGCTACTATATGGGGGCTACTTATGTAAACGACTTCGTCGAATTCGGGCGTATCTACCAGGTAAAGATCGAGGCCAACGACCAAGCTCAAAAAGTTATAGACGATGTGTTGCACCTGAGTCTCGAAAACAATTCCGGCAAAATGGTTCCTTTCTCCGCTTTTACAGAGGTGAAGGAGCAGTTGGGACTGGATCAGATCAACCTGTATAATATGTATAAGTCGGCATCCATCACCTGCATAGCCAATCCGAAATATAGCTCCGGTGAAGCGATCCAGGCTATGGAAGAGCTCGTACAAGAGCAGTTAGGCAATAATTTCGGATATGAATGGACATCCGTCGCTTACCAGGAAACGAAAGCAGGCTCCACCACCATGCTCGTCTTTGCAATGGCTCTTTTGGTCGCCTTCCTGGTTCTTTCGGCCCAGTATGAAAGTTGGACAAGCCCGATCGCCGCCATCATGGGACTTCCGATCGCCCTGTTAGGGACCATTTTGGGTTGTTTTGTCATGGGCGTGCCGGTCAGCATCTATACACAAATCGGTATCATCCTGCTGATCGCCCTCTCTGCGAAGAACGGCATCCTGATTGTCGAATTTGCCCGTGACTACCATAAGGCCGGCAATCCGATACGCGAATCCGCACTCGAAGCCGGCCATATCCGTCTGCGTCCGATCCTGATGACTTCATTCGCATTCGTCTTAGGGGTGATGCCTCTGCTGTTTGCAACAGGAGCCGGAGCGAGAAGCCGTCTATCCTTAGGAGCGGCAGTCGTATTCGGCATGGCGGTAAACACCATTTTTGCAACGATGTTTATCCCCAGCTTCTACGAGTTGATGCAGTTATTCCAGGAAAAGGTATTGGACAAATTCAGCCGGAAACAGAAATAAGCCGGGATACAGGTAACACCGAACATAGGGAGATGTGTCGAATTCACCCTTTGTTCCCACATTGAGGGCATAGCCGTCAAGCGCGGGAACAAAGGGGCTTTCGACACATCTTCCTTCTTTTATCAATCGACTTTATATTCTCCTATCTGCTTGAACCCGTTCAGGAAGTCCGTAACAGGCAAACGTTTCTTACCTGCCAACTGAACCGACAGCAGGCGCAGATAGCCGTCTTCCACCGCGATATCGATATAGCTTTTACGGTCGGTCCGGATGGTTCCGACGGGAAGTTCATGTGCGGCAGGGCGCTTCTCTGCCTGATAGATTTTCAGCGCGGTGCGCACGCCCTCCGGAGAAACGATTTCAGTCCAGGCAGCCGGATAAGGAGACAGACCGCGGATGAAGTCATAAACCCTTTTCACCGGCTGAAGCCAGTCGATACGGCAAGTTTCTTTGAAAATCTTCGGAGCAGGACGGAGTTCGGAAGGATCTTTATAAAATTCTTCCTGAGGAACGGCATCTGTTTTTCCTTCCAACAACAAATCGACGGTTTCCAGTACTAGCCCGGCTCCCATCGTCATCAAGCCGTCATGGACGATCCCCACATCATCCGTATCGGCTATAGGCAAATGCTTCTGGCGGATGATCTTACCTGTGTCGATCTCGTGAGTCAGGAAAAAGGTGGTCGCACCGGTTTCCGTATCTCCGTTGATCACCGCCCAGTTGATAGGAGCTGCCCCCCTGTATTGGGGAAGCAAAGAGGCATGGAGGTTAAACGTTCCCAGACGCGGCATATCCCAGACAACCTCCGGCAGCATACGGAAAGCGACGACGATCTGCAAGTCCGCTTTCAAAGCCCGCAGCTCGGAAAGAAAAGCCTCATCTTTCAACTTTTCGGGCTGGAGTACCGGTAATCCCTTCGACAGGGCATATTGCTTCACCGGGCTTGCCTGTAAGACACTGCCATGACGGCCGACCGGTTTGTCCGGCATCGTAATCACCCCTACTATATTGTATCCGCCTTCAACCAAGGCACGCAGGCTCTCCACCGCAAAATCGGGAGTGCCCATATAAACGATTCGTAAATCTTCTTTCTTCATTTTTTAATCTCCTGAAAAGTTTTCAACCAGCACTTCGCGGTATGAATTAAATATTTTCGATTTGGACATAAAGCCGATATACCGTCCTTCCTCGTCTACAACCGGCAGGTTCCAGGCCTTCGTATCGTCAAAGATACGCATGATCTGTTCCATCGGCGTCCCTACCTGGATCTTGGCAGGTGCCGAAACCATGAACTTGGAGACGTGAAACCGATTATATAACTCAGGGCGGAACATAATGTTCCGGATATTGTCCAACAGAACAAGCCCCAACAGGATACCCCGTTCGTCGATAACGGGGAACATATTTCGCCCGCTCTTGGCAATCACCTTCACCATATCTCCCAAGGACATTTCGGGAGAGACAGTCAGGAAGTCGCGCTCGATCACACTGTCGGTATTCAGCAACGTCAACACGGCACGGTCTTTATGATGGGTAAGCAACTCCCCTTTCTGGGCCAGACGCATCGAATAGATACTGTGTGGAAGAAACATCTTAATCGTGATATAGGAGCTCACAGATACGATCATCAGTGGAAGGAAAAGAGCATACCCGCCGGTCAGCTCGGCAATTAGGAAGACACCGGTCAGCGGCGCATGCATGACACCGGACATGATACCCGCCATTCCCAACAAGGCGAAGTTCTTCTCCGACAGATACATCGTAAAGGGAAAATAGTTGGACGCATGCGCAAACACGAATCCGGCAATGCATCCTAAATACAAACTGGGAGCAAATATACCACCACAACCGCCTCCAGCATTCGTCGCGCTCGAAGCAAAAACCTTAAACAACAAGATCAGCGTAAGGAATATCTGCAATCCCCAATAGGTATCGTTCAGACTATAGAACATACTCTTATCCATTATATGGGAGAACTGCCCGTTCAACAAAGACGAAATCGTATCATAACCTTCACCATAGAGCGGAGGAAATATGAAGATCAGCACACTCAGCATGATCCCCCCAACGACGAATTTCTTCCAGTAATTATTCAAGTTCCGGTACATCCCCTCGACCCGGTTCATGACTTTGGTAAAATAGAGAGACACCAAACCACAGAAAACACCTAGTAACAGCACATAAGGAATACGCTCGATCACAAACGCTTCGGTCTGGGAAAACGGAAACATTGCTTCCGTACCCGTAAAAATATAGGAAACAGTCGCAGCCGTCACCGAAGTGATAAGCAAAGGAAGTACCGACGTCATCGTCAGGTCCAACAACAGCACTTCCACCACAAACACCACCCCAGCAATCGGAGCTTTGAATATACCGGCAATCGCCCCGGCAGCCCCACAGCCGACCAGCAACATCAAAGTCTTTTGCTCCATGCGGAACAGACGGCCCAAGTTGGATCCGATCGCAGCCCCTGTCAACACAATAGGTGCCTCTGCCCCGACCGATCCGCCGAAACCGATGGTGACGGAACTGGCGACAATGGAAGTCCAAGCATTATGAGGCTTGATGCGGCTCTTCCGCTGGGAAATGGCATAGAGTATCTTCGTCACCCCGTGGCTGATATCATCCCGTACGATATATTTTACAAACAAACCGGCAAGCAGGATACCGATCACCGGATAAAGCAGATACAGGTAATTCGCCCCATCCTGATTAAAATTGCCGGTCAGAAGATGTTGTATAAAATGAATGATCGACTTCAGGACAATAGCTGCTGCTGCCGTACAAATACCGACCAGAAAACTGACGATCAATATGAAATGCTTCTCTTTTATATGCTTGTCCCGCCATAACAGGAACCGATAGAAAAGTTGAAAATTGAAAATTGAAAATTGAAAATTATCCTTCATAATCAACACCTCTATTTTTTAATTCTTAATTCCTCAAACGCCTTTACCAGTAATTACTGTTTTAACTGTATAGATCAGAATTGTCAGATCCAGTGTCAGCGACATATTTTCGTAATATAATATATCATATTCCATACGCTCCACCATTTTGTCCACACTTGCCGCATAGCCGTACTTCACCATCCCCAACGAGGTAATGCCCGGACGGACATTGTGCAACAGATAGTAGTAGGGAGCCGTTTTCACGATCTCGTCGATAAAATATTTCCGTTCGGGGCGCGGTCCGACCAGCGACATATCCCCTTTCAGCACGTTCCAGAACTGCGGCAATTCGTCCAACCGGTATTTCCGCATGATACGTCCGAACGGCGTTACACGCAGGTCGTCTTCCGACGAAAGCGACGGGCCGTTCTCTTCGGCATTGACATACATGGTGCGGAACTTGTACATCCAAAACGGCTGTCCGAGATAACCGATCCGCTCCTGGCGGAAAAACACGGGCCCCGGAGAATCCTTCTTCACCCGCCATGCGATATAGGCGAATAAGGGAGAGAGCAACAGCAGTGCAACGACAGAACAGACTTTATCCAGAAAAAGCTTTATGTTCTGTTCGGCCGGTGAAAAGTTGTTATCCGTCACATCGACCAACGGGATTCCCCGTATCGTCCGAAGCTGTATTTTCGAAAGCATATTGAACCGGTCCGCCAACACCTTTATCGGACGTTTATACCGGTAGAGCGAATAGAGGATTCCTAAAAGCGCCTTATTATTCTTCGACTCGACAGCTAAAACGATTTCATCCACATTCTCTTTTTCCATCAAGACCGGAATATCTTCCACCGTCCCCAGCACCTGATTCCGGTCGGCCTTGACCGGCGTCCTCTCGTCTTCCGAGACAAAGCCGCAAATATCATAGCCCAGGCGATACAAATCGTGGGCGATGCGGACAGCCTTCCCTCCCGCACCGATAATCAGCACCTTCATCGCCCACTCCCGGTTCTTTATCTTCCTCATCCCGCTTTGCGTAATCAGCAGACGCGGGATATAGGTTATGAAAAACTGCAATCCGAACATTCCGAAGAACAGTTTATAATAGATATCGATCGAACGGGGAATATCGTCGAGCAGCAATGCAAAAAAGACGAAAACCGTCCCGATCAGCACGGTAATGAATGTCGAGAAAAGTTCGGTGAGGCGGGACTTCCCGAACGGCTTGTTATAATATCCCGAAAAATAATAAAGCACCAGCCAGAAAAGAGGAATGACTACCTGGCCGCCAAGCACACCCGGATATTGCAAATAATCAAGCAGACTATCTGCTCCCTCATCGATGGCGAACACCTCATAGCGAAGGATATTGAATAGCAACCACGCTACCGAAGCCGATATAAAATCCGATAATATGTATTTTCCAGCCTGCTTGCTCTTCTTCATTTTTATCTGATTACCTGGATAACGCCACCGTCTCCTAATTTGATGATATTGGAAGGCTTGGCCTTGCTCATATCATCCTGGCGATATTTCACAATATAATCGACCCCGTTCTTAATACTGTCCGACACCTCGCTGAAATTACCCGGAGAAGGCTCGCCGCTCACGTTCGCAGAGGTGGAAACCAACGGCCTGCGGAAACGTTCGCACAGTTTACGGGAAAACTCTTCGTTCGTCACCCGGATGCCGACACTTCCGTCTTCACCTAAGAGATTGCTCGCCAGATTCTTTGCATGAGGATAGATAATCGTAAGCGGTTTATCGGCCACTTCGATCAGGTCCCAAGCTATATCGGGCATATCCGACACGTACATGCTCAGTTTTGCCGAACTGTCGGTCAATACCAGCATAGCCTTATTGTCCGTTCTCTTCTTCAACTCGTACACTTTTTGTACGGCTTTCTCGTTGGTCGCATCGCAACCAATTCCCCAGATCGTATCTGTAGGATAGAGTATTATGCCTCCCGCCTGCATAATTTCGCAGGCTTTTTGAATATCTTCCGTCATTGTTTTTTAAATAATGTCACAAATGTACAAATCATTCGCGGACTTGGAAAGCGGTTTGGACTTTTTTCAAACAGTTTCCAAGAATCGCCACTCCCGGAATCTGCCATTTTGCTTCCTCCAAACAGGCAAAACGCTTCTTTTTATTATGTTAAAAATATTACCCGCTATATTAATTCATAGAACATGGGGTACTAATCCGATTTACACAGGGTGGTAGTGACATTTTGATATATCAAAAAAGAGTGGCGATGTGCCACCCTTCATTCACCAAAAACATCTACTGAGCCGTTTTTTTGTTACAAAAATTCCCGGCACTAAAGTATCATCTGTCGGAAATACTGGTTCACCGACTGTTTTTCGGACTGTATCACATTCAGCATAGCGAAAGATACAGATTTGCACGACAGTCAGCCGTTCCCCTCGTCCGGTAACGTTTTTTTATATTTGCTCAGGGAAACGCTTTATATAATATTTAATATATTGATCCCCAAAATCTTTTTCTGATTCTGGATACTCAATTCGGATTGTATAATAACTACCGAAATCTTTTTTTACAGTTTTCTGATAATAAATAATCCCGTCCGAATTCTTTCCGGATAAAAAATAACCCGTCTTTGAACGATGTTTGTAAGTCGTGTTCCACCCATGTTCTTCATTATATTTTATTCCATTCTGATAATGAATATCCAATGATTCACTTTCATTGGAAAAATGCTTCGATCTTTATTCCATTCTCTGAAAGGAATACCAAATTATTATCATTCTGGGCCATACACTGTTCAGGATAGTAAATATAATAATCTCCTTTTTCAATATATTCGCAAACCATTACAACCTCTTTATCTTTGGCATCTTTCTTTTCTGAAGCAGATGGTTTCGCATTTGCCTTTACTTGTTCAGTAACTTGTTCTGTTTCATTATTCTTATTATCCTCCATTAAAAAAAGAAAGATGGAAAAATAAATTGCCCCAGGTAAAAGGAACGCTAATATTCCTTTTCTAAGAGTATAAATTAAAGAAAATGAGAATATACTCACATTGCTGTTCCCCCATATAAAACGGCAAGAAAGAACTTCCTCGATATTACAATATGTATAAATCATAACTATGATGGAAAAAATACCCCCACAACCAAATACTACAAAATAATCCCAAAAAGAAAAACAATTCATTCTTAGCCCTAAGCCTCCTATAGCAAAATAACAACTTATAGCTACGACGTAAGGCAACACATTCGCAATCAACCAACAATTAAACGTTTTCATTTCTTTCTTCTAATTTTGATTTCAACATTTCATCACATTCGACAAATTCAAGTATCTTCTTTACAGAAGGAATAATATACTTCTTGGCAAATGAACCATCAGCCATCTCCACCCATATATGATTATTTGTCAACCAGTCATATTCACAAATATATCCATAGCCATAAGGATCAAACGCATCTATTCCTTCTTCAAATAAATGTTCCAGATATATTTCCGGCTTAGCCTTCCCATCCAGAGACTCTTTTGTTTTAATTGCATAATAAACTTTACCTTTATCAAATCCAAAATAAATAGAAGTTCCTTCTTTCCATGATTCCTTATAAAAATAAAACTCACGCTCCTTTAGGTCTGTCCGTAATCCACCTTTCACGCCACATTCCAAGGCCACAGATTGAATCATTTTTGTCATAATGGCATCTTTCACGGCTTCTATATAGGTCGGTATTTGCAAAACAGACTCTATATTTTCAGCTTTCGAAAGCAAATTAATAATTTCAGATTGAACTATCGTGCTCATATCTTGTCCTGTTAATTGTTTTAAATAATTTATATATTGATTTATTGTTTCACGGACCAACGGTCGGTGAACTGCAATCCCGACACATTGTCCCAGCCACTCTATAATAGTTTTTTTATAAGAAATACATCTATAATCAACTCCTCTCCCACTATCATCAGAGGCATATCTGCCGTCCGGTGTTAAATATAGAATCATATAATTTCCTACGCCATATTTCCCTATTGCATATTCATTATAACGTTTTAACTGTTCCGGCTGATCCTTGGCATAAAACTTATTTTCGATAATAACTGCCCAATTTGAACTTTCTATAAGAATGTCAATTCTTCCATATTCAGAAACTGCGACTTCTGTCCTTACCAACGCATTCCGGGAGTCAAAACCTTCTATCTGATTTATATCCAAAAACAGCTTTAAGAATGAGTTATGTAATCCGTGTGTTCCTTCAGGATTCAAGAGTTCTGCCAGAATAGTAGAATGAGTATTTTCATAATGGCTCACTCCTAAAATATGAAATATATTAAAACGAGTACCCATTATTTCCAAAATCTCATTATTCTTTTTTGACAATAAAGATATTTGAGATAAGAGGGTTTGTATTTTGTCCATAATAATAATATAATGAAGGGAGATGTACGAAAAACAACCTTACCCCCACGCTTGACCATACATAATAAAAATCCTATGTACGCTGTGTACTTGGCAATATACAATAAAAAAAACTATCTTGCCTTATCTCTCATAAGCAAAACGTGGTTTTATAATTCAATGTTGCCAATGATCATCCATAATCAGCCATTTCACCCCCTCCAAACAGGCAAAAAACAGCCGGAGAGCAGCTTGAAAAAATTAAAACAGCTTCTAATTAATAAAAAAGCAAGCCACCAAACAGAAATATCCATTTATATTATCTAACTTTACGGATTCAAATATATTGGAGGTTTTATCACCATAAACCCGCATATCCGATATATCAGAGACGATAAAAAAGAAAAAAACAATATATAATGATTACAAAATGGAACTTTCAAACCCCAACAGAAGAAGAGTTACATAAGAGAGACAGGCTGGCAAGCCAACTGGGACTCAGTCCGGTCGTATGTCTTTTGCTCGTTCAGCGAGGACTCACCACTGTTGAAGAGGTGAAGAAATTCTTTAAACCCAGCTTGAACGACCTGCATGATCCATTCCTCATGCCAGATATGGAGAAGGCGGTCAAACGCTTGAATAAAGCACTGGGTAATAAAGAAAAGATTTTGATTTACGGAGACTACGATGTAGACGGTACGACTGCCGTCTCATTGGTCTACAAGTATTTGCGTCCTTATTCATCGGCATTGGATTATTATATTCCGGACCGGTATGACGAAGGATACGGGATTTCGTACAAAGGGATCAATTACGCCCGGGAAAACGGGATCACGCTAGTGATCTCGCTCGACTGCGGCATCAAGGCCATCGAAAAGATCGAATATGCCAAGCAGTTGGGGATCGATTTTATTATCTGCGACCATCACATGCCGGACGACACATTGCCCGATGCCGTCGCCGTACTGGATGCCAAGCGGGTGGACTCGGTCTATCCGTACGAACATCTGTCGGGATGCGGCGTCGGGTTCAAGTTCATGCAGGCATTCGCCAAAAGCAACAACTTCCCGTTTGCCGACCTGGAGAAACTGCTGGAGCTGACGGCGGTCAGCATCGCCTCGGACATCGTCCCCATCACCGGCGAAAACCGCATATTGGCTTACTACGGCCTGAAGCAGCTTAACAGCAATCCGAGCCTCGGCCTGAAAGGGATCATCGATATCTGCGGCCTGTCGGGCAAAGAGATCACGATCAGCGACATCGTCTTCAAGATCGGACCTCGCATCAACGCTTCCGGCCGTATGATGAACGGAAAGGAAGCGGTCGAACTGCTCCTGGCGAAGGATGTCGACGTGGCCCGCGAAAAGAGCGAGAGCATCAACCAGTATAACGAAGAACGCCGCGAACTGGACAAGAAGATTACAGACGAGGCGAACGCCATCATCGACGAATTCCAGAACATGGAAGACCGTAAGGCGATCATCGTCTACAATCCGGGATGGCACAAAGGGGTGATCGGCATCGTCGCTTCCCGCCTGACGGAAAAATACTACCGCCCGGCAGTCGTCCTGACGAAATCGTCCGAACTGATCACTGGTTCCGCTCGCTCGGTCACGGGATTCGACATATACAAAGCAATCGAAAGCTGCCGCGACCTGTTGGAAAACTTCGGTGGCCACACGTATGCCGCCGGCCTCTCCCTGAAAGAGGAAAACCTGGACGCTTTCACCCAGCGGTTCCTCAAGCTGGCCGCCGACGAGATCATCCCCGAACAGATGACGCCGCAGATCGATATAGATGCCGTGCTGGACCTGCAAGATATCAACGCCAAGTTCATGAGTGAGTTGAAAAAGATGAATCCGTTCGGCCCGGACAACCAGAAGCCCGTATTCTGCTCGCTCGGAGTCAAGGATTACGGGACCAGCAAGCTGGTAGGGAAAGACTTGGAACATATCAAACTGGAATTGATCGACGACAAGTCGAACACACCGATACACGGCATTGCTTTCGGCATGCACCAGCACAATACGCATATCAAGAACATGAAGCCTTTCAATATCTGCTACACCATCGAGGAGAACACCTACAACGGCAACACGTCGTTGCAACTGATGGTGAAGGACATCAAGGAGAACGATATATGAAGGGATGCGGTGGATGTCTACCATAAGATCTTAGGGAAGTATTGGGGATACCCTGCTTTCCGTCCCCTACAGGAGGATATTATCCATTCCGTCTGTGCCGGAAGAGACACGCTCGGCCTGATGCCGACGGGAGGCGGCAAATCGGTCACCTTCCAGGTTCCGGCATTGGCGATGGAAGGGATTTGCTTTGTCATTACCCCGCTTATCGCTTTGATGCGCGACCAGGTCGACAATCTGCGCCGGGTCGGGATCAAAGCTACGGCTGTATATTCGGGCATGGGCCGGCAGGAAATCGTTGCGGAATTGGAGAATTGCGTTTCCGGACAATACAAGTTCCTGTACGTTTCGCCCGAACGGCTTGCCACCGGATTATTCAGGGAAAAGCTACAGGCCATGAACGTCTGCCTGTTAGTGGTGGATGAAAGCCATTGTATCTCGCAATGGGGCTATGACTTCCGCCCTTCCTATCTCCATATCGCCGACATTCGGGAGCAACTGCCCGGCGTGCCGGTACTGGCACTGACGGCGACTGCCACGCCCGAAGTCGTGGACGACATACAGAGACGATTGCTTTTCAAGGAGAAGAATGTGTTCCGGACAAGCTTTGTCCGTCCGAACCTTGCCTACATCGTGCGCCGTACGGAAGACAAGCTGGGCACACTGGCCTACATACTCGGAAAAGTGCCCGGCACGGCTATCGTCTATACCCGGAGCCGGAAACAGACAAAAGAGGCAGCTCTCTTCCTGCAACAAGCCGGAATATCTGCCGATTTCTTTCATGCCGGACTGAACCGGGAAGAAAAGGCGATCCGGCAGCACCGTTGGAAAAATAACGAGTGCCGCGTAATGGTCGCCACGAATGCTTTCGGGATGGGGATCGACAAGCCGGACGTGCGGTTGGTTGTCCATCTGGATATGCCGGGATCATTGGAAGAATATTTCCAGGAGGCAGGCCGCGTCGGACGAGACAGCCGGAAAGCCTTTGCAGTAGCTCTCTGTACAGATACGGATAGTTTTCATCTGAAAAAGCGGATAGACGATGAGTTTCCCGAAAAGAAGCTGATCGGAAAAGTATATGAAGCGTTGGGCGATTATTTCCGAATTCAGGAAGGGCAAGGAAAAGATATCGTTCATAACTTCGAACTGACAGATTTTTATTCCATTTGCCAGCTTCCTCCGCTACAGATACATCATGCATTGAAGTTGCTAGAACTGTCCGGCTACATTGAATATTGCGAAGCAATAGACGAATCATCCTTCCAGACCGCCCCCCAAATCACATATACGCATCCACGTGTGCGAACAAATGTCCTTATTATCCCATCTTCCGCTTATGAGGAACGTCGGGAAAGAATGAAAAAACGCATTTCGAAAGTGGTGGAATACATGAACGGGATACATATATGCCGGAGTCGCCTGCTACTCTCCTATTTCGGGGAAAAGAATACGGAAGATTGCGGATGTTGCGACGTCTGCCTTTCCAAGAATGATTCCGGCCTGAACAACCGGGATTTCAACGCCATACGCGACCTGTTACTCAGACTGCTTTCCACCCGGCAACTGCTTCCTGTCACCACCTTGCTCCCCTTATTACCTTTTCCGGAGGAAAAAATCGTCACCACCATCCGCTTCTTAGCCGAGCATGACAAACGGTTTTATTTGAAAGAGGGAAAGGTGGGAATTTTTACGGATATCGGAAATGCCAGATAACGCACTTTAGCGACTTATCTTTTATTACTCTCGTTTTTTGTTGTTATCTTTGCCCCTAAATAATCCAAATCAGCAAATGAATAAGATTAACATATATGTACTGACGTTCTTTCTGAGTCTGGCTGGTGTATCTATCTATGCACAAAACAACCGATCACAAGTGGTTATTACAAGCGGACAAGACAATAATGTATTTTTTCATACAATAGAAAGAGGACAAACTGTTTACGCAATCGCTACCATGTACGGGGTTACACCCGATGATATTTACCGGCTGAATCCAGATAGCAAAGAGGGGATCAAAGCAGGTGCCACCCTTAAAATACCGCAACGCGACATAGTTGGAGGTACTGCTAAGAAGCAAGATGGAAATTATATTTTCCATACCATACAGCCCAAAGAAACCCTGTATTCATTATCCATCCGGTACACCGTTCCCGCTACCGCCATCGTAAAAGCGAACCCCGGATTGTCTACTTCCACTTTTACAATTGGCAAGACAATCCGCATTCCGGCGACGCAAGTGGAAGATTTACCGACGACGGAGCTCAAGACCGTTACCAAAGAAATTGAATATACCGTCCAGAAAAAGGAAACCATGTACCGGATCTGCCGGAAATTCAATATTTCCAGCTACGAGTTGATCAAGCTTAACCCGAAATTGAAAGAAGGAGTTAAGGCCGGTATGACTATTAAGATACCCGTACAAGCCGAAGAGAATATGACAACCGAACCTGCAACCACCATGCTTTCGGAAAGAGATGTCAATGCGTTGCTCTCAGAACCGAAAAGCATCGAGCGCGTCAACAGCGTCAAAGTAGCCTTGTTATTGCCGTTTATGACAAATGAGACTATCCCGTCTACGGAGACACAACGCTTCATCGAATATTACGAAGGTCTCTTGCTGGCGGTGGACAGTCTTAAAAACACAGGCTGTTCTATCGATCTGTCAGTTTATGATACAGGAAACGGAACGAAGAAACTGAAAGAGATCCTGAAAGAGGATGCCTTGAAGAATGCCAACCTCATCATCGGAGCCGTACAAAACGACCAGATCGGCCCGGTTGCGGAATTTGCCCAGAAGAACAACATCAAATATGTGATTCCTTTTACATCGAAGAACGACGATGTGTTGTCAAACGCATATGTTTACCAGGTAAATACGCCCCACTCCTACCTGTATGCCAAAGCGGCTCAAGGCGGATGCGACCTATTTGCCGAAGACAATATAATCCTACTGAACATCAGGGACGGCAAGGATAAAACCGAATTTATCAAGGCATTCAAAGCCGAGATGAAACAACGGCAGATCCCATTTACCGAAATCAATTATAATGCCGAAACCCTAACTGCCGATGTCGACACGCTCCTCAGAACAGACAAACGGAACGTGATCGTACCGACTTCGGGCACATTGGAGGCTCTAAACAAGATCAAGTCTCCGTTACGTATGCTGGCGGAAACAAAACCCGAATGCGGACTGACCTTGTTTGGCTATCCTGAATGGCAGACATACACGCGTGACTGTCTGGAAGATTTCTATGCACTGAACACATATATATATAGTAACTTCTATGCTGATAACCTGTCGAAAGAAGTGGCAGACTTCTATACCAAATATAAAAACTGGTATAGTAAAAACCTGATCAATATATTCCCTAAATATGGTATTTTAGGATTCGACACCGGTATGTTTTTCATCGGAGCAATCAACAAATATGGTTCCAACTTCGAGAATAATCTGGATAAAATTCATTACCAGGGTGTACAGACCGGATTCGATTTCCATCGCGTAAATAACTGGGGAGGTTTCATTAATACGAACATCTTTATTGTTCATTATCAAAGTGATTTCAATGTAACACGGAACGAAGTAAGATGATCAGGAAAGTTATTACAACAGTTATTATAAGCCTTGTCACCCTGAACTACATTCAGGCGCAGGATAAGTTCAAACGGGAATTGTCTTTGGGTGCTTCCTTCGGTACGACCTTTTCCAAAGTCAGTTTTGCCCAGACGAAAGTGCAGCAGAAAATGAAAATGGGCTACACGGGCGGTCTCACGCTCCGGTGGATTACGGAAAAAAATCTAGGATTGCAGGCTGAACTGAATTTCATCCAACATGGATGGGATGAAAAGTTCGAGGACCAACCTCAGTATAAATACAGCCGGACAATCAACTACTTTGAACTTCCGATCCTGACACATATCTATTTTGGCAGTAAACGTTTCAGGGTATTCGTCAACCTAGGACCCAAAATAGGATATGCTTTCGGTGAAAAGACAGACGAGAATCTGAACGGAGCCAAGCCGAACACCGAAAACGAACAGCACGATATGCCAATCGAAAAGAAATTCGACTGGGGATTATGCGGTGGTCCGGGTATCGAACTTCGTACAGGAATTGGCTCTTTCCTCCTGGAGGGCCGCTACTATTATGCCCTCGGCGACATCTTCAACAGCCGTAAAGAAGATTATTTTTCCAAATCGTCTTCGCAGGTAATCTCGGCTAAGATCACGTATATGATTCCGGGATTTTAAGATTTATGATTGAACAATCTTAGGCAATATAGAAATCAAGGCTTACAATAACTTTGTAACAAAGACAAGCCAAGAATGGGCAGTAGGCTCCTCCCAAAACAAAAACGCCGCCTTTCCCTTTTTAAAAGTCTAAAGCTCTACTACATGGTTAGTTTTGCATTAGAAGTATTAAGAATTTATCAATGCTAATAGAGATAATATAGTCTTTAGGCTATCAGATTTAGGCCAAAAAAAGAGGATATCCCAGTGATGAGATATCCTCTTTTTTTTATATACTCCGAAATGATTATCTCAAGCGATCCAAAGAACGCACCAGTGCTTCGTCTGCCCCGATATTACGTATAGCCAAATAATCCAGAATCAGGCTGATTAACGGAAAAGAAAAGGCGATCTTCAAACTTAATGAGAATATCTCCTTTTGATTACCCAGATCCCAGTAAAAGAATGCAAAGAGACCGTAAAAACCTAACATCAAAATTGCATTAAATACGCAAATCCGTATCTGAAGGATTCTTTTCTTAAACAGGAAGATAGTCAAAAGAGCCAGCAAAGAGATCACGATTGTCAAAGCAAACAATCCCCATGTGGGATAAATAAGTTCCGGCTGAGCGGCCATTGTACTGATACCGGTCGCATCAAATGTAAACAATTGATCACCCGACTGCAACACGGCAAGCGGTAAAAACAGAATGGCAATCGTCAATGCCATTATAATAAGCAAATAAACCGTTTGTATTCTCTGTAACATAATAAAACAATTGACAATTAACAATTAACAATTGACAATTATTAGATGATACTCACCTAACCGTCAATTGTCAATTATCAATTGTCAATTAATTAAAGGTTATTCTTTTCTTTTGCAGGGTTCTTATAATACACCTTACCATCTTCATACTCCTTAGCTGCGATCAAAGTCGGTTTTGGGAGTTTTTCATAGTAACGTGAAATCTCAATCTGCTCTCTGTTTTCAAAAACTTCTTCCAGATTATCATTATAGGAAGCAAATTCCTGAAGTTTCTTTTCCAGATCCTGTTTCATCTCAACAGCAATCTGATTAGCACGTTTACCAATGATTGCAACAGTTTCATACACATTGCCCGTGTCTGATGACAGCTTCATCATGTCGCGGGTAACTGTATTCGACGGAGCGTTAGTCTTTCTGTAATCCATACTTACTTTATTGATTAGTTGTTTCGTTAATACGTATCTGTTATTCGCTTGCTGGCATAGTCGTAGAACTTCTGAACCTGTTTTACATACTTGCCTTCGGGATACTCGTTCATGTAATTGTAATATTCATCTACAACCTCACGGTAACGTCCCTGCAACTTTTCTTCCACACTAACCACAGCCAATTCGTATTTGGCACGAATGGTATAGAACATAAACTCTTCCCTATATTTTGAATACGGATAGTTCTTAAGTGCATTTTGCGCGGTAATCACACATGAAAGATAGTTGTTTCCCATATAGGTACCCAAGTTGAAATACAACCGGACTGCTAACAGTTCCTTATAGGCGAGCTTTTCCTGCAATTCGAACATAATGTTCTGAGCTTCTTTAGCACGTTCGCTTTGCGGATAATACTCCAAATATAATTGCAACTGGTTAATGGCTTCATACGTTTGCGCCTGATCCAAGCGGGGGTCCGGTGAATCCAGATACAATCCATAACCCGAATAATAACGGGCCAACTCGGTAAACTCGCCTTTCGGATAAGTCGTATAATAGGTATTAAAGTATTGCGAAGCAGTCTGGTAGTCTTTTTGTCCATAATAACTTTGCGCCAGCAGATACAAAGATTCTTCAGCATTAGCTGTACCTTTAAAAATAGGCACCAGTTCATCCAGCAAAGTGGCAGACTTCGAATATTGTTTTGCATTGAAATATTTCTTTGCATACGAATATTTCAATTCGTAGTCTGTACTTTTCAGTATCTTGTTATACTCCCCACAGGAAGATAACAGAACCGTAATCATCATCAATAAAAATACAACCTTTTTCATTCACATACTTTTAGCGCGCAAAGTTAAAGTTTTCCAACAAATAAACGAAGCGCTTAACGTTAATATTTACAACTTATATAAGTCACTGGCCGCAATCAGCTCCAGTTTATTGGCTTTCAGAACCTCCGCACACTTCTCCACATTGTCGGGACGAATGATCACATTGGCTGCCTCACCCTGAGAAAAAGCGTACATATACTCAATAAATATTCCGGCCGAAGTAATGATGTCCATCGCTTTAGCCAATGCTCCCGGCTGATTGGGGCAATGTAGGCAAACGACATCGGCCACGCTCACGGCATACAGGCGATCGCGTAAGACCTTGATGGCAGTATCCGTATCCGACACGATCAAACGCAAGATACCGAAGTCTGAATTTTCAGCAACTGTGAAAGCGGACATGTTTACGCCTGCTTCACCTAATATTTTTGCCACTTCCGTAAAACGGCCTTTCTTATTTTCCAGAAAGATAGATAACTGTTTAATTAACATGGGGGATAAAATTTGATTTATAACTAATTATTTATGATTTATGATTTATGAACTGTCGATAATTCATAAATCACAAATCATAAATCAGAATTCTTTCCTATTCCAGTTTACGATTATCGATCACATGTTTGGCTTTACCCATACTCCGCTCGATGCTGCGCGGCTCGACAATCCTTATATCGGGTTGCAAACCGATTACACTCTGCATACGGTTCGCGATTTTCTTCTTCAAGGCAATCATCTTGTTCATTTCGTCCGAATAAAACTCCTGACGCACTTCTACTTGAATTTGGAATGTGTCCGTATTGTTTACACGGTCGACCACAATCAGATAATGCGGTTCGAATTCCGGCATTTCAAGAATGACCGATTCCACCTGCGACGGAAATACATTCACACCCCGAATAATCAACATATCGTCACTACGTCCGAGAATACGTCCCATACGAACTGCCGTACGTCCACATTCGCATTTATCATAAATCAAATGCGTCAGATCGCGCGTACGGTAACGGATCATAGGCATCCCTTCTTTTGTCAATGTCGTGAAAACCAATTCTCCGTGCTGTCCAGGTTCTACCGGTTCCAAAGTAACCGGATCCACAATTTCAGGGAAAAAATGGTCTTCCCATAAATGCGTACCGTTCTGGCACTCGCACTCTCCTCCAACTCCCGGACCACAAATCTCTGTCAGCCCATAGATATCATAGGCCTTGATATTCAGCTTGCTTTCCAACTCTTTACGCATATTTTCCGTCCAAGGTTCAGCCCCAAAAGCACCGACACGCAACTTGAATTCTTCCAACGGTATGCCGGATGAGTGAATTGTTTCTGCCAGATACAACGCATAGGAAGGCGTGCAAGCCAACCCCTTAGCGCCAAAATCATGCATCAACTGAATCTGTTTCTGCGTATTGCCACTACTCATCGGAATTACCGTCCCGCCGATATTCTCGACTCCGGCATGTGCTCCCAAGCCTCCTGTAAACAAGCCATAACCGTATGAAACCTGCACCGAATCATTCTTGGTCAGACCATAAGCGGTCAGACATCGTGCCACCACTTCAGCCCAGATAGACAGATCTTTCCGGGTATAACCGACAACAATAGGCTTTCCCGTCGTTCCGGAAGAAGCGTGCAACCGGACAATCTCAGACATCGGCACGGCCATCAGCCCGAAAGGATAATTGTCCCGCAAGTCCTGTTTAACGGTAAACGGGAGCTTCACTATATCGTCAATAGAATGAATATCTTCCGGAGTAATCCCCATTTCCTGCATTTTCTTACGGTAGAAAGGAGAATTATGATAAGCGTGTTCAACAACCCGCCTTAAGCGGATACTCTGTAATCTCCGCATTTCCTCGCGGTTCATACATTCGATAGTCTCGTTCCAAATCATGGTATCAGTTCGCTGTCTTTTAATGTTAATAGTCTAAATCAGTTGCAAAGTAATAACTTTTTTGCAAAGAAACCTTCTTTTTAGTTCTCCTTTTATGCCACCTCGTGCTTATCTTACCGTTTTCATCCGTCTCCGAACTTGTTAAAACAGCATATAAACCTTTTTTATAGGGAGATTATTGTCGTAAAGGTATGACATAAAATGAAGCAGGACAGCAGACAAACTAATAAACAAAAGCACAAATGTTTGCATACACCCACATCTTGCGACCTTCTACATCCGGGTGTAGCGTTCCATAGACCCGGATGTTCAGGCCCCATACATCCGAATGTTCAGCCGAAAATCATACTACTTTGCTAATAATAAAATACCTATCTATCACAAATAGCCTATGTCTCGTCCTGAAATAGGTTGACTTCATAAAAGTCAACAAAGATGAAAAAAGAG